>JAKSBP010000408.1 GCA_022361035.1 Clostridia bacterium
ATAAATCTGTTTTACCTTCTATTACCTATCTATAAACAGATTTATTGCATGAGCCTAAAGGATTCTCTGTGGCTGCTGTAGTAAGTTAACTTTCTCAAGCACACATCTATATAGAAGAGTGCCTAACAAACTTAATAAAATTTAATTTCATTTAAATTCAACTCACCTTATTTTCTCAACACTCACCACTGCCTGGGCAGCAATTCCCTCTCCCTTGCCTGTGAATCCAAGGCTTTCTGTTGTTGTGGCTTTAACATTAATGCAATCTATATCAACATTTAATGCAGTTGAAATGTTTTGCCTTATCTCTTCTATGTACGGTGCCATTTTAGGCTTTTCTGCAATTATAATTGAATCTATGTTGTTAACTTTATATTCTTTTTCCCTTAGCCTTTTGTTTACTTCTATAAGTAGTTTGATGCTTGAAACTCCCCTATATCTTTCATCGGTATCTGGAAAATGTTTACCAATGTCTCCTAGGGCTACCGCCCCTAACATTGCGTCTTTAATGGCATGGAGTAAAACATCGGCATCGGAGTGTCCTAATAATCCTTTTTCGTAGGGAATATCTACTCCTCCTAAGATAAGCTTTCTTCCTTCAACTAGTTTATGTACATCATATCCTATTCCTACTCGCATTATATCGCCCCTTCATCTTAAAATTAGGTTAAGCTTTAAATGTATTTCTACATATTTCCCAGGAAATTATAATTTTTTTCCTTTTTCGACTTAATTATATCAGCTATATACAAATAAATCGATTATTTATATATACTAAGGGAGCCGATTATTTAAGCTCCCCTTAATATTATCTATTTATTTTACTCTCTTTTCTCCAGTGATTTCCTTTAACTTTCTATACTCTTTTATCATCCTATAGGGCTTAGTTACAACCCTAACAGGAATAGAAGATAGAAATTTTGACAGGTCTTCCTTGATTTCCTTACTCATTCTTTCAGGCTTACTTGATACTCTTTTAAATATATCAACTGCATAATTAGATAGAGCAAGATTTTTATCAATTTCTAAATATGTATTACATTCTAAGCAAGTGATTTTTTCTATATTTTCTCCGATATATATTACCTCATGGGGAGTATCTTCATTGCAATTTATACAGTATAAGTCTGCCTTCATTTTACTAATATCCATACAGACAACCCCAATCCCATTTTCTATATAACCAGTATAACCTATTTTCTATAGGATAGTATATAAATATAATGTTTTATGGACTATTCACCATGTATTTTATGTTCTTAAGGTATAGTGAAGTCTAGATAATGCAACTTAATATCTCATCTACAGAAATATTTGCAAAATATCGTTCCATGTTTACACACAAAAGAACTTTCTCCATTTCTTCCCTATCATATCTATGACCAATTAATTTATCTTCAATATCCCTCAAATCACCACTGCCAAAAAAATCTCCATAGAATTTAAAATTCTTTATCATACCCCTTTCCACATAAATAAGAGCTTCTACCCTTCCACTATTGAATTTTTTTGATTTTTTTACATTAAACCTAGGGGACTCCCCATAATTCCATTTCCAGGTCATATATTTTTTACTCATCAGTTTTTCAACTTCTTCAATCTCTTCTCTACTCAATTCATACTTATTCATTTCTTTACCTTCAAACAAATATTCCAAAAGTAATTCCTTAAATTGAGATATGGTTATATCTAAGCTCAGATGCTCACTAATATTTGTCACTCTACTTCTAATGGATTTAATTCCCTTAGAAATTATTTTTTCATCAGAGACATTTAGGGCCTTTACTAGCATTTCTAAATCTGAATTGAATAGTAGAGTTCCATGATGAAGAAGTCTGTTTTTTCTCATATATTGAGAGTTCCCTGAAAACTTCTTGCCCTTTATTGCTAAATCATTTCTGCTATTAAATTCAGCCTCTATCCCAAGGTTTTTTAATCCATTAATAATGGGAAGTGTAAATCTTTTAAAATCAAAGGAGCTATTATCTTCATTCCTAATAATAAAGGTGAAGTTAAGATTACCTAGATCATGATACACGGCCCCTCCTCCAGAAAGTCTTCTAACAACATTTATATTATTCTCCCTTATAAAATCCATATTTATCTCTTCAATAGTGTTTTGATGCTTTCCAACAACTATTGTAGGCTCATTTTGCCATAATAGTAGGTAATCATCATCCCTATCTAGGCTATCAAACACATATTCTTCAAGGGCTAAATTAAAGTATGGATTATTATTGTCATTTTTAACATATATCAATCTTTCTCCCCCCAAACCATCCTCAACACCTTTATATAGCTAACCATAATTTTATGGCTATATTTAAATTCCCCAAGGGCCTACTCTCCAAAATTACTGTCTATTAATTTTTTCAGTCCTATTATTGCTTCACTTTCATCTATTCCTTCACATATAATAGTTAATTTACTGCCCTTTATTGCTCCCATACTTAATATGCCCATAATACTTCTACCGTTATATTCTTGTTCATCTTTAATTACTTTTACATCCGATGAATATTTCAGCACTTCCCTTATAAACATACTTGCAGGTCTTGCATGTAATCCAGCTTCATTATTTAAAGTAACATCTATACTTTTCATTTTTATTCCTTCCCTTTACTTTAATGTGTATTATGCAAACTTTTTAGGTAAATGAATACAGCATCCCAATGCATCTCCACAGGCCTCCACAAAAGCCTCGGAAAAGGTTGGGTGACCATGGATAATCTTAACGGCTTCATTAACTGTTATCTCCATTTCCATTAAGGCCCCTGCCTCATTAATTATTTCTGCTGCCCCCGGCCCTATTATATGTACACCTAAAATTTCTCCATATCTTTTATCTACTATTACTTTCACAAATCCTACCCCTTCACCTGAAGCCAATGCCCTACCATTTGCACCAAAATTAAACCGCCCTATTGCTACATCATATTTCTTTCTAGCTTCATCCTCAGTTAATCCTACAGAGCCTACCTCCGGTAATGTATATATACATTTTGGAACATTAGACAAGTTAACTTTTTCATTTTCTCCCATGGCATTAGCGCCCGATGCCTCTCCCATTTTAAAGGCTGCATGGGCCAACATATTAAGCCCATTTATATCTCCAGGTGCGTATATGTCTTTAATGCTGGTCTCCATATATTCATTAACTCTTATCCTTCCTCTTTCCATTTGGAAACTTATGTCCCCTATTCCATCTAAATCTGGCACTCTACCAATTGATAGTAGTGCTTTTTCCCCTTCTATACTATCATTATTCCCTAGATATATTTTTAATTTATTATCTATCTCCTCTATTTTCTCAACCCCTGTGGATGTAAATATTCTTATTCCTTTGGCTTCAAGATTTTTCGATAACTCCTTTGAAACATCTTTATCCATTGTAGGCACTATCATGTCTTCCATCTCAATTATGGTAACTTGGCTACCGTATAAATTAAATACTGTGGCAAGTTCTACTCCTATAACCCCACCACCTATAACAATCAATCTTTTAGGGATTTCCTGCAAATCTAAAATCTCATCACTAGTGATAACTAAGGGACTATCTACACCTGGTATATTGATTCTAGCTACCTTAGAACCTCCAGCCAGTATTATCTTTCTACCTTCTATAATCTGACCATTACTAATTATGACTTTTTTATCCTTCCCTATTTTTCCTATTCCCCTATAGGTAGTAATCCCATAGCTCTTTAGCAGTGACATAATCCCTGTGGTAAGGGTCTGAACTACTCTATTTTTTTCACTTACTACCTTCTTCATATCAATTCTCATCTTTAAATCTTCAAGAATTATACCTCTCCTATTTGAATGTTTAATATTTTCTATAGTTTCAGCATTTTTAAGATAGGTTTTAGTAGGGATGCATCCTCTATTAAGGCAGGTTCCACCTACTACATCCTTTTCAATCAAGGCCACTTTTCCTCCTAGCTGTGAAGCCCTTATGGCAGCTACATAGCCTGCTGGACCCCCTCCAATAACAATCACATCATATTTCTCTCCTCCTTTATTTTCCCTATACTTTTCCACCTCCTCAGGCTTTTCCTCTTTCTTTATTTCCTTTCTTTCTTCTTTTATGGATATCTCTTCTCCTTCTTCTCCTATATAACCTATAGTTGTAAATACAGGAAGTTCCTCTCCTTCATGGGCTAATATTTTTAAAAGTGTACCATTTATTTCAGCCTCAACTTCCATATTCACTTTATCCGTCAATATCTCCAGTATGGCTTCTCCCTTTTCCACTTTATCTCCTTCATTTTTAAACCATTTGACCACCCTTCCCCTTTCCATAGCCATACCTGCTTTAGGCATTATTATTTCTGATGCCATATTAAAACTCCTCTCTATATATTCTAG
Organism: Clostridia bacterium; assembly: GCA_022361035.1. Classification (GTDB taxonomy): domain Bacteria; phylum Bacillota; class Clostridia; order Peptostreptococcales; family Caminicellaceae; genus JAKSBP01. The sequence goes on from JAKSBP010000408.1 coordinate 4,369, forward strand.
TTACAGGTGCTAAGACTGCTTCTATATTCTTTTAAATCAAAAGCTGTATTGGATTTTCAAGCAGTTCCTTTATGTATCGTAGAAACTTAGCACCTGGAGCCCCGTCTACAATTCTATGATCTATTGTAAGGCTTAGGGTCATTATTGGTCTAACCCTAGGCTCCCCTCCTAGTACTACCATTTTATCTGTTATTGTATTTACACCTAAAATAGCACTATTAGGCTGATTAATAATGGGAGTGAAGTGGGTTATTCCAAACATTCCTAGGTTACTAATGGTAAATGTACTTCCCTCCATTTCATGGGGCAAAAGCCTATTGTTTTTGGCCCGTTCAATTACATCCTTTGTGTCACTAAGGATTTCTCTTAGAGACTTTCTGTGGGTATCCCTTATAACTGGTACCAATAGCCCTTCATCTAAGCCAACTGCTAAGCCCATATTAACGTATTCATGTAATAAAATCCCTTCCTCAATCAGAGATCCATTTAGGATTGGGTATCTCATAAGAGCCTTTGAAACAGCCATAATAATTATATCTGTAAAGGTAATTTTATTTCCCAATTCAATAAGTATAAGCTCCTTTACTTCTTCCCTTAATGCCTTTGTTTTAGTCATATCTACATCTATATTTAAGGTAAAGCTTGGAGCCGTAAAGTAACTATTGCTGATTCTCTGGGCAATCACCCTTCGCATAGGAGTAAGGGGAATGATTTTGCACTTTTCTTCTTTTCCCTTGGCCCTTTGCCTTTCTTCAGCTAAGTGTTTTTCCACATCCGCCTTTAATACTTTATTTCTAAAGCCGCTGCCCTCAAGGACTTCTATATCTACACCATGAATCTTAGCAATACTTTTAGCTAAGGGTGTGGCTCTTTTTTTTGTTTTTTCTATACTTTTTAAATTCTCTACATCATATAGCTGGATTCTACCCTCTAATCCTGTACCCTTAATCTCTGAAAGTTTTATTCCTCTTTCACGTGCCGCTCTCCTAGCAGCTGGAGTGGCTCTAACCCTTGGATATGAAGAAAAATCTACTTTAGTTGCCATATCATCCTCCCTCCTTTATCTGTTCATCACTCTATATATTGCTTCTTTAATATCACCCTCACTTGGAATTACTGCCTTCTCCAATTCTGGATTGTATGGAATTGGCACATCCTTACCTGCCAATCTCAATACTGGAGCATCTAGATAGTCAAAGGCCTCACTCTCTGTAATTATTGCTGCTATTTCTCCGGCATATCCTCCAGTCTTAACAGCTTCGTTTATAACTATTACCCTTCCAGTTTTGATAACAGAGTTTATAATTGTCTCTTTATCTAAGGGCACAAGCGTTCTTGGGTCCACTACCTCCACATTTATTCCTTCCTTAGCTACTTCCTGAGCCACATTTAAAACCTTTTCAACCATTCTTCCATATGTAACTATTGTCACATCCCCTCCTTCTCTCTTTATATCTGCCTTTCCTAGGGGTATGATTAAGTCTTCGTCATCTGGAATCCTACACTTTTTCTTATATAATAGCTTCTGTTCCACAAATATTACTGGGTTATCATCCCTGATGGCAGCTTTTAGAAGCCCCTTGGCATCTGCTGGTGTCGAAGGGGCTACCACTTTTAATCCTGGCACATGACAAAACCATGCTTCTAGACTTTGAGAGTGTTGTGCCGCTGCTCCTGTGCCTGAACCGGCAGGACAACGAAGTACCATAGGCACCCTAGCCTTTCCCCCAAACATGTATCTTATCTTTGCGGCTTGATTGACAATGGCATCCATTGCTATTGTAGTAAAATCCATAAACATTATCTCTGCGATTGGTCTCAGTCCTGTTACTGCTGCTCCTGTGGCGGCTCCTGCAATTACTGCTTCTGAAATAGGTGTATCCCTTACCCTTTCCTCTCCAAATTCTTCAAACATTCCAACCGACACTCCAAATGCTCCTCCGTATAGACCTATATCTTGGCCAATAAATATAACGTCCTCGTCCCTTCTCATTTCTTCACTCATTGCTTCCCTTATAGCTTCGGCATATGTCATCTCTTTCATCCTTTTACCTCCCCTACCCATATACATCCTCAAGCAAACTCTCTATCGGTGGATTTTCACTATTGTTGGCGAATTCCACCGATGCTTCTATATCATAAATTACCTTCTTCTCTATGGCCTCTATTTCATCTTCCCTTAACACTTTCTTCTCCAGAAGATATTTTTTTAATCTCTTAATTGGACATTTTTTCTTCCATTCTTCTATTTCTTCCTTTGTTCTATACACATTGGCATCACTCTTTGAATGTCCTACCCATCTATATGTTTTACTTTCAATTAGTATTGGACCCTTACCCTTTCTTACGTACTCTGCCCCTTCCTTTACTCTTTGATATACTGCTATGGCATCATTTCCATCTACAATATACCCTGGTATCCCATAGGAGCTGCTCCGCTTTGCAATATCTTCTATATTCATATGCTTTGAGATTGGAGTTGACATTCCATATAAATTATTTTCACAGTAAAATATTACTGGTAATTTCCATACCGATGCCAGATTTAAAGCTTCATGGAAGCTTCCTTCATTTGCAGCACCGTCACCAAAAAAACATAATACTACTCTACCGCTCTTTTTTATTTGCTGTGTTAGGGCTGCCCCCACAGCAATACCATGTCCCCCTCCAACAACTCCATTGGCTCCTAGGTTTCCTGCATCTACATCTGCTATGTGCATAGAGCCACCTTTCCCTTTACAATAACCAGTTACCTTTCCTAGAAGTTCTGCCATCATTCTGTTTAAATCGATTCCCTTTCCTATAACTTGACTATGACCTCTATGGGTAGCTGCTATCAGATCCTCTTCATTTAGTGCCATAGATGCTGCTACTCCTGATGCTTCTTCTCCAATTGATAAATGAGTCGTTCCATGTACCATGCCCCTTGCGAAAAAGTAACTAACTTTTTCTTCAAAGACTCTTGCTTCATTCATTCGCTTATACATTTCTAACAATGTTCCTTTTTCTATTTTCATTAAAATCCCTCCCTTTTTTATTTACAGTCTAGGATTTATACAAATACCACTTAGCTAAAAACCATGTAAATTTAGATATTCACTATTTCTTAACTAGAGTTTGGTTCTTTTTATAAATATAAAGCAAGTATTATACCAACTCTTTTTATATATTTTGATAATATTAATTTTGTCTATAGACCACTGAATACTTTGAATTTTAGCCTTCTTAGCTCTAAAGGCAATTCTAAACTTTTAGTATATAAAGGTATTTTTTGTTGGTTTCTTTTGTTTTATAGTTGAGGAAATTACATAATTTGCTCAGTTGATAAAAAGGATAATCCATTGAATCATCCTTTTTATCATTTTCCTAATTAATTTGTTTTTCTACCCCTTATGGAGCTATGATTATCTAGTATGAAATATATTTTCTTCCATAAAATCCCTTGCTTCTAATTACATTTAATGTCTGATTCTTGACCTAGTTTTGTCCATAGGAATATTGGTATAGGTTATTTGCCCTTCTAATTTCCTCTTGGGACAATCTAAGAGGTTCTCCAATATTTTTAGCTAGGTAACATACCTTTGCACTATCCTCCAGCATAACAGCTGAAACTAAAGCATGATAGACATCCTTCCCGAAGGTAAATACCCCATGATTTTGTAATAACACTGCTTGCTGACTTCCTATTTTTTCAATTATATTCTCTCCTAATTCATGGGAACCAACTGGAGCATACTTTGCTACTGGGACTTCGCCTCCCACTTCATTAGCCATGGTTGTTGATACCACAGGTATACTTTCATTTAATACAGCAAAACAGCTAGCATAGGTCGAATGGGTGTGTATAATTCCATTTATATCCTCCTTAGCTCTATAAATTTGCAAATGTGTGATTAGGTCAGAGGAGGGCTTTCTTATTCCATCTACTATATTTCCATCTATATCTACAATTACTATATCCTCTAAATCAAGGCCATGATACTCCATACCGCTAGGAGTAATGGCTATTAATCCTGTTCTATAATCTCTTGCACTAACATTTCCACCGGTTAAGGTTACTAGACCATATTCCTTTAACTGTATCCCCGCCCTTATGAGTTCTTTTCTTAAATTTTCTAATATCAATGTAATTCCCCCTAGTCTATAGACCTAGCAAATGCCAAGTCTTTTATATTCATTCTTCTACCTTTAAGCTTTTTTTAATAATTCTACTTCTATTGTATATAGCCATACCTAAGGCAATGGCAACCATAATAGCAGCTCCGATTACTTCGAATTCCATTAGTCTCGTTATAGCCCAGGTAAGAGGATTTGCTCCATCACAAATACTTGAAATCATCGTGGCACCTTCGGGCATCTGGAAGTTCGCATTTATGGCACACTCCGTATGAAGGGGAGCAAGGTTTGTGGCTATTAATAGGCCAACTGTTATAATAAACAGCCCTACTATAAATGTCCTAAATACATTTCCCTTTGTAACTGGAACAACCATAACTAAGGCAAAAGGGATTACTGCTAAATCTGCAAAGGGAATCACTTTATTGCCTGGTAATATGGCTGCTAAGAGTATTATTATTGGAACAAGTACTAAGGCAACGGACAAGGTAGTCGGATGTCCTATACCTACTGCAGAATCTAATCCAATATATATCTTCCCTCTGTTCTTGAATCTCTTCTCTATGAAGGCCTGGGCCGCATCGGAGACAGGAATAAGACCTTCCATTAACATAGCGGCCATCTTGGGAATCAATACCAGTACTGCACCCATCGTAATTCCCAGATTAAGAATTCCTTTTAGATCATATCTTGCACCAATCCCTATAAGTATTCCTATAACTGTACCCATTAGCATGGGTTCACCAAATACACCAAATCTCTTCTGAAGCTTTTCTGCATCTACGTTTATTTTGTTTATAGCCGGTATAAAGTCTAAGATTTTATTGATTACTATTGCTATTGGAACGTAGGCCCCGGAAAAACCATGGGGAAGGGATATTCCCGGTAATCCATTATACTTTTCTACTCCCGGGGCAGTTAAATCTGCTATAACCATTACTATAATCATGTTTACTGCGGCTGCCAATAACCCCCATGTAGTGCTTCCTGTAACTGCTGCTACCAATGCACCTGTAAATGCAAAATGCCAAAAATTCCAGATATCAACGTTTACTGTCTGTGTGGTATTAGTCAATAGCATAATAACATTAATAGCTAGCCCTAAGGGAATAATTAGCGCTCCAACCTTTGAAGCAAAGGCTATGGCCGCCGCTGCTGGCCAACCAACGTCAATTATAGTTAGCTGAAGCCCTAGCTTTGTAACCATCTCCTGGGCGGCGGGCCCTAAATTGTCACTTAATAGTCCAATTACTAGTCCAAGACCTATAAAGCCCACGCCGACAGCTAAGCCTGCCCTTAAAGCTTTACCAAGATTAGCACCTAAAAGCACTGCAAAAATAGTAATAATAATGGGCATCATCACACTGGGACCTAAACCTACAATATAATCTAAAAATTCCATAAAACTCCCCCTTAAATTATTTATCTTAAACCCCATATATACAGTTAAGTATAGGATTTAAAATCTTTTTTCATATGCCAAGCTTTTCTATGACTTCATCAACTACTTTATCTATTCCCACCCCTGTTAAAAATGCAACTCCTTGCACTACTGGCAGCTTTATATCTCCTCCTACCTGGGTAGTTGAGATTATTAAGTCATAGCCATTTTCCTTTGAAGCTAGTTCTGATACTTTACATTGACTTGTTGTTACTTGATTTCCCTTGCCCCTCTTCTCAAGGGCTGCTATTAATTTTTTTGCAGCCATTGTGGAGGTACATATTCCTGTACCACATGCTATTAAGATTTTTTTTACCACATCATCATCACCTTTCTATCGAAATTTAATTTATATATAGATGAGTGATTGAGAAAGTTAACTTACTTCAGCAGCCACTGAGAATCCTTTAGGCTCATGCAATAAATCTGTTTTTAAATAAGTAATAGAAGGTAAAACAGATTTATTAAAATCGCTCAAAAGGAAACCTCAGAGTCTGCTTTCGTTTATTAAATTTGTAAGTCACTCATCTATAGTAAAAGCAATAAACTTTCTTTATTACTCCTACTACAGTCAAGGGAGTTACTAAAATATCCTCAAACTACTACTGAGAAAATTTCCTTTATCTCCCCTGGAGTTGTACTTTTATGTATTTTTTCTAGGATGTCTCTATCTTCAAAAATGTTCATCAGTCTTTGAAGTAATTTTATTTGCGTCTTCGATTCCTTGATAGCTAACATAAACAGTATTTGAACCTTCACCTTTTCCTCTATCATTCCCATCATTCTAAAAGTAACTGGCTCTTCTAAAACAGCTATTGCCATAGCTGGAGTGTTTACGTGTTCTACATCGGTATGGGGTATGGCCACCCCTACACCCTCTGTGGGCAAACCCGTTGGAAAGTTCTTTTCCCTATCCTGTACGGCCTTTATGTAACTTTCTTTAACAAAAGCATTTTTATATAATACCTGTGCAAGCTTACCGATGGCTTCATTTGAATCCTTTGCCTTCATATCTATTACTATCAATTCTTCCTTTAATAATTCTTCAGTCCCTAACATTTAACTCCCCCCTTGATATGTCCTCACAATGTCCTTGATTCCATCAAATTTATTTTGTTCAATTATTCTTTTCACATTATCCTTAACTTGAAAAAAATCACATATTTCCTCAATAATGTTGATGGATTCAGAAGTTAAGGCCAACATCATGACAAATTTAATTTTTCTTCCATTCCAATCTATTTCTTTTTTTAATTTTCCCAATGCAATTCCCTCCTTCACTACATAGCTAGGGTCTGCATGGGGAATAGTGACTTTATCCGTTAAAAAGGTTGAACCCATTTCTTCTCTATTTAGTGCTGAGTAAACAAATCCTTCCCTTACATATTTGTTCTGAATTAACAGCTTGCCCAAATTAAAAATCACTTCTTCTTTACAATTTACATCCATATCAAATATAGTTAATGAAGGATGAATCAAGTCTAACAGCTTAAGGTCCTGACTATTCTTTTCCTCATGGATGGGCTTAACATCTATATTTTCTATTAGCTTCTTTAATCGATTAATACCATAACCTTTAACAATATCTTCTAGGGATATAAAGATAGTATCGCCCATATGGGGATTAGCTGTTCCTACTATTGCAATTACGTCATTTTTTCTTTGTATGTCTGATATAACCTCTTTAATGTTAGATTCTAATGCTCCAATAGGTATAATATCTATTGAATCCCTATACTTACTGGTCACATCCTCTAAAAGCTCCTTTATTTTTTGAGCCGAGCCCTGTCCCGTTATACATATGGTTATTATGACTTTGCGTTTTTCCCAGCTATTGGATTTCGTTTTTTTGTCTAAGCTAACTAGCCTACTTATATATTTTAGTTTTTCTTCGAGGGTATCGGCTATCTCATCTAAATCTGCGTCGGGAAGAATTGACCTTCTCACCGCTTCTATAACCATCATAGTATCTGTTCTATTTAAGCTCCTCGTCTTTATGCCAGTTTCCTCGGTTATTAACTCCCCAAAGGTTATTAAAGAACCCATATCAACCAATAATAAAACTCCCTTGCCCTCATCCACGCTCTTAACAACATCAATAGCTCTCTCTAATGCCATCTCTGGACTTTCATCTAGACACATTTCTACCGATTTTGCGTGGGCCACTCCTAACAATCTATTAGCTACATCAGCCATACCATTTGCTACAGTACCATGGGATATAACTACTATTCCAACTCTACCTTCAACTTCTCTTTCCCTTTCCTTTGTCATCATCCTTAAATACATGGTTATAAATCCAGCTTCATCTTCCGGTAATTGAATATTTAGCTCCCTTTGTAATATTTCCATCATTTCCATAGCTATTTTGAATTCCATCCCATACTCTGCTTTGATTTTATTTAGCTGAGGATTTTTTATCATTTTCCCCTTCTTTAATCTTTCTATTGTTGTACTTAAATGGACAGCTAAAACGTAATATAGCTTCTCTGCATCAAGACCTAGTTTCCACTTAGCAATCTTTATAATTTTTTCAACGGCATTTACTACTTCTATCCCAACAATTTTTATTAAATCCTTTTTTTCTATTGGTCTAATGTTATCTTCAACCTTTTTAATTAGCTTCTCCAATCTCTCTTCCATTTCACTTCCAATAATATAATTAATCAGTTCTTGATTCATATCCTGATTCTGCAAGTAATTGTATCTTTCTTCAATATACCTATATACCTCATTGGGAAATATATATATATCCTCATTTGCTACAACCTTATCTAATTTATTATCAGGATAAATCATTATATCGGCTTCAATAGCAAGCTTTTCAATTTCACTTCTATTGTTCCTCATTTTTAATAAGCCTTTTTTTGCATAGGAGGGTAATTCATCAATAGTTATTTCCATAATCTTTGTTTTGTTAACTACATGATTTAAGAAACTCCTAGCACATGATACTTGAATATCACTCCTTAGCTGACCTACATTTCCACGACAATCATAGAGGAGGAGTGCTTTTAAGGAATCTTTGCTAACATTGATAGCATTATGTGTTCTACTTGCTTCCTTCCTAATAAAAGCCTTAATAATTTCAAGCCTTTCCCTAAGTGGCCTCTTATCTAATAGTGGTAATTCTATGGTCATAGGAATCCTTCTTCTAAAGGTGGTCAGAAGCATAGAATCGGGGTTTTCCGTGGTGGCAGCTAAAATAGTTACCTGTACTCTCCTCTCGGCCTCAGTTTCTCCTAGTCTTCTGTATTTCCCCTTATCAATTAGGTAAAAAAGTAGTTCTTGACCCTCTGGGGGTAATCTATGTACCTCATCTAAAAATAGTAAGCCCCCATCTGCCTTTTCAACTAGTCCTTCCTTATCTACCTCTGCTCCAGTAAAAGCACCCTTTACATATCCAAATAATTGAGCCATTAACAGCTGTGGATTATCTGCATAGTCAGCACAATTAAAAATTATAAATTGAGCATCCCCCTTTATCTTTTTGGATTTCCTTGAAAATTCATACATAGCAAGGGCCAATTCACTTTTCCCAACACCCGTAGCACCTAGGATAAGGGTATGTAAACCGTGGGGTGGATATAGCATAGCTGCCTTTGCCAGTTGTATATAGGGTTTTAGACTACCCTCAGCCCCTATAATGTTTTTAAAGGAAGATTTATTTGAAGGTTCAAATTCCTTTCCTTGTGTGGATACCTTTATTACAGAGTTTTCTTCATCTAATTGCTCTCTTTCATAACTCTTTAACTCCTTTGTATATTGCCTTACTGTATGCCTTGATATATCGAATCCCCTTCTATTTACTTCCTTTGTAAGTTCTCTTTCTGAAATCCTTTCATTGCCCTTAAGAACTTCCTTTAGTGTATTTAGCAAGATAATCCTTCTTCTCTCTCTAGAATCTGGTATGCCAAGTTTTTGTCGTGAAATAGTAACAAACTCTCTTCTAAGCTTTAGAAGCCTAGCTAATTCTGAGTCTGTATAGGGATTTTTATCATCTTCGTTATTAATGAGCTCAATCAATTTATCTTCCATAATTCTCCCCCTCGTCAATTTTATTAAAGCAATATCTATGCCACACTAATTATAAAAGGATTACCACTTATGAAAGTCTGTATTTTCAAGGTTCACAAGAAAATAAATTTCTTTCATATACTTTATATACCTACATACACTAATTCAACCATCCCTTGGCATTTTTTGTTATATAGATGAGTGACTTACAAATTTAATAAACGAAAGCAGCCACTGAGGTTTCCTTTAGAGCGATTTTTATAAATCTGTTTTACCTTCTATTATCTATTTATAAACAGATTTATTGCATGAGCCTAAAGGATTCTCAGTGGCTGCTGAAGTAAGTTAACATTCTCTATCACTCATCTATAGGTATATCCTATAGGCTAATACTATTTTCTCACAGAATTTTACTAGGCATTGTTGTCAGTATATTTTTTTGATTTTAAATAAAAAAACTACGATTACCTTTAACAAGTAAATCGTAGTAAGCTTTATTTAACAATATTCAATTCATATTTAACTTGAAATTATAGATATACATTAAAAATAAATAAAGGAGAGTAGACTCTGTGGTTTCCTTCCCGGGGATTTTTATGAACCTATTTATTATATTCAAAACAGGTTTATAGCATGAGCTAAAAGTATTCTCGGTGGCTGCTTGAGTAAGTTAACTTTCTCAATCACTCTTCTATATACATGTCATTGATCGTAAATAGATTTTTTTATCCTCTCTTATGCTTAAGTATTGCTTCTGCAGTAATTAAATCCTCTGGAGTAGTTATTTTTAAATTTTCATAATCCCCTAGGACCATTTTCACTTCTCTACCCATCTCTTCTACCAGCATAGCATCGTCAGTACCCAAAATATTTTTCTCAGCAGCAAATCTATGGGCTTCCTTAATTATTTTTAGTTTAAAGGCCTGAGGTGTTTGAGTAATCCATACATTTTCTCTTTTCGGTGTGAAGTCCACAAAGCCATCGTCCTTCATAATTTTGATAGTATCCTTAATAGGAACTCCTGCTGATACAGCACTAAACTCCTTAGCCCCATTTACACACCTCTCTATAATTTTTTCCGTAACAAGGGGCCTAGCTCCATCATGTATAAGGACAATTTCTGTTTTTGAACTTATCTGGGAAAGTCCATTTTGAACAGAAATCTGTCTTTCCGATCCCCCATTAATTACCTTTGTTACTTTTCTAAATCTATATTTTTCTAAGATATTTTTTTCACATAATTCTACGTCATCTTGATTAATAACTAGTATAATTTCATCTATTAATTGGTTTCTCTCAAAGGCATTTAATGTATGGGCAATTATGGGCTTTCCCTTTAAATATAAATATTGCTTATTAAATTTAGCCCCCATTCTTGTTCCTCTTCCAGCAGCAAGTATTATGGCAGTATTCATATTGATAAAACTCCTTATCCTTTGATATATTTATTGGTAAAATCATCTGTGATGGATTTGAATTGTTTTACTATAGTATACCATAATAAAGCCCAGCAACAAAAGCTGGGCTGAGGCTTTAACAAATTTCCAATTTCTGCGTTACTGCTCAAATCTCCGGTGCTCACTTGCAGCAGAGCAAGCTCCACTCCTCGATTTCAGCGTGCCTTGAACTTGGAAATTTTTTAAAGCCTATCATCTTGTAAACAAGATGAGCCCAGCAATAAAAGCTGGGCTTTACGGTATTATTTTTTATGCAGTTCTATTTATCATATTTTTAGGTTTAGCGAATATAAGCCTTCCTGCTGCTGTTTGGAGTACACTTGTAACCATAACATCCATCGTTTCTCCTATATGCTTTTTACCACCATCTACTACTATCATGGTTCCATCATCAAGATAAGCAACCCCTTGATTAAGCTCTTTTCCTTCTTTAATAACTTGGACTATCATTTCTTCTCCAGGTAGCACAACTGGTTTAACAGAATTTGCCAATTCATTTATATTAAGTACTGGCACTCCCTGGAGCTCCGATACTTTATTTAAATTGAAATCATTAGTAATAATTTTTCCTGACATAATTTGCCCTAATCTGACTAGTTTACTATCGACCTCGGCAATCTCTTCAAAGTCCTTCTCTGTTATTTGAACTTCGATTTCTAATTCTTTTTGAATCTTATTAAGTATATCTAAACCCCTTCTCCCCCTGTTTCTTTTAAGGGAATCTGAAGAATCGGCTATATGCCTTAATTCCTCTAAAACAAACTCAGGTATTACTAAGGGTCCCTCAACAAATCCAGTCTTACATACATCGGCAATTCGACCATCAATAATAACACTGGTATCTAATATTTTAGGTTTACTTTTATAAACTTCTTTATTGCTTGACTTTTCCTTACTTGTATTTCTTCTAAATATATTGGGAAAATTAATTAAGTCGTTAATTTTCTTTGTTGCAATACTCACCCCTAAATATCCTAAAAATATATAAATTATCACCGAAAGTATGTTACCTACATATGGTATCGGGATAATTAACTGACTAATTAAATAAGCAATAATAAGTCCGATAATAAGACCAATTGACCCCACTATAATATCTGTAGTCGGTATTTTCTGAAGTTCAGTTTCTACCCAGTTTGCACTTCTAAGGCCCTTTCTCATCAACCATGGAGTTATGACAAAGAGTATGGACCCAAATAGGATAGCACTAACAATACTTATAATTAATTCCTGCAGTGTTGATAATGAACCTATAACAACAATTCTTTGAGCCTTTATAATTTTTGAAATCAACATTCCTATTGCATATCCAGCCGTGGCTCCTGCAAATGTCAATGAACCACGTATAATTTTATTGAACATACTTTCACCTCCTCCTAGTAATTATATCCATAGATATAATATTTTATAACTTTACAACTTACTATTAATTTGAGGATTTTTCATAATTTAAGCCTGGTACAATCACATATGGAAATATTATCCTTATTTCAGTCATTTAAGGTAAAAATTTTTTCATTGGAATGATTTTAGAGATTTTAAAACCATATCCAATAGTAAATCCTTTAAGGATACTCAACCATAAGATATATAAATTTTTTATAAAAAATTCACAAGATATTTTTTAAAATACTTTATTTTAAAGTATGGGTATAAATAACCTATAGATAGTAATTATACAATTTATTTGATTAATTATAATCAAAAAAAAAGAATTATAATATAAATTATATAATATTTTTTATTATCCATCTATAGAAATTGATTTTTTTTACATTTTTTAGAAATTTCCTTTATTGTACCGATTGGTTTATAAGGTCCTCGACAGTAATTTCATCGGAGTTATTCACTAATACTAACTCACTTACTAATATTTGTTTAGCATTATTAAGCATCTTTCTTTCTCCAGTAGAAAGACCCTTCTCCTTATCCCTGAGCATGAGGTTGCGAACTACACCAGCAACTTCATAGATATCTCCACTTTTTATTTTATCCATATTAGCTCTATATCTTCGATTCCAATTTTGGGGCATTTTAGACCTATCATCATTTAATACTGCAAGAACTTGTTCTACTTCTCTTTCAGATATTATTTCTCTGAGCCCCATAGAATTTACATTATCAAGGGGAATCATAACTTTCATATTTCTTAAGGGTAATAATAAAATGTAATATTTCCTTTTTTTCCCTAATATTTCTTTTTCCTCAATCGACTCAATTATCCCAGCACCATGCATAGGATAGACTACCTTATCACCAATATTAAACATAGAAGTACCCTCCTAAATGACATTCCACATTTCAAGTATACAGTATTTGGTACATAGTGTCAAGAAATTATTTATTTTATCACAGGTAGAATTAATTGTCAATACATTTTTTTGTTAAGCATACATATTAATTAATAATTTTTATTCACTTCTACCTTTAATTTTATTTAATATATACATAAATCTTTATCCTTTAAATTTTAAAATCTTTATGCTACAATAATTATGACGACTTACTTTATTGCCTACTTGGGAGTGATGATTTATGAAAGATTTAATATGTGATCAATTTCAAAATTCTGTCGAAGAAGTTTTGATAAGACATAAAAGTATATTAGACATAATAACTAAAATTCAAGAATCTTCTTCAAGGGTCAACAGAGCAGTGATTAAGGCAGTGACAAATTGTGGATGTATTAAGATTGATGCCTCTAGTTACGAAGTTCCAGACGGTATCAACTATAAGGATGCAAAGGATTATATTGATAACCATCTTAGAGGGCAGCTTTGCGAAGTATGCAAAGAAAAGATTACTGAGGAAATAGGAAGAAGCCTGTTTTATATTGCTGCATTATCCAACGACCTAGACATCAATCTATACGACGTAATGATTAATGAATGTAAAAAAATCGAAGCTTTGGGTAAATTCAGTTTATATTAAAACTTCTGGCTATAAGCTAGAAGCTTTTTAATATAAACCTATTAGCTAGTCACTTCTAAGTCGATACTTTCCATACTTAAATCAAAATGGAATATGCCTATTAATTATTTTTACTATGAGGCTTTATTTTTTCAAAAGATGTCTATCTAAGAGGACTTGGTCTCTTATTCTTCTTAAGCCTTCTTTAATATTTTTTGTTCTTACTTCTCCTATTCCCTCTACATCGTAAAGCTCTTCTGTACTGGCCCTTAATATTTTTTGAAAGTTTTTAAAATGTTTTACTATATTCTCTATAACTGTTAGGGGCAACCTCGGTATTTTAGATAGTATTCTATATCCCCTTGGCATTACTGGAATATCTAAAATATTTATATCATAGGAGTATCCTAATACTTTTACGATATTAGTTAAATCTAATAGCTCCTCCGAAGAAAGATTTCTTAGATCAGTTCCTATGGATTTCACATCACACCCATCATTTTCAATTCTATAGTCTTCGATTACGTATTCTCCATCTTCCTTTACAAAAACAATGAGTTCTTTAAGCTGCATACTTACTAATCTGCCCTCAATTCCCAATTCATTTATATATTTTTCCATTTCATATCCTACTCGCATTACCATCTCAGTTCTCTGAATAACTAAGCATACATCGTATAGAGTAACTAAATCTTCAAGCTCTAAGGCACTTAAACTTATCATAGCCTGGTCTAAAACCACCTTATATTTTTCTAAGGTTTGTATAGCTTGATTAGCTTTGGTTAAAACCTTATTTGTATCCTGTAGTATATATTTAGACCAGCCCTTATAGAGGGTTATAATATTTCTCCGCTGAGATATTGATATAACTAGATTACCCGTCTGTCCAGCCACTCTCTGAGCCGTTCGGTGCCGTATTCCCGTTTCAGAAGAAGGTATATAGGGGTTGGGGTTAAGCTGAGTATTTGCATAAAGAATCTTTTTTTCATCGGAGCTAAGTATTATTGCACCATCCATCTTAGCTAATTCATAAAGATGGGCAGGAGTAAGCTCAGTATTTATGAAAAAACCTCCATCGACCAAATCCATAACCTCTTTATTATCTCCAACTACAATTAATGCCCCCGTCTTGGCTCTGAGAATACTCTCTAATCCTTCTCTCAAGGTGGTTCCCGGTGCTAAAACTTTTAAGGATTGGCTTATATCCTCGGCTTTCTTCTCTTCCTTAACCAATTCACTTACCTCCTAAAATCATATCAAGGGCCTCATATACATTTTCTACACCTATAATGTCTATATCCTTAAATTCTGGAAGCCCACTTAAATTTCCCTTCGGTATTATACAGGTTTTAAAGCCCATTTTCACTGCCTCAGTTATCCTTTTCTCTCCATAATTTACCGACCTGACCTCTCCCGTTAACCCAACTTCTCCAAATATAATAGTTTGATGATCTATAACCCTATTTCTAAAGCTGGAAGTAATGGCTGCCACAATAGCTAAATCTACAGCAGGCTCACTTAGTTGTATGCCCCCTACTACATTTACATATCCATCCTGGGCTTGAAGCTGAAGCCCTATCTTTTTCTCAAGAACTGCCATGAGCATAACAACTCTATTATAGTCTAAACCCGTTGCCATCCTTCTAGGGGTACCGAAGTTTGTAGAGCTTATAAGTGCCTGAATTTCAATGAGTACTGGCCTTGTACCCTCTATACTTGCCACCACTACTGAACCGGCAGTTTGCTTAGGTCTATGGGCTAAAAAGAGATGGGAAGGATTTAAAACCTCCTGGAGGCCATTATTGGTCATTTCAAAAATTCCTATCTCATTGGTAGAACCAAACCTATTTTTAACGGCACGAAGGACTCTATATATATTATGCTTTTCACCTTCAAAGTAGAGAACGGTATCCACCATATGCTCTAACACCTTGGGGCCAGCTATAGCACCGGTTTTCGTTACATGGCCTACAATAAATGTAGCGATTCCCATAGTTTTAGATAGCTTCATGAGGGCGGCAGTTCCCTCTCGAACTTGACTGACACTTCCTGGAGCAGATGCTATATTTGAATTATACACCGTTTGTATGGAATCTATAATTAGTAAATTTGGCTTAATTTCTTCAATATACTTTGAAATATATTCTAAATTATTCTCTGAAACTATATAAAGCCTTTCATTGTCTATATTTAACCTATCTGCCCTCATTTTTATTTGCTTTAATGATTCTTCACCGGATACATATAGTACAGATAACCCTAACTGACCAACATTATTTGCCACTTGAATGAGAAGAGTGGATTTTCCTATGCCTGGATCTCCACCGACTAGAACTAGGGACCCTCTAACTATGCCCCCTCCTAAAACCCTATCAAGCTCTCTATTGGATGTTGAGAATCTATTTTCTCTTTCGATTTCAATACTTTTAAGCTTTACAGGTTTCTGAGAAACAATTTCTCCTAATTCCCTACCGATTCCACCACTTTTAATAAATTCTTCCACAAGGCTTTGCCAGCTACTACATTCTGGACATTTACCCATCCATTTAAGGGATATATATCCACATTCTTGACAAACATACTTTGTTTTTATCTTGCCCACAAATCTCACCTCAAATTCCAAAAATTCTATATTTTAAATATCTAAGGGATTCTACACCTTATGTAGAATCCCTTAGACTGTTGACAAACCCGAATTTCTTCGTTGTTGCTTCAACCGAGAACCCTTCCGTATTTCTTTATACGCTGCGGCCTCTCGGTTTCAGCACACCTCGAACTTCGGATTTCTCAAAAGCCTACCATCTTGTAGACTTTGTCTACAATCTGAGGGATTCTACTCCTTATGTAGAATCCCTGTAACATCATTTCTTAATTACTACTTTCTTTTAAACGTCAAGTTCTCTTCCTCTACATCTACTATTATATCATCTTCCTTAGATATTTTGCCCATCAATATTTCCTCTGATAATTTATCCTCTATCACCTTAGTTATTAGCCTTTTCAAAGGTCTTGCACCGTATTCAGCATCATATCCCTTTTCTGCTAAATAATCTTTAGCAGGGTCAGAAATTTCTATAGATATATTTAACTCTCCTAATCTTTTCGTGAGCTCACCAATCATTAAATCAACAATTTCTTTAATATGTTCCTTTTGCAATTGATGGAATACTATTATATCGTCAATTCTATTTAGGAACTCCGGTCTAAACTGCCTTCTTAATTCTTCCATTATACTTTCTTTCATCTTTTCATATTCATTTTTCTTAACATCCTCATCTACTCCAGCAAAACCTAGGGATTTCTGTTTTTTGATTCTACTTACTCCAACATTTGAAGTCATTATTATAACTGTGTTTTTGAAGTCTACTGTCCTACCCTTCCCATCGGTTAGTCTACCATCATCTAACATCTGTAATAGTATGTTGAATACATCGGGGTGAGCCTTTTCTATCTCATCAAATAATATTACAGAATATGGTTTTCTTCTGATTTTTTCAGTAAGCTGACCACCTTCGTCATAACCCACATATCCCGGAGGAGAACCTACTAGTTTTGATACGGAATGCTTTTCCATATATTCAGACATGTCTATTCTAATCATGGCATCATCGTCGCCAAACATGGCTTCGGCTAAGGCCTTTGTAAGCTCCGTTTTTCCTACACCCGTTGGCCCTAAAAATATAAATGAGCCTATAGGCTTTTTAGGGTCCTTTAATCCTACTCTGGCCCTTCTTATGGCGCGGGATATGGATTCAACAGCCTCTTCTTGGCCTACTACCCTTTCATGGAGTACTTCTTCCATATTAAGAAGTCTCTGGGATTCCTCCTCTGCAAGCTTATTCACTGGGATTCCAGTCCATATGGAAACAACACTGGCTATTTCCTCTTCACCAACTGTGGCGTTTTCATTTATAGCCGATTTCCAATTTTCTTTTTTGTTTTGAAGCTCTTCCAAAACCTTCTTTTCTTCATCCCTAAACTTTGCAGCACCCTCATAGTCTTGACTGCTTACAGCTTCTTCTTTTTCCTTCCTTATTTTCTGAAGTTTATCCTCTAACCCCTTTAAGTCCTCAGGCTGAGTGGCGTTTTTAAGTCGCACCTTCGAAGCTGCCTCGTCTACAAGGTCTACAGCCTTATCGGGTAAAAATCTATCGGTTATATATCTATGGGAAAGCTCCGCCGCCGTACTTAGGGCCTCATCGGTAATTTTCACCCTATGATGGGCTTCATATCTATCCCTCAGTCCCTTAAGTATTTCTATAGTATCCTGTACTGAGGGTTCTTCAACCATAATAGGCTGGAATCTTCTTTCTAGGGCTGAATCCTTCTCAATATGCTTTTTATATTCATCGAGGGTTGTTGCTCCTATAGCTTGAATTTCTCCCCTTGCTAGGGTAGGCTTTAGTATATTTGAGGCATCAATTGCTCCCTCTGCCCCTCCAGCTCCTATAATTGTATGCATCTCATCTATAAATAGTATTATATTACCGGCTTCTCTAAGTTCATCTATGGCCTTTGTCAATCTCTGCTCAAACTCTCCCCTATACTTTGCTCCAGCAATCATTGAAGCTAATGCAAGGGTAATTACTCTTTTGCTCTTTAGTATTTCAGGAATATTCCCTTCTACAATCCTTTGGGCAAGCCCCTCTGCAATAGCTGTTTTTCCTACTCCGGGCTCCCCTATGAGGCAAGGGTTGTTTTTTGTCCTTCTACTTAAAATCTGTATAACCCTTTCTATCTCTTTATCCCTTCCAATAACTGGGTCTAATTTCCCCTGATGAGCCATTTCTGTTAGGTCTCTGCCATATTGGTCTAGGGTAGGAGTTTTTTTGCTTTTGTCCATAGTTTTTCCCGGTTTTTGTGGCCCTTCTGGGCTGGTATTTCCTAGTAATTTTAGTACCTCAGCATAGACCTTATTAATATCTACACCCATGCTTATCAAAATCTGGGCTGCGACTCCCTCATGCTCTCTTATTAGGGCAAGTAATAAATGCTCCGTTCCCACATAATTATGCTTTAGTCTCCTAGCTTCTTCAAAGCTAAGTTCAAAAACTGTCTTGGTTCTCGGAGTAATTCCCTGAACTTCTGCTCCTTCTTCTCCTCCTCCAAGGACTGACTTGATTCTCTCCCTCAGTTCATCTAGCTCAATTCCTAAATTCATTAAAGCCTTGGCAGCCACTCCCTCTCCTTCTCCCAGGAGCCCTAAAAGAATGTGCTCAGTTCCAATATAATTATGCTTCAATCCCTTTGCTTCCTCTTGGGCCAGACCTATTGCTTTTTGTGCCTTCTCAGTAAATTTATCAAACATAAACATGTCTATTCCCTCCCTTTGTTAGTTCCAAACTCTATATTCTCCCTTATTGCCTTTAGTGATTGATTAAAGGGGATGTCTCATAAAACTATCCTATAAATTCAGCTCAAGTCCCTGTAATTTCAAACAACATAGAAACTCGTCATTTTGAGACACTCCCCTATTGATCCGTTATGATTTTAATCTCTCCCTAATCAAATTTGCACGTTCTATATCTCTTTCATTTGTATTTAAGTTTCTCTCACTAATTTTTTGAAGTATTCCACTCTGTATATCTACCATAAGAACATTTATAGCCTTGACATCTATGTCTTTAATTATTCCCAAGTCAATTCCAAGCCTAACATCGGAAATCAGTTTTAGTGCTTCCTTAGAATTCATTATTCTAGCATTGGTTAAAATCCCGTAGGATCTACATATCCTATCTTCTAATTTCATTTTATTATTAGCTACAAGGGTTGCCCTTGCATCATTTTCTTTATTAGTTATTTGTTTTGTAACTTCTATAAGGGTCTGAACAATCTCTTGCTCCGTTCTACCTAGGGTAACTTGGTTCGATATTTGAAACATATTGCCTTCCGATTCACTACCTTCACCATAAAGCCCCCTTACAGTAAAACCAATTTGATTTACTGCCTGAAGTATTCTATTCATATAGTCTATCATTGTAAGGGCCGGTAAATGTATCATTACGGAAGCCCTGATTCCAGTACCAACGTTTGTTGGGCAGGAGGTTAAATATCCTACATTCTCATCAAAGGCATATTTAACTTCTTCTTCGATAATATCATCAATTTTGTTTGCTAAATCCCACGTCTCTTTAAGTTGAAAACCTGGAAAAAGACATTGAATACGAATATGGTCTTCCTCATTTATCATAATACTTACTGACTCATCAGAATTTATCATAACTCCACTTTTATTGGAGGTCTCTACTAAGCTAGGGCTTATAAGATGTTTCTCTATTAGTACTTGCTTGTCACCATTGGAAATTTCATTCATCTGAGTTAATTTAAAGTCGTCCTTAAGTATGGTATTCCCTGCTAAAATTGTATCACTAACTCTTTTTATAACTTCTTTACTCTTTTCAGTAGTTAGGGCAACTGGAAATGGAAATTCATCTAAATTTCTTGCAAGCCTTATTCTACTGCTAATAATTATATCATTTTGTGGCCCTTCACCATCAATCCATTTAGGCATATTCAACCCTCCCCTAATTATCTATTTCTAAATCCTTTTCTAACAGTTTAATCTTATCCCTAAGCTGTGCTGCTCTTTCAAATTCCTCTTTGTCAATAGCCCTTCTAAGGTCCTTTCTCATGTTCATAATATCCCTTTTAAGTCTAATAACGCTTCCTTCCTTTTTAGGAATTTTTCCCGTATGTTGCTGACTACCATGAACATTTTTTATAAGGGGCATCAGCTTCTCATTAAAGGTCTTATAGCAATCTGAACATCCAAGCCTACCTAATTGTTTAAATTTGCCGTAGCTCATTCCACATTTACTGCAAGTGGTGGTTTTAATATAATCTACCTTTATGGGAGAGCTTTGAACAGAATCCAAAAGCCCTGTTAAGAAATTGTTTATAGTAAAAGGATTTTCAAAGCTCATATCTTCACTCTTTCTGGCACACTCCTCGCATAAATGAACCTCCATCTTACTATTGTTTTGAATTTTTGTTACATGAACCGTAGCCTTATTTTGTTTACATTTTTCACAAAGCATAATACCCCTCCTACCCTTTAGGACAAGTCATCTTTCCTGGATTTTAGTTAGTTGCTAGTAGAAATTTATATTCTCCCTTGAAAATCTATAGCCCTTAGAAACTTTTCCAAAACCAAAACCCCAAATCAATCTTCATCACCTCAAAAGTGAAGCAATCATTGATTTTAATATACTTGCCCTTACACTATTTTTTATTTCCGAGTCAATATTGATTGCTCTATTGTTTATAGCAGCTATCATTATTGTAGCCTCTCTCTTTTTAATAATACCCCGTTCAAGGAAAAAATTAACTAAAGATACTGCCTTCGCCATGTTTATACTGTCTCCAATTTCCCCTATTATATTGTATATAAGCTGAGTATCATCAATTTTAAGTCTAATAATTCTTATATGGCCTCCTCCACCTCTTTTACTTTCAATTGCATATCCCTTTTCTACAGAAAATCTTGTTGTAAGTACATAGTTTATCTGAGATGGAGCACAATTAAACTCACTGGCTAATTCGTTCCTTTTAATTTCAATAATTTGTGCATCAGAATCCTTTAGAAGGTCCTTTATAAAAGCTTCAATTAAATCACTTAATCTAGCCATACTATCACCCTCTTTTAACTTTGACTTTCTTTGACTTTTATTTGATAATAATAGATTTCTATTTAATTTTCAAGTCTTATTTTAACGGATTTTAATTAATTTTATGCTATATTAAGTAATATTTAACATTTTAAAATATATTATTTTACTTTTTCTATCTTTTTCTCTGTTTATCTATATTTTTCAAAAAAGAAATAATCTGCTAAAACAGATTATTCCCTAATTTGCCCTTCGCCGTATATAATGTACTTTATTGTGGTAAGCTCTTCAAGTCCCATGGGCCCTCTAGCATGTAGTTTTTGTGTGCTTATGCCTATTTCTGCCCCAAATCCAAATTGACTTCCATCTGTGAATCTAGTTGAGGCATTTACATATACTGCCGAAGCGTCAATTTCTTTTAGAAACCTTTGTGCCTTGCTGTAGTCATTTGTAACTATAGCTTCTGAATGCTTTGTACCATACTTAAAGATATGGTCTATGGCTTCATCTATGGAGTCTACTACCTTGATTGCCAATATGAAGTCTAGGTACTCTGTGGCCCAATCCTCTTCTAAGGCCAGTTTTATATCTTTCAATATTTCCTTGGCTGCCTGACAGCCCCTTAATTCTACTCCCTTAGAAGTCAAATTTTCAGCTATTTTAGGAAGTATTTGTGAGGCTATATTTTTATGGATAAGTATTGTTTCTACAGCATTACAAACCCCTGGCCTTTGGGTTTTTCCATTTATTACTATATCCTCGGCCATTTTCAAATCGGCCCCTTCATCGATAAATATGTGACAGTTCCCAACTCCTGTTTCTATAACTGGAACCGTAGCATTCTTTACAACGGTATTTATTAGGCCAGCGCCCCCCCTTGGGATTAAAACATCGATATATCCATTTAAGCCCATCATTTCATTCACTGCTTCCCTATCTGTAACCTCAATGAATTCAATACAGCCCTTAGGAAGTCCATTGTCTAAGGCAGCCTTTTTTATAACCTCTGCTAGGGCTGTATTTGAATTAATTGCCTCTGAGCCTCCCCTTAATATAACGGAGTTTCCGGCTTTAATACATAGGGCTGCAGCATCTACAGTTACATTTGGCCTTGATTCATAAATCATTCCAATGACACCGAGAGGAACCCTTATTTGACCTATTTGTAGGTTATTTTCCGTTTTCCACATCTTCACCGCTTCACCTATTGGGTCTCTAAGGGAGGCTACTGTCCTAAGTCCATCTGCCATCTCATTTATTCTTTTTTCGTTTAATAGAAGTCTATCTAGCATATACTGGGACAGCCCTTTTTCTTTTCCATTTTCTATATCCCTTCTATTGGCAGATAAAATAAAATCCATATTATCTATTAGGGCATCTGCCATAGCTTCCAATCCTTGATTTTTTACCTTCGTACCTATTGTAGTCATCCTTCGGGATGCTTCTTTAGCAGATTTAGCCTTCTCTAATACATATTTTTTCCCAGTCACTCTTCTGCCTCCTTATCACAATTCTCCCTACCTATAATTACTAAATTATTTGCATGTACTACTTCATCATAACTTTTATAGCCAATTTTCTCTTCAATAAGGGAGGTCTTACAACCCTTAATAATATTAACCTCCGATGAGGTATAGTTCGTTAATCCTCGGGCTACTTCATTTCCCAAGGAGTCTATAATAGATACTATATCTCCCTTTTCAAATAACCCATCTATTGAAACTATTCCCGCTGGAAGAAGACTCTTTCGTCCCTCTACCAATGCCTTCTTAGCTCCCTGGTCCACTTTGATTTCTCCCTTAATAAGGGTATTATATGTTATCCAACATTTCCTACCCTGTAATGGGTTTTGCTTTGCCTTAAAAAAAGTCCCTACATTTTTACCCTCTAAGGCATGATTGATTATATTTTCATAGGACCCATTCACTATCATCATGGACGCACCTGAGGATAGGGCTATTTCAGCGGATTTTATCTTTGTTACCATTCCTCCTGTACCAAAGGTCGTGCCAGCTCCCCCAGCTGCCCTTTTCACTTCATCAGTTATGGTATCTACGTAGTCTATTAACTTTGCATTTGCATTTTCCTTAGGATTTGAATCATAGAGGCCATCAATATCAGAAAGTAGTATGAGAAGGTCAGCCTCTACAACACTTGTAACCATAGCTGATAGGGTATCGTTGTCGCCAAATTTTATTTCATCCACCGCCACAGCATCGTTTTCATTAATAATAGGAATGACCCCTTGATTAAATAGGGTGAAGAAGGTATTGCGAGCATTTAAAAATCTTTTGCGATTTAATATATCTTCCTTTGTTAAAAGTATTTGTGCTACAGTTTTCCCATATTCTGAAAACAATTTTTCATACATATGCAGCAGCACACCCTGGCCCACAGCAGCGGCTGCTTGCTTTTCTGGAATGGTTTTCGGCCTTTTTTTAAGCCCTAACTTTCCCATTCCCGCACCAATAGCCCCAGAACTCACTAGGACGATTTCTATACCCTTATTATGGATATTTGTCAATTGCCTTACTATTTTCTCTATTCGGTTTAGGTCTAATAACCCCGTAGAGTGGGTGAGGGTAGAAGTTCCTATTTTGAAAACTATCCTTTTTACCCCATCTATATGTTCTCTTCTTTTTATTTTCATATCGTCAACTACAAGAATAGTCTTGCCTCCTTTCTAATAATGTATTATCATTAAAATATTATACTAATTATTCAATTGGTAAGATTCAAAATATTAATTTTTCTTACCCTAATTTAGCAGATTATATCATAAAAGTAGTAGATGTTCAAATCAATTATGGAGGTATATTTATGAAAACAACTATTGGCTTTATCGGATGCGGAAACATAGCTAAGGCAATGATAGGGGGTCTTATAAAATCCAAGACCATATCTTCTGAGTCTATAATGGTAAGTAACAGAACACCTGATAAGTTAGAAAGGATTAATAATAGCTATGGTGTGCTTACTACTACCGAGAATAAGGAAGTTGCAAGGTTTGCTGATATATTAATTCTATCGGTTAAGACCAATAAATATTATGAGGTAATAGGCGAGGTCAAGGATAGTATTAAGAAGAATACCGTGATAGTATCAATAGCTGCCGGGAGAAGTATGGACTCCATCGAAGAAGCCTTTGAAAAAAAGATAAAACTCGTTAGGACAATGCCTAATATACCTGCAATAGTCGGTGAAGCCATGTCCGCCCTATGCCATAACGATATGGTAAGGGAAGATGAGTTTGAGTCAGTTATCAATATTTTTAAAAGTTTTGGAGAAGTTGAGGTTGTAGATGAAGAGCTGATGGATGTTGTTACTGCTATTTCAGGTTCTTCACCGGCTTTAGTCTATCTCTTTATTGAATCTCTAGCCGATGGAGCCGTCCTTAAGGGCTTTCCTCGAAACAAAGCCTATAAATTAGTTTCTCAAGCAGTCCTAGGTGCTGCCAAAATCGTTTTAGAAACAGGAAAACATCCCGGTCAGCTTAAGGATGAAGTATGCTCTGCTGGCGGTACTACTATAGAGGCAATTTATGCATTGGAAAAAAAAGGATTCAGAGGTCATGTAATAGAAGCCGTTGAAAAGGGAACAGAGAAGTCTAAAAAGCTTTCAGGTAAATAGAATATCCTATATTTCATGTGGAAATATTTAATTTACTTTCCTTGAACTCTAAAGTTAAAATCCCCCGCAAATGCAGGGGATTCAGGCTTTTGACAAACCCGAATTTCTTCATTGTTGCTGAAACCAAGAACCTAGTCAATAAAATTTTAGAACGAACTGCTAAGTTCGTGGGAAATTTTATGGTATTTGCTAAAAGCAAATAGACTTCCTTTTTTTATTATACGCTGCGGCCTCTTGGTTTCAGCACGCCTCGAACTTCGTATTTCGGGGAAGCCTGTCATCTTGTAGACTTTGTCTACAATCTGAATCCCCTGCAAATGCAGGGGATTATTTTATATGAAATTCTTCTTCATTTTAATTTTAAACCGTCAATCATAAGCCCTCATCAGAGGTATTTATTCATTTAATTAGTCTTCTTCCTTAGCTGCTTCAATAATTTTTTGTGATATCTGTGCAGGAACTTCATCATATCTTTCAAACCTCATAGTAAAGCTTCCCCTTGCCTGGGTCATTGAGCGTAGGTCTGGAGCATATTTAAACATTTCAGCCTGGGGTGCTTCTGCGATTACTTTTTGATAACCGTCTCCAGTTGGCTCCATACCAAGTATCCTACCCCTCCTCTTATTCATATCTCCCATTATATCTCCCATGTAATCCTCGGGTATGAGAACTTCTACATACATAACGGGTTCAAGAAGTACAGGATTTGCCTTTTCTACTCCCTTCTTAAATGCAAGGGAGGCTGCAATCTTAAAGGCCATTTCGCTGGAATCAACTGAATGATAGGAACCATCAAGTAATGTTGCTTTAAGATTAACTACAGGATATCCTGCAAGGACTCCCTTTTCTAGGGATTCTCTAAGTCCTTTTTCAACAGCAGGTATATATTGCTTTGGAACTGAACCTCCAAATATTTCCTCAGCGAATTCAAATTCCTTAGGTGAATGTTCAAATCTTATATGAACGTCACCGTACTGACCTGCCCCACCACTTTGCTTCTTATGTTTTCCTTGAACAGTCGAGCTTCCTTTAATAGTCTCTCTAAATGCAATTTTAGGGTCCATAAGGTCCACTTCAACTCCAAAGTTGTTTTTCATTTTATTAGTGATTACGCTAAGCTGCATAGTACCTTGACCTCCTATAAGCAATTGCTTAGTTTCAGGATTTCTCTCAACTATGAAGGTAGGGTCCTCCTCAGTTAATCTATGAAGTGAGGAACCTATTTTTTCTTCATCTCCCTTAGATTTAGGCTCCACAGCCATGAACAAGCAAGGCTGAGGCAACTGTATTCCTTGGTATTTTATCGGTGCATTTCTATCACAAAGTGTGTCTCCAGTCTCAGTATATTGGAGCTTAGCGGTAGCACCAATATCTCCAGCAACGACTTGGTTACATTCTAATTGATTTTTCCCCCTCAGCATAAATAAACTACCTATTTTTTCTTTTTCATCCTTATTTGCATTTAATACTTCCATATCCTTATTTAGCTTTCCTGAATAAACTTTGAATAACGATATTTTTCCTACGAAGGGGTCAACTATTGTCTTAAATACCAGTGCAGAAAAGGGCTCATTTTCATCTACACTTCTAGTTAGTTCTTCATCATTATCTGGATGTATTCCCTGATACTCTCCATTGTGCATATCCTTAGGCGTAGGCATATAGTTCGATATCATTTGAAATAATGTATGAATACCAACATTGTTAGCTGCTGAACCCACAAGAACAGGCACAACATCTCCAGCTAAAACACCCTTCCTAAGACCTTCATGGATTTCTTCTGTGGTGAATTCTTCACCCTCAAAGTACTTTTCAAGTAATTCTTCATCACTTTCTGCAACGGATTCTATGAGCATTTCCCTAATTGGTGTAATACTATCCTTCAAGTCACTTGGAACCTCTACGTCTACGCATTGGCTACCGTCATATTCTCTTCCAACCATATCTACTACATTTACAAAACCTTTGTAGTTGGAACCTTCTCCCATAGGTATTGCAAAGGGAGCAATCTTTTTACCGAAGGTATCTCTAAGCTCTTTGATTAATTTATCATAGTTAACGTTTTCCTTATCCATTTTATTAATAAATATGAGTTTTGGCATCTTTCTCTCTTCTGTATATTTCCAGGACTTCTCTGTACCAACTTCAATACCTGAAGTTGCATCTACTAAGATAATTGCTCCACCGGCTACTCTCATAGCACTAATAACTTCACCTGTAAAATCAAAGTACCCAGGGGCATCTAAAATATTATATTTTGAGTTATTCCACTCTATAGGAATAATTGAAGTTCCAATTGAAAATTGTCTAGCCAATTCTTCCTTATCAAAATCTGATACCGTATTTCCATCTTCTACCTTACCCATTCTGTTTATAGCCTTTGTAGTATATAGCATAGATTCTGTCAATGTAGTCTTTCCACTTCCACCATGACCTAGTAATACAACATTTCTTATTTTATCTACCTTATAATTCTTCATACCTTTCCTCCTCGCCTTATTCATTGAACATTTATATTATTCTATAAAATTTCGAAAATTCCTTTAATTATCATATATTATACAACTTTTTTCCAAAAATATAAAGACCCTAAATTAAAATAAGGGTCTTTTGTAAAATATTTGTAATTATTTTTCTTTGAGTCTACAGAACACCTGACATTTTTGTAACCTTTACTCCCCTTTTTTCTAATTCCTCTATAATAATATTAAGACCAATTGAATCACTTGCCATATGACCCGCTACAATTATATTTCCTATATTCTGTTTTTCTACGGCCTCTTTAACATTATCGGGTACATGCATACATATTATTGTACCTACTCCAGCTTCAAAATAAGCCTTAAATACATCTGCACCTCCATTGGTTCCTCCCGCCATAAGAACTGCAATTTTCCCTGCATAATCCTTTTCTCCACCTACCCTAATATCTGGTCCTGCAATAGCATCCTTATATTCATCTATTTCTCTAAGGGCCTCGACTACATCCTTTAATGTGGTCTTTAATTTACCTTTAAATCTATTATCCATAAATTTTTGAACATATTTTTCAGTAATTATATCTGCGGGTATATGTATGTTTAGATAGGGGATTTTCAACAGCTTTGCCGCTGACTGAACCCTGTCATAATTCTTTACATGGCTGGCCCTACGAATTTCTCCAACCTTTTTTCTCAGGGCCTTCTGACCTTTATTTATGGGAACTCCAAACTCCATCATTTTATCTATCTGAATATCCATTACTTTATAAAAGTCAACCACCGGTCTTCCAGTCATAGGATGATGACTGATTACACAGTCTGCTCCTAATTCTTTTGCAAGGAGCAGCTCTGAAGTGTCCATATCCACACCGAATAGAATGTTATTTATCCCTTCTCCTTCTACTATAATTCCAGAATCTTCAGGAATTGCATCTAACCCCGCTAATTCCAATGCCAAATCCATTATTTCCTTAGTATTCATATGTATACACTCCCCTTTTAAAATATATAACTTTTTTTATATATATTTTAATACATATACGGAACATTTTCTATTCCTAATTTCATCATAAATTTGTAAATTTCAAATTTTATAAGTAGGAATAGTTTAGAAATTTTCATGCCAGGGATTTAAAAAATCTAGTTTTTACCTATCAACTCTAGTCTTTAGGTCAAGCTATTGATAAAAAGATAAAAACTATCCTTTGTTAAATAGAAAGAATAGTTTTTTAATGCTATAATATTCCTTGCTTTACCTACTATTTACAAGATAAACTAATCACTAACTTATCCATAATATACTATTATACATTTTACTGCTTACACTAACTTTCATAATTATATTATACAATATGAGTTCTATAGGTCACTCTAAACCTATTATTATATATATTGAAAGTATTATATATTTATGCATAATTTATCTTTGCAAAAAGTAATTAAGGCTTCTTTCCCAATATTCCATTAAGGTTTTTCTCTCCTAGGGCCGATCTTTTAAACTTTTGAAATCTGGAAAAGATGAACATCTTTTTGAGAGGGCTATTTAGATTCTAGGGTTAGCTATCTATGTACAATTTATATAGTATCCATATAATTCTTCAATGCTAAGTCCTAAGCATTCTGCTAAATTTACATATCTAGCAAATAACCTTATGTAAATTGAAAGAGAATCCACGTATTCCTCCCGTACAATAGTCTGCCTTAAATCCCTAATATCATCAAAAATACCGCAGAAGAGCTTAATAACATTATCGGTTTTTTCAACTTTTTCTATAGCATCCTTATTTATTATGTTGAATTGATGTGTATTTCCTATTGATAATAAAAATTTCAAAGCATCCATATACCTTATAATTATCTTTTCCCTAGGCACATTTCCTTTTACTTTAGAATACTTATAGCATTTTGTGATATTTGCAATTTCCCCTGTCTTTACTTGAAGTGCTAAAAACCTCAAATCGAATACATTCTCTTCTCCTATGGAATTTTCTTCTATATCGGATAAATCCTTTATCCTATTTTCAATAATATCCTGAATCTCAAATAATTCATTTAAGTCCATAGGTCCCTACCTCCTTATTTTATAATTAGTATCAGGTTATAATAGTTAATATTAATATTATATATTAATTTCCTTTTCTTGTAAAGAAATTATATGAAACAATAGCATACAAACAATAAAAGAATCCCGCATAACTATGTTATGCGGGATTCTTAAGATAAGCTTAAGTTACATATTAAAAAACTTTATTGCTTCATCCACCAGTTCCTTTATTAATTCCTTAACTGTAACAATTTCATTCATTCTATAGGCGTTCGTTCCTACAAAAATCAGCCCCTTATCCGTATCACCTTCCACGGCACTTATTAAAGCGTCAGATATACAATATGGAGTAGTCGCAGGATTACAGGGCTTTAGGCAATTGTAGCACCTGTCTATTTTAGCCTTTTTACTTTCTTCAATAGTCTCTACAAAGGCATTACGAATTGCTCGACCAGGCATTCCAACTGGACTTTTTACAAGTTGAATATCTTCTTCATTTGCACATATATATTCCTTCTTAAAATTAATATGGGCGTCACATTCTTCCGTTGCAACGAATCTCGTGGACATTTGAACTCCCGATGCACCCATTTTTAAGAATTTTACGATATCCTTTCCCGTATAGATGCCACCGGCAGCAATGACAGGTATGGCCTTTTTATATTTTTCTTCAAAGGGTTTTAGTCCTTCCATTACTTCTTCAACCAACTCACTAAGACTCGGTAATTTTATGGATGTCAATTGGTCAAGGGAAAAACCTAAATGACCACCAGCATTGGGTCCTTCTACAACGACAGCATCTGGAACATATTCATATTTTCTATCCCACATTTTTGCTATGGTGGTTGCAGCTTTACCCGATGAAACTATTGGGGCAATTTTAGTGTTGGACCCCATGACTAACTCTGGTAAATTTTTAGGAAGTCCCGCACCGGAAATGATAATATCAATCTTCTCTTTAACAGCAGCCTTAACCATTTCCGCATAATTATTAACGGCAGCCATTATATTAACTCCTAAGATACCCTCCGGGCTTAAGCTCCTTGCTCTTTTAATTTCCTTAACAAGACCACTAATATTGGCGTCATCGTTATCTGTTTTGAAATTTTTCTCCCTAAAACCTATCTGAACTCCAGAAATAACACCTATTCCTCCTTCATTAGCTACAGCAGAAGCTAAATTTGAAAGAGAAACTCCAATACCCATGCCTCCTTGAACGATCGGAACACTGGCGATTAGGTCGCCTATCTTTAATTGGGGTAATTTCATTAAAATTCTCTCCTTATGAAAAATTCTTAGTATTCAAAGTATATGCAATATTAAAGAATATGTCAATAAGATTCCCCTGTTAATTACTCAGAAAATAATTAAAATTGGCTTGATTAATAGACAAAGTAAAGGCTGTGTTCTCTTTAATATTTGCAAACACTATGTTTTAAATTTTTATCCTGTTTTTATGTATTCTTGCCCTATTTTTCAAATTTATTCCAAAATTGTATTATTATTTTATCTTTTCTCTTAATCAATAAACAGAAGAGAGCTATATGAATAATTATCCTAAGAATAATATATATTCTATAATTGGGATTTATATTCTAATCTGTTAAAAAGACCATGCTCAGCTTTAAATTTAACTTGTTGTGCTCCTCTATATAGATGTGTGACTAACAAACTTAATAAACGAAAGCAGCCACTGAGGTTTCCTTTAGAGCGATTTTTATAAATCTTAAATGGTTTCACTAGTTGACTTTCAAGCTCTGTCCATTGCTAAAATCAACATTCGTCATCAACACCCTATCGAGGTTTTAGCGACTGAATTTGCATAGTGTCAAAGTCCATGCTAATGAAAAGATCCC
>JAKSBP010000071.1 GCA_022361035.1 Clostridia bacterium
AGGAAGGATACTAATGATTTATATAAAATACTAGACCCCTTAGAACAAAAGCCCTTTGTAACAGTTTTTGATATAAGAAGCATAAAGGGCGGATATTTTACTAAAATGAGAAGAAGATGATATATAGAAGAGTGATATAGAAAGTTAACTTATTACAGCAGCCACAGAGAATCCTTTAGGCTCATGCAATAAATCTGTTTATAGATAGTTAATAGAAGGTAAAACAGATTCATAAAAATTGCTCTAAAGGAAACCTCAGTTCCTGCTTTCGTTTATTAAAGTTTATAAGTCACACATCTATATAGGTTCTTTCTAAAAAAACAATAAAATAGACATAGTATTACTACCCACCTAATATAATTTAATATATATCTTTGATTAGGAGGGTTTCGGCATGAGACGTAAAAAGCTTATAGCACTGGTATTAGCATCCTTCTTGGTATTAAGCTTGATAGTTTGGAAGGGTACCAGTATGTTATTTTTTAGCAATGAAGAACAAGTTCCAGTAATTATTCAAGAACCAGAGGAGGAGCATAATTTAAGGAATACAGTTTTATATTATCAAGATGACAAGGGTTTCCTTGTTCCAGTTATGAGAAAAATACCGTGGCCTGAAGGTAAAGGAATTGCTAAGGCTTCTATGAGAGCATTAGTAGATAATCCTGCTAATAGAAAAGACATAGAGGATGTTGGGTTAGCACCTATATTGCCAGCGAATACTGGAATTTTGGGTATGAGTATAAAGGACGGACTTTGTAAGGTTGATTTTACAGCAGATTTTTTAAACTATGGAAATAAGCAAGAGGAATCGGCAATGGTGAAGTCTATAGTATACACATTAACTGAATTTCCAACGGTGGATAATGTGCAAATTATGATTGAAGGAAAGAGTTTAAGGGAACTTACCTATGGTCTAAATGTTTCAACCCCTCTTACAAGGGAGGATATAAACTATAGTGGAACTGGTAAAAACAAGGGCAAAGTCATAGTATACTATCAAGGAACAGTTAATGGGCTGGAAAATTATTTTGTACCAGTAACAAAGGATATTGAGGTAGGTGGAAGTGTAACGGTTGTAAGTGCTCTGGAAGCTTTAATAGAGGGACCATCGGAAGATTCAGGTTTATTTAGTACAGTACCCAGCAGCTTAGAAGTTATAAATACTGATGTAATAAATGGAATAGCCTATGTTAATTTCAGTGAAGAAATAAGAGAAATTAATGATGAAAGTATTGCCCAGGATATGGTTAAATCCATAGCATTAACTCTTAAGGAATATTATAAGAATGATAATATGGATATAGATCAAATAAGTATATTGGCAGATGGAGAGGAAATTGATTTTGGAGAAGTAGGGAAGGAAGAGCCGGCAGCAGTACCAACCTTTGCAAATGAGTATTAAAATCCAGGGTCACCTGGGTTTTTTTATAGTCCTAATAGATTCTAAACCCTATTTAATTTATGGATAACTCTATAGTTTTCCTTCTATGTCTAGGCAAGGTCTTCTCTTTGAATTTCCATGGAAGACTCTATTTTTTCCATAAATTTCTAAGCTTCCCCCTTTACAAGTGGGGGTCAGGCTGCCTAAAAACCCGAATTTCTTCGTTGTTGCTGAAACCAAGAACCTAGTCAATAAAATTTTAGAACGCACTAATAAGTTCGTGGGAAATTTTATGGTATTTGCTAAAAGCAAATAGATTTCCTTTTTTTATTATACGCTGCGGCCTCTCGTTTTCAGCACGCCTCGAACTTCAGGTTTTTAAGCAGCCTGCCATCTAGTAGACTTTGTCTACAATCTGCTTTCCACTTTACAAGTGGGGGTTTTCCTTTCCTGTTTCAGATGAAGTAAAGCTTCCTAATAAAATCTTGGGATAACATTCTCAAAGGAGTTTATTATATAAATAATATGCAATACAAAATTCTATCCTTGGAAATAATAGCATGAAAAGCTAATTGTCTTAAAGGAGATGGGCTTATTTTGGTCTCTAGGATTTTTTTGTAACAGATATAATTGTTATGTGATAAAATATATACATATATAGGAAAATAATAGAAGGGAAGGTAATTATGAATAGAGTTGATGGAAGAAAAGCTGAGGATTTAAGACCTGTTAAAATAACAAAGAATTATCTAATCCATCCGGATAGCTCAGTTTTAATAGAGATGGGGAATACCAAGGTTATATGTACAGTTAATATAGATGAAAAGGTACCGCCATTTTTAAAGGGAAGCGGAAAGGGTTGGATTACTGCTGAATATTCCATGCTGCCTGGTTCCACTCAGACAAGAAAGTTTAGAGAGGCTACTAAGGGTAAGATTGAGGGAAGAACCCATGAAATCAATAGACTTATAGGGAGGGCTCTACGTTCTGTTGTTGATTTAGATAAATTAGGTGAAATTACTCTTTGGGTTGATTGTGACGTAATACAAGCAGATGGTGGAACTAGAACCGCATCTATTACAGGAGCCTACGTTGCATTAGTAGAGGCTTTAAATAAATTAGTGGAAAAGGGAAGCTTAAAATCACTACCTGTTAAAAGCTATTTGGCTGCAATAAGCGTTGGGGTAGTCCGAGATATGCCTATACTAGATCTATGTTATCAAGAAGATTCAAGTGCAAAGGTTGATATGAATATGGTTATGACCGATAAAGGTGAATTTATAGAAATACAGGGAACGGGAGAGGAGTCACCCTTTAACAAAGCAGAGTTAATCAATTTATTAGGACTTGGTGAAAAGGGTATAAAGGATCTTATAGAAATTCAAAAGAAAGTACTAGAGATAGAAATCTAAAGGGGTGGTAAACTGATGATAAAGATGGTTTTAGCATCAAAGAACAGACATAAGTTAGAGGAAATTAGGGATATAGTTAAGGAGCTAGATATTCAATTAATATCAATGGAGGAAGCTGGACTGGGAAAGCTTGAAATTATTGAAGATGGCAAGACCTTTGAGGAAAATTCTATGAAGAAGGCCGTGACGGTTATGGAAAAAACTAATACCATTGCTATTGCCGATGATTCTGGTCTTGAGGTCGATTATTTAGATGGACGTCCTGGTGTTTATTCTGCACGATTTTCTGGTGAAAATGCCACTGATCAAGATAATAATAGAAAGCTGCTCCATATGCTTGAAGGTGTTCCCCTTAAAGATAGGGTTGGAAGGTTTGTGTCGGTTATCTCTGTGTCTTTTCCCGATGGTAGAAGATTAAGTTTTAGGGGAGAATGTGAAGGAATAATTGGATTAGAAGAAAGGGGCTTAGGGGGCTTTGGATACGATCCTCTATTTATAGTTCCTGAGTATGATAAGACCTTTGCTCAACTCGGTAGTGATATAAAGAATAGTATTAGTCATAGGGCTAGGGCACTTGAAAAATTTGGGAGAAAGCTTAAAAAGCTATTGGGTGAAAAGTAATGAAGATAGGTATAATAAGTGATACCCACGGGGATATACCTAGTGGAAGAAAGGCTATTAAGTCCATGGGGAAAATAGATTTATTAATCCATGCCGGTGACACATATAGGGATGCTATGTTATTGAAGGAAGTTACGAAGCTTGATGTATTGGCAGTGAAGGGTAATACAGATTTTGATTGTGAAGCTCCTTCGGAAGCTACTATAAATGTTAAGGGGAAGAAAATATTTTTAAGCCACGGAGATAAATATAATGTTAAATATAGTCTTGATAAAATGTATTATAAAGCTTTAGAAACTAATTCAAATATTATGATTTTTGGACATACTCATATTCCTACATATGTAAAAGAAGGAGGTATAGTCTTTATTAATCCGGGAAGCGTATCTAGACCAAGGGGAGGAAACAAGCCTTCATATGTAGTTATGAACATAGATGAAGAAGGTGTAAAGGTAAATCTATATGAGCTTAAATAGCAATAATATATTGTAAAAAACTGCTGCTGAAAATTTAAAAAAACCGTTGACGAAGCATTAAAATTATTATATAATATTCTTCGTCAGCTATTCGGGGTGTAGCGCAGTTTGGTAGCGCATCTGGTTTGGGACCAGAGGGTCGCGGGTTCAAATCCTGCCACCCCGACCATGATTTTAATTTTAACCCATGTGCCCATAGCTCAGCTGGATAGAGCAACGGCCTTCTAAGCCGTGTGTCCGGGGTTCGAATCCC
>JAKSBP010000165.1 GCA_022361035.1 Clostridia bacterium
ATAAATCTGTTTATAGATAGGTAATAGAAGGTAAAACAGATTTATAAAAGAGTCTCTGATGAAGATTTAAAAGGAAGACTCTTTTGAAACACATATACGGAAATTATATATATCTATATATTTAAAAGGTCTATAATTCCCTATGTGTTATAAAAATCGCTCTAAAGGAAACCTCAGTGCCTGCTTTCGTTTATTAAGTTTGTAACTCACTCATCTATAACCTTTATAATTTTAAATAAGCACTATGAATTTCACAAATTCATAGTGCTTTCAGTCATCTATTTTTAAAGTGTATTATTACAATCTAGTACATTTTTAATCTTATGTCTCACCATTTTTTCTATTGCCTCTCTTCCCTTACCTAAATATTTCCTTGGGTCGAACACATCAGGATTTTCAGATAAATACTTTCTTATTGCAGCGGTCATGGCAAGTCTGAGGTCAGTATCAATATTAACTTTACAAACTCCAAGTTTAGAAGCTCTTCTTAGCATATCCTCTGGCACGCCCTTTGCTCCAGGTATACTACCTCCATATTTATTACAGGCCTTAACGAATTCTGGGATAACAGTCGATGCTCCATGAAGTACTAATGGATAACCTGGCATCATTCTGCTTATTTTCTCAAGCCTCTCAAAGTCAAGCCTTGGTTCACCTTTGAATTTATATGCACCATGGCTTGTACCGATTGCTATGGCTAATGAATCTGCACCAGTTCTTTCAACAAATTCTAGGGCTTGGTCAGGGTCAGTAAAGGAGGCATCCTTTGCACTAACATTTACATCGTCTTCAATTCCAGCAAGTCTACCTAGTTCAGCCTCAACCACAACTCCCCTCTCATGGGCGTAATCCACTACTCTTTTAGTTAATTCTATATTCTCTTCAAAGGGGTATTTGGAACCATCAATCATTACTGAGGTAAATCCATCGTCAATACACTGCTTGCAAATTTGAAAATCTTCACCATGATCTAGATGAAGAACTACATCGAGGGCTGTATCCTCAATAGCTGCTTCAACTAATTTCTTCAGGTAGGCAGGTTTAGCATATTTTCTCGCTCCAGCGGAAACTTGTAGAATCAATGGAGCTTTTTCCACCTTAGCGGCATCTACTATACCTTGAATGATTTCCATGTTATTTACATTAAAAGCTCCAATTGCATATTTGCCCTTGTAGGCCCTTTTAAATATTTCTTTAGAAGTAATTAATGACATGTATAAATCCCCCCATAAGTAAAATAGTATAGTAATGCTACTCTAAGGATTAATAAATTTTACTGAAAGAATGTAGAAGAGTGGATTATTTCAGTAAAATTTATTTTAAGTTCTAAGGTAGCATAGCTAGATAATATTTTAGATTTCTGTTTATGAGTATTATATAATAATATAAATGAAAATGATACCCTATATGGATATATGATTAGTAAGTTAAATTTTTCACCCATACATATATAGTTTTGATGTTATAGATGTGTGATAGAGAATATTAACGTACTCAATCAGCCACAGAGAATCCTTGAGGCTCATGCAATAAATCTGTTTTTAAGTAGATAATAAGAAGGTAAAACAGATTCATAAAAATCGCTCTAAAGAAAACCTCAGTGGCTGCTTTCGTTTATTAAGTTTGTAACTCACACATTTATATAGTTTTGATAATAATATACTTAGTAATTTTAAAATATATATGCATAATAATTAAGGTAAATATATAATTTAAAGCCTGGAGGGAAACTAATGAAAAGAGTAAGGTTAGATAAAATACTTGGAAATATGGGATATGGAAGTAGGAAAGAGTTGAAAAAAATAATTAAGCATGGACTTATAAAGGTTGATGGGGAAGTTGTAAAGAAGAGTTCGATTCATGTTAATCCCTATGAGAGCATAATTGAGATAAATGGAGAGATAGTGGAATATAGGGAAAAAATATATATAATGATGAATAAGCCTAAGGGTGTAATTTCAGCTACCTATGATAACAGACATAATACTGTAATCGATTTGTTAGAGGAAAAGTATTTATCCTTTAATCCTTTTCCCATGGGAAGGCTTGATATAGATACTGAGGGTTTGCTTATAATAACTAATGATGGAAAGTTATCTCATGACATCCTTTCTCCTAAAAAACATATACCCAAAACATATTATGCCCATATAAGGGGAGAGGTAAAGGAAGAAGATGTAGAAGCTTTTAAAGAAGGAATAATTCTAGATAATGATTATAAGACCCTAGGGTCCCATTTGGAAATTGAGGAGAGTGGGGAAGTTTCTAAAATTAATTTAACAATATTTGAAGGAAAGTTTCACCAGGTTAAGAGAATGTTTGAAGCCCGTAATAAAAAAGTGTTGTATTTGAAGAGAATAGCTATGGGAAGGTTAAGGTTAGATGATAATTTAGAATTGGGGGAGTACAGGGAACTATCAGACCAGGAATTAGACCTATTGAAAAGTAGTATAGCTAAATAGATAGTGTAGGGATTAAATGTTAAATATCCCATGGAAATTGTTTCCATGGGATATATGTATACAAGCACTTTTTAAAATGCTAATTATGCAATTCCCTTGATTAATCTTAATTTATGTTATTAGTGCCTGTAATAATAGATATTATTTTATCAATGGAGCTATCAGATTTTATAGTAAAATTTCCAAATCTGAGCTTTGGTCCAAGGCCAAGTTCCTCTACTCTATTAATAAATTCCCTTGGATTCTCGATTAATCCTTTTTGTTGTAGTATTTTTGCAATACCATTTCCAGTAATACCCTTAGGAATTTCGACTTTAATATTTGTTGCCTCTACTTGAATTACTTCAACATCATTATCTGAATCAGATGGGTTTTCTGTAGTAGGTTCTTGATCAGTATCCTTCTGCGGAACATTTTCCTCTACATTTTTTGGCTCTTCGATATTTATTATATCGTAGGAATTATTTGAAACTTCAAAAAGAGGCATACTCATTGCTCCTGAAAGCTTCCATGTTATAACAAGACCCATAACCAAGATGATGAATAGACTGAGCAAAGTATCACTACAATCGTAAAAAAAATCCTTTAGCTTTTCTAGCACCGAAAATCCTCCCTTAAATTTTAAACTTTACAAATATATAGTGAAACAAACTAAAAGGTTAGTTTATACATATCAACAAATCATAGAAACACTGATATTTTTAATATGTATAAATTTAAGTTTGACATTGTTTCACTATAGATAAACAACTTCAAAGTATAATAAATTTCAAAGAAAAAATGTAGAAGAATTCATTATTTTCTCTGAAATTTATTTTAAATGTTAAGGCTGTTTATCTATAGCATAGGTATAATGAGAAAAGGAAGTGCACTAAATGAAAAGCATAAGAATTCAAATTATAATTCTAGCTTTAGTTTTTATGGTGATATTTTACATAAATATTTTAATTCCATCCTCACATAAACAAAGGAGTTTTGCTTC
>JAKSBP010000145.1 GCA_022361035.1 Clostridia bacterium
AGCTAAAAAGAAGACTCTTTCGAAACACATATACGGAAATTATATATATCTATATTTAAAAAGTCTATAATTTCCTATGTGTTATAAAAATCGCTCTAAAGGAAACCTCAGTGCCTGCTTTCGTTTATTTACTTTTAATGGCGTATATCTATAATAAATAATCCTGAAATTAGTTAAAAAATATTTTTTATTTCTGTAGTTACTTCAATGTAAAATTTTACAAATCAAAATATATATGCATTATTTTATATTTTTTAGCTTTTTATGGAAAAAAATATTGAAATTAGTAAAATGATGCTGTATAATTTTTATACCATAGTTTTACTACTTATTTTTAAAGAGTCTAAGGAGAGTGATATATAATAAATAATCAATTATATATAGTAATCCCCTTAAATTTCGTGGAAATTTTTGTGGTATTTTAATGAAAACTATCTTTTGAAGTCCTGGGAAGGATGTATTACTTTAAAATTTGAGTTAGAGGTGGACCTATGAAAGTTTTTATGGATTTTGAAGAGCATCAGGCTATGAAGGAAAAAAGGAGTAAGAAAATCAAAGCTAAAGAAAAACAAGCCTATGACTATGAGGATGAGTCAAAACTTATCATGAAAAAAAATGGAAAGAAGAAAAAGTTTAAAAAGAATAGGTCAAAAAATAGGCTATTAGAAAATAATTATAAAAGATTGGAATATGATTATGAAGAAGACTTTTATGATTTAGATTATGAAATAGATTAATTTAATCCCCTTTTCTAGTAAAGGATAGATTATTATATAAGTATTTAAGGCAATATTAAAGCTTATGATTTTAGAAACTGGTATAGTTAATTAAATAGATTGAATTAATAGGGATAATCAATTATCGACTTTATATATGGGACGATAATTGATTTTTTATAGACTTAAACTAGATATCCTTACAGACATAAGGGATTTTGAAGAACAAGAAGTTAAACTATTCAAGGAGTTAATATCTACTACATTGAAAAAAGATAGTAATTAAACTATACTTTAAATTAAGCATAATTTTTTATAGGAGGGATTTTTAATGGATGCCAATGTAAAATTTGTTGTAGACAAGAGGGTATTAAGAACTATTGAAAATTTAGAAAAGAATAACATGAAGGGTTACTTTGTTGAGAATGAAAAAGAAGCCATAAAAAAAATAAAGGATATAATAGGGGAAGGTGATACTCTATCGGTTGGCGGTTCCATGACACTATTTGAAACGGGAATAATTGACTTTTTAAGGAAGGGAAAATATAATTTCTTAGACAGATATAAAGAAGGACTATCTCCAGAGGATATTAAAGAAATATATAGAAAAAGTTTTTCAGCCGATGCATATTTTACGAGCAGCAATGCCATTACTGAAGAAGGAGAACTCTACAATGTTGATGGAAGAGGAAACCGAGTTGCGGCAATGATATATGGTCCCGATAAAGTAATAGTAGTTGTTGGGGTCAATAAGATAGTTAGAGATTTAGATGAAGCCATTATGAGAAATAGAGAGTTGGCTGCTCCCGCAAACGTTAAAAGGCTTAATAAGAATACTCCATGTTCCAAGGTTGGCTACTGTATGGATTGCAATAGTAAAGATAGAATTTGTAATGAATATGTAGTTATCAGAAAACAAGCGGATGGAGATAGGATTCATGTAATAATAATTGATAATGACTTTGGATATTAATTTATAGAAGATAAATTAAAAGATAATCTATAATAATCGGTGTAAACTTCCATAGTGATATATAGTATATCGTTATGGAGGCTTATACCGATTTGAAGTTTTTTGACAAGAAAGTGCAGAGTAAATCTATGGCATAGAAAAGTTAAAAGGTTTAGAGGATATATTTGAAAGGTTCTGTATTATTACTAATCTACCTCTACATTTTTTCATTCCTAATACCTTTTTTAAATATCTTTGGGAGTAGGCTCAATAAATTGAGCTCCCTGATTATGCTATTTTTAAAGCTATAGTATTCTTGAAATAAACTACACATAAAGAGGGGAAAGGATTTTAATTCTCCACTTATTTTTTAAAAAACATATTAATGAAAAATTTCCATAAAATTACTTCTAAATATATTTACAAATACAACAAATATTGCTATAATAATTATCAATTAACTAAATATGTAATAATTAGTAAAAAGATGTTAGTTTTTAAAAGAAAGTACAAGAGTAGCCTTCTATTTATTGTATTTAAAACAGGTTTATAGCATGAGCCTAAAGGATTCTCAGTGGTTACTGTAGTAAGTTAACATTCTCAATCACATATCTATACATATAAAGTAAATTTAAAATTTAATTAATTTATAGTATAGGGCTCATAAATTTATCATGCTCTTCATAATTAGTGAAAAAGCCTTAGTTTTTAACCTGTTTCTTGAAGCCTAGTACTAATACAATTCTTTGCAAATACAGCATAAATCATTACATAGATATATTACCCTAAGCAACCATTCTAGTAGTATTTATAAATGAATTAAGCTTATCATAACCAATAAAGGTCAAGAGCCTAAAGGAAGGAGGTATATTATATGCAACCTGCACAATATCTTGTTGATTCAGAAGGTAGCGATATTCAACCTATGTCTCCATGCGTTGGGTGTGTCGGATGTGCTGGCTGTAATAGTGATGCCAACGCTGCATACCAGGTTGAATTAGCTAGTGCTGTCAATTTTATTGGATTTACTATGGGGTAATCTGCACTTAAATTCACCCAGCCTGACTCCCCTCTTTGAGTGGAGTCAAATTAAAATTATGACTACACAATTGATTCTAGATTTATATATTGTATTACTATATAGATTATACATCAATATAGAAATTATCATAGAGAAATATAGATAAAAATCTATATAAAGGGATAAAAGAAAAGATTACTTCTCTAAAAATTCAGCATAATAACCTTTAAAATCTACGATTTAATTTTGAAAGGAGTGGAAATATGGTAATGGAGGTAAAAAAATCAAAATTACAGTATCCCATTCTTTCTGGTTTAACATCAATACATCTTACACCCGATGGTGCATGGTTATCTACAAAGGAACAGGTGGAAATTGATAGGTCTGTGATAGGAGCAGATGGTTTAATAGAACGTTTAATTGCATTTTATCCCACCGTACCTGTTAACCAAAGTGCCAGAGACTTTCTTCTCCTTTGTGATGGGACTAAGTGTTACGGTGAAATCATTGAAATACTAGGAAATCAACATCAAGTCTCCATTGAAAAAGTTATTGAATGTATTGAACCTTTTTATACTAAAAGCATGGAGAAAAAACATATTGGGGTAATAAATCCTCCCCATAAGCATGAGGTTCTAATTACGGGACATACGGATATATTCTTTCCAGTACATATGCAATTTGACCTTACAGATGAGTGCAACATGTTTTGTAATTACTGCTATAGAAGTGCTAAATATCTTGATTATACTCCCACCACCCAATCTATTCCTTTTACCAAGCCCTTTGAGGAAGTAGAGGCAATGTTTGAAAAATGTATTGCCAATGGAGTCCGAGCTGTGGAGCTGTCCGGTGGAGAACCAATGATGTCCCTTCATTTCAAGGATATTCTTAGGCTGCTTGCTAAACATGGCATATTGGTCACTGTGAAGACAAATGGTACATTTATTGATGATGAAATGGCGGATTTCCTAGCTAAGTGTGGTAATGTCATGTTAAGTGTAAGCCTTGATGGACATAATGAAAAGACTAATAGTCTAATTACCCGCTGTATTGGTGGATTTCAGCGTACAATTCATGGACTTAAGGCACTAGCAGAGAGAAAGGTTGTATTCCGTGTGGCTGCAACTGTATGTAATGAAAATATTGACCATATGGAGGAATTACTATTGCTTGCAAAGGATATTGGAGCTGTACAATTTGGTTTTAGCATGCCAATGACCTTTGGATTACAAAAGATAGCTAAAAGGAGAGATAAAGAATTAGCCCAATCCTTAAGGAGTAGATTTAACAGGACCTGGAATCAACTTGTTGAGAAATATGGAGATTTTATTGCCGCATTTAATAATTCCACTTGGAACTATCATAGGGAAATAGGTAATTGTGGTGTTGGCCACCGAAGCTTTGGTGTAGACCCCCATGGAAATATAAGGGTATGTACTGCTAATACTGGCAAGTGGTCACAGATAGGAAATATCTATACCGATAGTTATGAGGAAATTTTTGAAAACCCAATAGTGGCAATCTTCCGCAACTTACAGGCTCCTACCTTCGATATATGTGGTCAGTGTCCTCAGTTGGTGAACTGTAGAAACTGTGTAATGCGTGGTATTAAAGTATATCAGGATATGAAAGAGGCAGGGAAGTCTTGTCAATGGGCTAATGCATTTAATATTGATGAAGTATTGGGAGATATAGATAAAGGTGAAAACTCTTCTCCTATCTGTGCTAAAATTGTAGCCCGGGGTTGACGCTGTAGCTATTATAAATTGGAAGTGAGATTAAGAGTAAAAATGTTGTTAGTCTATTATTATATTAAAGTATAATTAAAAAACATGTTAACCTAGTAATATCATATAAGTTATGATGTTACTAAGCTAACATGTTTAAATAATATATAAAAAGTACAAATTAATCCTAGTATGCAAAGATAATATGAGAGAGTGATTTATATTATTGAGGCAATATCTTATTTAAGATTATGCCGCCTATTGCCGCCAGAGCCATGCCCTCTAATGTAAAATTAAGGGCTCCAAGGTTTACAGGTAAAGAAGCACCCCCTAGACCGAGCACGAGGATTACGGCGGATATTATTAGGTTCCTTGATTTAGAAAAGTCTACCTTATTCTCCACCAATGACCGTGCACCGATTGAAGCTATCATACCAAAAAGTATTATGGAGATACCACCAACAACCGAGGTAGGAATAGTCTTAATTATTCCACCAATCTTAGGCATTAAACCCAATAGGACTGCAAATAATGCTGCTATTCTTACTATGGATGGGTCGTGGACCTTAGTAAGGGCTAGAACACCGGTGTTTTCTGAATAGGTGGTGTTTGCAGGCCCGCCAAACATTGCAGATATTGAAGTTGCCAAACCATCGCCGATTAAAGTTCTATGGAGACCTGGATTATTGACAAAGTCTTTATCAACGGTAGTGCCTATGGCTAAAACATCTCCTATATGCTCTATCATAGTTGCAATAGCTACGGGAGCTACTAACATAACAGTATCGAAGCTAAATTTTGCCATAGTGAAATTTGGTACTCCTATCCAAGAAGCATTTGTTATAGGGCTAAAGTCTACGTTACCCGTTAAAAGTGCTATTAGATAACCTCCCGTGAGGCCT
This sequence comes from Clostridia bacterium, assembly GCA_022361035.1. Taxonomy (GTDB): domain Bacteria; phylum Bacillota; class Clostridia; order Peptostreptococcales; family Caminicellaceae; genus JAKSBP01. Next base: position 5,322 of record JAKSBP010000145.1, read on the forward strand.
ATGAGCACCGGTAAGACCTTTAAAAATCCTTTACCATATATATTAACCACTGTAACTATACTAAAGCTTACTATGGCTAGCATCCAATTGCTTGAAGCCATATTTATTGCTACTGGGGCAAGTTTTAGACCTATAATCATTATTATTGGACCAGTAACTATAGGTGGGAAGAAGCTAATAATCTTCTCAGCACCAAAGACATATATAAGGCCGGACATTATTAAATAGGTTATTCCCGCTACAACTAGTCCACCTTGGGCATAGGCCAGAGCCTCTCCAAAGAAGGGACTTGCAAGGGCGTCTTCTAGCCCACTTGTACCTGTAATTAGATATAAGACAGATAATATGGGGGCAATAAATGCAAAGGAAGAACCTAGAAATGCAGGAACCTTTCCATTGGTAACAGAGTGGAATAAAAGAGTTCCTATCCCAGCCATAAAAAGAGCCACAGAAATATCAAAGCCTGTAAGTATTGGAACTAAAACAGTTGCTCCAAACATTGTAAAAGTATGCTGAACTCCTAATATAATTTTTTTGTGTATAGAGACTTCATTAAGCTTTATTCCACTATCCTTTGATGCTAGTATATTATTGTTATTCATCATCTATATGCTCCTCTCCTCAATGCACTTTACTGTAAAAGGGAAGCCCTGATTGTAGGCTTCCTTTATATAACTATATTTTATATTTTGTTATTTCGTCGCAGAAGCTGCATTTATACTCAAGATTTTCCCTTGACATTAAATTAAAGGTTGGCTTTAGATAATCATCTGAGTTTGTGATACAGCGTGGATTTTTACAAGTAACTAGCCCTGTAACTTCCTCTGGTACAACAACCTTCTTCTTATCGATAACCTTTCCATCCTTAATAAAATTTATCGATATGTTTTCGTCTATTAACCCCAATAGGTTTAAATCAACATCAAATGTATTTTCTATTTTGATTATATCTTTTTTTCCAAGGAGCTTACTTTCGACATTCATAAGTAAAACTACTGGGCTATTAGTTTTATTAAGCTCAAGCTTATTGAATATTTTAAGGCCATTACCGGATTTAATATGGTCAATTACTATACCATTTTGTATTTGCTTTACCTCTAACATTTTACTCCACCTCCAAAAGCTTGATGATAAGTGCCATCCTTACATATAAACCCATTTTAGCCTGTTCAAAATAGACTGCCCTTTTATCATCATCTACCTCGTAGGAGATTTCATTAACTCTTGGTAGAGGATGCATTATTATCATGTCCTTTCTACCATTTTTTATTTTTTCCTCATTTAAAATATATGAATTTTTAAGTTTTAAGTAATCTTCCTCATTAAAAAAGCGTTCTTTTTGAATTCTAGTCATATATAAAATATCCAGTTCCTCTATTACATCTTCTATATAGCGAACTTCTTTAATTTCTATATCGTAGGTATCGTTTAGATATCGTTTTAAAGAGTCCGGTAGGGTTAATTCTTCCGGAGATATAAGTACAAATTTTTTAGTATTAAATCTTGCCATTGTTTTAATTAATGAATGAACTGTTCTTCCATACTTTAAATCCCCACACAATCCAACCACATGATTTTCTAGACCACCCTTATAGTTGTGGATAGTAAGAAGGTCCGTAAGGGTTTGGGTTGGATGTAAATGACCACCATCACCAGCATTAATTATTGGTATTTGGGAGTAGATTGAAGCGAGCTTAGGAGTCCCTTCCTTAGGATGTCTCATAACGGCTATGTCAGCGTAGTAAGAGATGCATCTTATAGTATCGGCTACACTCTCACCTTTTTTTACGGAACTAGTATTGGCATCGCTAAAGCCAAGTATATTACCTCCGAGTCTAAGCATAGCTGATTCAAAACTGAATTTTGTCCTTGTGCTTGGCTCGAAAAATAGAGTAGCCATTACATTTCCTTTACATACCTCTGCGTAATCCTTGGGAGAATTACAGATTTTTTCTCCAAGCTCAATTAATTCTAATATTTCTTCATTTGAGTAATCAGCAAGACTGATTAAATGTTTAATATTTTCTTTGGACACAATATCACTCCTCCTTGTTGACCTCACTGGATCAAATTAAAGGTGCAAAAAAACCTTCTTTGCCCTGAGGATAAAGAAGGTTTGATAATCTAAGCATACTCATTACAGATAGCTTCCATAAATAAGCATATGAATAATTTACCTAAATCTCTTGTTCCTTTTTAACCTCACGGGGCTAATTTAAAGGTGCAGCATATTTATTTATTGTACCTATGTTAACACACAAAAAAAACTATGTCAATAGAGTAGATAATTTGATGTAAGAAAAATAGAAAAGTGTGTTTACATAATAGATGAGTGATTGAGAATATTAACTTACTACAGCAGCCACAGAGAATCCTTTAGGCTCATGCTATAAATCTGTTTATAGATAGGTAATAGAAGGTAAAACAGATTTATAAAAATCGCCCTAAAGGAAACCTCAGAGCCTGCTTTCGTTTATTAAGTTTCTTAGTCACACATCTATATAGATTGATGTGCAAAGATTGACATACAAATTTTTCTGTGATACTATAAAAAAAATTAATATAGGTTAAGCCTTTAAATTGGTCCAGAGAGGCCGGAAAGGTAAGGGATAGTATAATAGATATAGATGGACTATGTCTATTTAGGGTGAGTCATACCTTCCGCTTCTTTAAGTAAGTGGGAGGTTTTTTTGCTATAGGTCATCTGTAGGAGCTAGATTAGACCAAAATATTAAAGGCTTCTCAATATCTTCAAAGAATTACCTAAAAAGGCAGTCTTTAGACAGACGCCTTTACTATGGAGGTGAAAAAATGGAATTACTTATAAAGGGTGGTACTGTTATAAATCCAAAGACAGGGGTAAATGAAAAGTTAGATATACTCCTTAAGGATAATACTATAATAGCCATTGAAGAGGATATTAGCCCTAAGAATAGAAAATTAATTGATGCAAGGGGAATGGTTGTAGCTCCAGGATTTATAGATATACATGTACACCTGAGGGAGCCAGGCTTTGAACATAAGGAAACCATAGAAAGTGGAACTGAAAGTGCTGTAGCGGGAGGCTTCACAACAGTGGCTTGTATGCCAAATACAAAGCCTACAATCCATTCAAAGGAAATTGTAGAATTTATTAAGGAGCGGGTTAAAAAAAGAGGTAAGGCAAATGTTCTAGTGATAGGAAGTATAACTAAGGATTTAAAAGGAGAAGAGCTTTCTGACCTAGATGAAATGTACGAAGCAGGTATAGTAGCTATTTCCGATGATGGTAAGACTCCAATGCAAGAAGAAATAATGATAAAAGCCTTTAAAAAAGCTAAAGAATTTAATATTCCTTTAATTTCCCATTGTGAAGACCATGATATTTCAAAGGATGGCAGCATAAACGAAGGAAAGGCATCGAAGAGAACTAACATAAAGGGTATACCTTCAGCGGCAGAATATTTAATAGTAAAAAGAGATTTGGAATTATGCGAGAATACAGATTCGAAGCTCCATATAGCCCATGTAAGTACTAAGGAATCCGTTGATTTATTACGCGGGGCAAAGAGTAAAGGAGTTAATGTCACATCGGAGGTAGCACCCCATCATTTTATACTTACCGACGATATAATTACACCGGAAAACACCTATACTAAAGTTAACCCTCCAATAAGAAGTCAAGAGGATGTAGATTCAATAGTATGCGGAATATTAGATGGTACCATAGATATCATAGCTACGGACCATGCCCCCCATGATGAAAATAGTAAAAGGGTGGTTTATGATAAAGCTGCCTTTGGAATAACTGGTCTAGAAACCGCCTTTTCATTGAGCTATACCTACCTTGTCTTAAAAAATAAGCTTCCATTGATTAGGCTCATTGAAATGCTTACCATAAAACCGGCTGAAATAATTGGCGTAGATAGGGGGAGCTTAGAAGTAGGAAAAGAGGCAGATATAACAATATTAGACTTAAAGGAAGAATATACTATAGATTCAAAGGAGTTTTATTCAAAGGGTAAAAATACGCCCTTTAATGGCTACAGAGTAATGGGAAAGCCTGTATATACAATAGTTGCTGGGAAAATAGTATATGAAAGGGGTAGTGGAATATGTTTATAAATAAATTGATTGAAGGGATTAAGGAAAAGAAGAGCCCAATAGTTGTGGGTCTTGATCCGAGAATTGAGCTTATACCAGGGATAGTGACAAACAAATACTATGAAAGATACGGAAAGTCCTTCAGGGCAGCAGCAGAGGCCATATTAGAATTTAATATGGAAATTATTGATAAGGTTTATGACATAATTCCTGGGGTAAAGCCTCAAATAGCATTTTATGAAAAATATGGTATTGAAGGTCTCAAGGCTTACAATGAAACCTGTAAATATGCCTCTAAAAAGGGATTGCTAATAGTAGGTGATATAAAAAGAGGGGATATTGGCTCAACCTCAAAGGCCTACTCCGATGCCCATCTAGGAAGGACAGAAGTTGAAGGAGAGTATCTAAGGGCTTTTTATTCCGACTCCATAACTGTAAATCCATACCTAGGAGATGACTGTTTAAAGGAATTTGTAGAGGATATTGAAAAGTATGAAAGGGGAATGTTTGTTTTAGTAAAGACATCAAACCCATCTTCAAGCCAATTACAGGACTTAGTTGTAAATGGGAAAAAGATATACGAGATAGTTGGAGAAATGGTTAGTGGATGGAGTAGAAAGCATTTAGGTGAATATAATTATTCCTCCATAGGTGCAGTAGTTGGAGCCACTTATCCAGAGGAAGCTAAGAATCTTAGAGCATTGATGAAGGAGTCATACTTTCTGGTTCCAGGCTATGGAGCCCAGGGTGGAACTGCTGAGGATGTCATCCACAGCTTCAATGAAGATGGCCTTGGAGCAATAGTAAACTCTTCAAGGGGAATCCTATATGCATATAAAAATCAAGGAAAATTCCCAGAGGAGAATTATGGAGATGCTTCCAGGGAAGCAGCTATTAAAATGAGGGATGATATAAATAATACATTGGAAAAATATGGGAAGAAGTATTGGTAGGGAGGTATATACCTTGGAAAAAAATTATCTTTGTGAAATCCTTGAAAATCAAAGGATAGCCCATAATGTTCATAGAATTAAAATAAAAAAGCCAAGTAAAGATTTTAAGATACAAGCTGGACAATTTATAAATATTAAATGTGGAGAAGGAGATTTTCCATTATTGAGAAGACCTATTAGCATAGGGCTTACCGATGAGGAAAGTATGATAGTTTATGTAAGTAAAATTGGAAAGGGTACAAAATTACTGTGTGATAAAAGTAAGGGAGAATTCATAGATATTCTTGGTCCCCTAGGTAATACTTTTAACGTAGATATAGAAGAGGGTAAGGTTCTAATTGTAGGTGGAGGCATCGGTGTTGCACCACTGCTGGAATTAACAAGGGTCTTATCTCAAAAAGATGATGTGGAAATGAAACTAATATTGGGTTATAGAGATGAACCCTTTATTGTAGAAGAATTTAAAAATTATGTGGACAATGTAATAGTTGTTTCGGAAAAGGAGGGCTTTGACCATAAGGGTTATGTTATTGCCCCCTTTGAAAAGGAGTTAAGGGAAAATAGCTATGATGAAGTTTTTAGCTGTGGGCCAGAGCCCATGCTTAAAAAAATTAAAGAAATAAGTGAAGAAAACAATACAACAGTACAATTACTGTTAGAAGAAAGGATGGCCTGTGGTATAGGGGCATGCCTTGTTTGCACATGTAAAACAAAACGGGGAGAAGATGATTGGAATTATGTGAGAATTTGTAAAGAAGGGCCAGTGTTTTATGGTAAAGAGGTGATATTTGATGAATAAAATAGATTTAAGTGTTGATTTAAATGGACTTAAACTTAAAAACCCTATAACAGTGGCATCGGGAACCTTTGGTTTTGGTAGAGAGTTTATAGACTATATAGATTTAAATAGCCTAGGTGGCATAATGGTAAAGGGCTTAACCCTAGAGGAGAGAAAGGGAAATCCTATGCCAAGGGTGGCTGAAACTCCAATGGGAATGTTGAATAGTGTTGGACTGCAAAATCCTGGAGTCAAATATTTTATAAAAGAAGAGATGCCCTTTTTAAAGCAATACGATACGAAAATAATAGGGAATATTAATGGCAATACTATAGAAGAGTATTGTGAAATTGCAGATATCCTTTCAAAGACGTCAATTGATTCCCTAGAGCTTAATATATCATGCCCCAATGTCAAAGAAGGTGGAGTATCCTTTGGGCGTGACCCTGATATGGTCTATAAAGTAACCAAGGCTGTTAGGGAGCACACAGATAAGCATCTAATTGTAAAGCTGAGCCCAAATGTCACTGATATAAAGGAAATAGCCATGGCGGCAGAAAAAGCTGGAGCCGATTGCATTTCCCTTATCAATACACTAATAGGAATGGCAATAGATATTAATAAGGAAGTAACCGTATTGGCAAGGGGCATGGGAGGCCTTTCAGGGCCAGCTATTAAACCTGTAGCCCTGAGGATGGTATATGAGGTATTTAATGTGGTTTCCATCCCTATAATTGGTATGGGTGGAATTATGAACTATGAAGATGCTATAGAATTTTTCTTAGCAGGAGCCCACGCTATATCCATAGGGACGGGAAATTTAATAAATCCAAGGATTGCTATAGAAGTCCTTGAGGGAATAGGCCAGCATCTAGCAGAGAAGGGTTATAGGTCAATTGAAGGCATTAAGGGAAAGGTAAAAGTACCAAGTAAGTAGATTTCATAAATGTATAATCATAGTATCATTTTAAATCCATATGTGATAGTGAAGCTTAACCAAGTAAAAGTAGGCTGTTATCCCTAACTAGTAAAAACCTGAAAGGAATTTTTCTTTTCAGGTTTTTATATACTGATGAAGTTTTAAAAAAATTTAGCCCTTAAATTAGCATTATTATACTAGTTTGAAAATATGTAATAATTTTCCTTTTGGAGAGCATATAGATTAAATGATTAAGTATATATATTGTATTTAGAAGCATAGCTATCAATAAAAAACTTTGCTAAAACTTTCAAGTGTATTTTTACCATTAATCCTTTATAATATTTATATATATTTAAATTAACTTTATGAACTAGTAAAGGATAGTTGTGAATACCAAAGTAAACTAGTGTAATGGCTTAGATTAAGTAGGTAAATTACATGACTTTGTTAAATAATAGTTTAAATACAAATATACAATATGGTGGTGAATAATATGAAAATCCCATCAAAACGAATAATAGGAATTTCAGTGTTTTCTATATTAATTTTAATTTTTCTAAGTTTATCAATTCTTCAGGTTACCGGAAATGTTGCCTATAATGAAGTATTACAAAGAATTACTACTATTCTAGGAATTATATTTACTGTCTATGCTTTTTTTATAGGAATTGTTATTTTCTTAGAAAGCAACAATTCATCGAAGACAATTGCTTGGCTCCTTATACTGTTTCTAGTACCTATAGTAGGCTTCATATTTTACGTTTTATTTGGTCAAAACGTTAGGAAAAAGAGGACCTTCGAAAAAAAGAAGGATTTAGACTTTAAGCTTCTTTCACAAATAGCCTATACCCAAGGGAAAATCTTAGATGAGATAGGTTTGTTTCAAAATGATGAAAGTATGGTGAAAAGCAGGCTAATTAAATTGCTTTTAAAGAATTCCAACACACCCTTTACTATTAATAATAGGGCAGAGGTATTGACCAATGGTGAAAATACTTATTCTTCAATAATAGAGCAGCTTAAAATGGCTAAACATCATATACACATGGAGTATTTTATAATAAGAAATGATAATATAGGAAATAAAATTAAAGATATTTTAATTGAAAAGGCAAAGGCTGGCATAGCTGTTAGAGTGATTTATGACAGTGTTGGCTGCTGGAAGCTCGGTAAGAAATATATTGAGTCCTTAAAGGATGGAGGGGTAAAAATATATCCCTTTTATCCCGTTATATTTCCAGTCCTTAGCAGACAGCTAAATTACAGAAATCATAGAAAGATAATTGTTATAGATGGTAAGGTTGGTTTTCTAGGAGGAATCAATATTGGAGATGAGTACCTAGGAAAAAATCCTTATTTGGGCTTTTGGAGAGATACCCATATAAAAATTGAAGGTGAAGCTATATACAGTCTTCAAAATACTTTTCTGAAGGATTGGAACTTCGTATCAAATGAGATGATTTTAGATCAAGAATACTATCCAAAATTAGAGTACTATGGAGAGCAATTAATACAGATAACATCAAGCGGTCCTGATTCAGATTGGGAATCGATTTTACAGGCTTATTTTACAATGATTTCTACCGCAGAAAGAAGAATAT
>JAKSBP010000358.1 GCA_022361035.1 Clostridia bacterium
AATATAATTTCAACATTGTTAATTTTTTCCTTCTTTATTTTAGTTCCCTTTACCTGATATGCATCAAATACTATAATTACCTCTATACCTGTATAGGAACGGTATTCAGCCATTTTATCAATTAGCATATTCATTGCTTGCTCTAGACTCTCCTGACTTATTTTCTTTAAATCAGGCCATGCATTAATAACATTATAGCCATCAATTATCAAAACTTCCTTCAAACCACAGCCATCCTATCTGGATTTCCTTTGTCTTAAAGCTTCATACATAAGAATAGAGGCTGCAACTGAAGCATTTAGTGAGCTTACTCGACCCTTCATGGGGAGTTTTACTAAAAAATCACATTTTTCTTTAACTAGTCTGCTGATACCCTTTCCTTCACTTCCAATTATAAAAGCAATATTGCCTGCTAAATCGCTATCATAGTGCAATTTTTCTCCATCCATATCAGCACCAACAACCCATATCCCTTGTTCCTTTAAATAGTCTATAGTTCTTGACAGATTTGTGACTCTTGTAACTGGGACATATTCTATGGCTCCCGCTGAGGTTTTGGCTACTGCCGCCGTTAATCCTACGGACCTTCTCTTTGGAATGATTACACCATGGACTCCCACCGCATCAGCAGTTCTAATTATAGACCCTAAGTTATGGGGGTCAGTAATCTCATCTAGGATTATTAAAATTATATCTTCCTCTTTACTCCTAGCTGCATCAAGTATTTCTTCCAATTCATGATATCTATAGGCTGCTACATAGGCAATAACTCCTTGATGGGCCCCCGAGGTAGATATTTGATTAATTTTATTTTTATCAACATATTGTACAAAAACCCTATTTTCCTTAGCCATAGCCATAATTTTCTTTATGGAACCTTCTTTATTGCCCTTCGATATAAGTATTTTTTCAATATCTCTGCCTGACCGCAAGGCTTCAATAACTGGATTACGTCCCTCAATTATGTTATTATCCATCTTAAACACCTCTTTCTAGCTATTCGCTCCTAGCTTTAACAATAACCTGGTCTAAAGTATGATAGTCATTGAAGTTGGATATACATTATTTAATGAAATTTCTATGCCCATTCATAGTAGCTATACTCTAAGTTTTATCAGATTCATTATTCTCTACTTAAAACTCTAATCTCACCGTAGGGGAAAAAGTGAAACAAATATTTTCTTACTTTAGCCCCATATTTTCCAGTAATTTCAGCTGTTTCATATCCCTTATCATTTCCCTTTTTCAATTCAATTATTGATATTCCTTCGTCTTCTAATTTTTTAATACTAATTACCTTCAGACTTACTAAGTTATTTTTTATCAAAAAGCCATCATATTTTTTATAGGCTAACTCCCGGGCATATTCTTTAAATAGTTCCTCATCCTCTGTACGGGGCTTATACTCATCTAAATAAAAGGATTTTACTAATAAAATTCCTATTAAAGCTGCAAGGACAATTAAATATATTCCCTCTTTTTTCTTCATCTATATCCCTCCATTATTAGAAATCATATATTAAATGTTGGATATTAAAGACTTAAAACTGCTATCAATCCTTTTTTACTTGCCTCCTTCAATTATACTTATCCCTTCTCTTATTATTTCTTCTAATCTTTCTTTTTTTCCCGAAAGGTATAAATACCCAAGGAGACACTCGAAACCCGTAGCATATCTATAATCTGATATACTGGCATTCTTAGCTACAGTTCCCGATTTTTGATTTCTTCCCTTTTTAACTATTTTCCATTCTTCTTCCCTTAGTTTATCCCCTAGGGCATGTACAATTTTAGACTGGGCACTGGCCTTTACAAATCCCCTAGAAATTTTATTTAGATCATTCACCTTTAATCTATATTTATGAACTATATATGTACGTATATATATTTCATATAATGCATCTCCAATATAAGCAAAAACAAGAGGAGATATGGTTCTAAGCTCCTCCTTATCTATAGGTGCTAAGTTTACTAGTCCTAAAAAATCTTCCATTCCTTTACCCGCCTTCTAAAAACTTTTTAACTACAGCTTCCATGAATCTCTATTATCCATAGTAACCTATGATAAAACTAAAAAACTAGATTATTATCTTTAATTATCCCATATTACTGATTCTGTATCAGATCTTTTTTATTAAAGAATTTATAGGAAGCTATAAATAGTATTATTCCAAAAACGAACTGAACAATACTAAATCCCGGTACCCCACCCCTTACAGTATCGGAGACATACATGGAAGACATAAATACTAAGAAATTGTTGGCAAAATGCCAAAACATACATAGTAACAGGGAATTGGTTTTAATATATATAAAGCCAAGTATTAGGCCTATAAAAAACGCATTAACACTCTGGTGTAGGTTAAAATGTATTAAGCCAAATATCAATCCAGAAACTATTATAGATGTGGTTATACTGTATCTTTTAGATAGCTGTTCCAGTATTATTCCACGATATATTATTTCTTCAAAAACAGGAGCAATAATACATATGCTAACAAAGGCTACAAAGGGATTCATAAGCATTTCGTCAAAGGCCTCAACTACCCACTGGCTAACTTCTATCTTCTCTATTAACATCCCCACACTGTTAGAAAATATGAAGAGATATGCGAATAAAAATAGTACTGAAAACAGATATTCTTTTATTTTGGGCTTATATTCAAATTTCAAGTTGAATTCTTGTTTCCTTCTAATTCTCTTAACAATCCAATAAACAATTAAAAGATTGATAAGCACTTCTCCAATCACTCCTATATAGGAACTCATCTGACTAAAGCCAACATGTCCTATTGCCCTATTAATAATTTGTAGTGGCAAATATAGTGCAATTTCAATTAAAGCTATTAAAAAAACTAGGCCAAAGGCTCCAATTATTGAAATCCCTTTTTTCTTTACAGTTATCCCTTCCATTAGTCTATCCTCCTTATGTCTAAGCTAAAGATACAATACTTAAGTCCTCTGATGTATATTTATAGATGTGTGATTGAGAATGTTAACTTACTACAGCAGCCACTGAGAATCCTTTAGGCTCATGCTATAAATCTGTTTTTAAATAGATAATAAAAAGGTAAAACAGATTTATAAAAATCGCTCAAAAGGAAACCTCAGAGTCTGCTTTCGTTTATTAAGTTTTTTAGTCACACATCTATACAATAAATTATTTATCTCTATTTTTCATTTACTTTCATAGATATATTTTACAATATAAAGGACCATAGTTACATGTTTATTTTTCCTCCAGTTTCCATTATACGTCAAGGATATTCTACAGGCAATCAATAATATATAATTATTAAATAAATATATATTTTTAGAAAAAAAGAATTCTATTTATACAATTTAATTAACTTCAGCTATGGAATAAGCTGTAATAAATCTATTATACATATTGTGTAGTATAATTTTTATGCATAAATAGATTCGTCTATTCGCTATAGCATTTAATTATATATTGATGTTAACATAATTACCTAAGTTAATCTGTTGTGCTAGCAAACTATGTATCTGGATTTCGCAATGTGTAAAGGAAAAGAAAATATCAAAACTCCCGGATATAGAAACTAGCACAATAGGTTAAGTTATGTATAAATAGCTATATAGTTAATCTTGTACATAAACTCTAATTTCACCAGTAAATATTCACCTTTTACAACATTAAGGTGATTTCATTACCTTTTATACGTTTATAAAAAATAAAGCCCCGAGAACACAATATGTAAAATTATATCCTCTAGGCTTTTAATAGAACATGATTTGTATATTCTTCATTTATATAAACAATTTTTAACCCTAATATTGGTTATCCTTATTTAGCCTTCTTTATATGATTCCTTATTATAAACAATTCCTTCTCATTTAGAGATTCCTTGTGGGCAATATAATCAATATCGTTTGACATAGTATCTAGTTTTGTATTTGTTTCTTGAATTTTCTCTGTATTTTTAATAACTTGGTCATGGGTAGAGTTTAATTTTTCCTCTATACGCTTCTGACCTACTTTAAGCTGTACTGCATCATCCTTTAAGATATCTACATCGATTCTTATTTCTTTTACTTCAGTTTTTAAGACATCTACATCGCTTCTTATCCCCTTTACTTCCGTTTTCAGGATATCTACATCGACTCTTATTTCTTTTACTTCAGTTTTTAGGACATCTACATCCACTCTTATTTCCTTTACCTCTGTCTTAATCTCCGATATATCAGACTTTACAGTTGTCAATTCCTCAAGTATCTGCTTAAGTATTTTCTCCATTTCATCCCCTTTGAGTTTATCTTTATACATTAATTTTATCACTATTTGCTATACTAGTCACTAGTATTTTATCTCTCTATATCCTCTTCCATTTAACCCCTTGGGGAGTATCTTCTAAGACAATTCCTTGGCCCTTTAAATCATCCCTTATCTCATCGGCTAGAGCAAAGTTTTTCTCCTTTCTAGCTTTTTGTCTTTCTTCTATAAGTCTTTCAATCTCATCCTCAAGGATTTCCTTTTCCTTAGATACTATACCCAATACCTGGGTAAGCTCTCTAAACAAGTCAAGACTTTTTTCTATAAGCTCCTTTGAGGTCCTACCGTCTACCCTTGTATTTATTTCTTTGACTAGCTCGAATATAGCTGCAATACCATCGGCTGTATTTAAATCATCATCCATTGCTTCTATGAATTTATCTTTATACTTTAGCAGGTCATTATATATTTCCTTTTCACTATCATCCATGGCTCCTCCACTGGAATTCTCCATTAGATGCTCGAGATTTTCCTTTACATTGTATAGTCTGTCTAGTGCATTTTTTGCCTGCTGTATTAATTCTCTGCTGAAATTTACCGGATTTCTATAGTGGGCTGATAATAGGAAAAATCTCACTACCTCGGGGTCAAATTTACCTATTATATCTCTAACTGTAAAAAAGTTTCCCTTTGACTTTGACATTTTTTCATTATCTACTGTAATATAACCATTGTGCACCCAGTATCTTGCAAAGGGTTTTCCTGTAAAGGCCTCACTTTGGGCTATCTCATTTTCATGGTGGGGAAATACCAAATCCTGACCACCGCCGTGGATATCTATGGTTTCTCCTAAATATTTTGTACACATGGCTGAACACTCTATATGCCATCCTGGTCTTCCCTTACTCCAAGGGCTATCCCATCCAGGCTCATGGGGTTTTTGCTTCTTCCAAAGAGCAAAGTCTGTCGGTTTTTTCTTGACTTCATTTACCTGAACTCTTGCTCCAGCCTCTAACTCCTCTATACTTTGCTTAGAAAGCTTTCCGTACTGGTTAAACTTAGATGTGTCATAATAAACATCGCCATCTACTTCATAGGCATATTGCTTTTGGAGTAGACCCTCTATGAATTCAACAATTTCACTTATGTTTTCGGTAACCTTGGGGTATATATCTGCCCTTTTGATGCCTATGGCATCGGCATCTTTAAAGTATTCATGAATATACTTTTCTCCAATCTCCTTTGCACTTATTCCCTCTTCATTTGCCTTTTTTATTATCTTATCATCTACATCTGTAAAGTTTTGGACGTAGGTCACTTTATAGCCCCTATATTCTAGATACCTTCTCAGAACATCAAAAACTGTGAAAGGCCTTGCATTTCCTATATGGAAATAATTATAAACCGTAGGTCCGCAAATATACATCTTTACTTCTCCAGGAGTAATTGGAACAAATTCCTCTTTTTTTCTAGTTAGCGTATTAAATAACTTCATTTTTATCTTTCCCTTCTCTATAAATCAATTCCTCTTCAAGCTTTGTTATTCTTTTCCTCAAACATTCTAATTCCCAAGCAATTGGGTCAGGCAGCCTTACTTGGTCAAGGTCAGCAGTAACTTCTTCCTTACTGTCAACTCTTACATTATCCTTGATAACTACCCTTCCAGGAACTCCTACAACGGTACAGTTCGGTGGAACTTCCCTCAAAACAACGGATCCTGCACCTATTTTAGAATTATCTCCTACTTTGAAGGGACCCAGCACCTTTGCACCAGAGGCTATTACAACATTATTTCCTATGGTAGGATGTCTTTTTCCCACATCCTTTCCAGTCCCTCCGAGGGTAACTTCTTGATAAATGGTTACATCATTGCCAATTTCCGCTGTCTCTCCTATAACCACGCCCATTCCATGGTCAATAAACAATCTCTTTCCAATCTGTGCTCCAGGATGTATTTCTATTCCAGTTAAGAATCTGCTTAGTTGTGAAATAATCCTACTTATTAAAATTATTCCCTTTTTGTAAAAAAAGTGTGCTATTCTATGAAAAAATATTGCATGAACGCATGGATAACAAAGTATTACTTCAAATCTATTCTTGGTAGCAGGGTCCCTGGCAATGATAGAATCTAAATAATCAGTAAGTCCTTTAAACATTTATTATCCTCCTTTCACCCCTATTATATATTTAGATTTAACGCTTAATAGGTACTTTTATCTTTACCATTCCTATTAAATGTTTTGAAAAAAATTTCCTTTCCTGTGTAACTACAAATAAAAAAACCCTCTCTGAAAATATTCAGAGACAGGGTTTATCCGCGGTTCCACTCTGATTAGACACATACTGTTGCAAATCAATACTTTTAACTCAACCACTAGCTTCTAGAATAAAGATATAAATATTATCTAGGTCTCCTATAAGTATTGACATATATTCTATGTCCATCTCAAATAACCTCTAACGGAGTTACCCGTAAGGACCTACTTAAATTTTCAGTCCCAAGCTCATAGGTGCATTTCAATCTATATTAGCTTAAGGCCGCTTTCAGCCGATGACGGCCCTTCTCTAAAAGCATTAATAGATTTACTCTCCTACTCAACGCCATATTACTATGCTGTTTTTTACTATTATACCACAGGTCTTCAAAAAAACTCATATTTATTATTTTATATGGATATTCTCCTTTGGAATCTGATATTTTTAGGGTAAAAATATAGAAGCTTCCATTGTTTTTTTAAAAATTTATTGAAGTTTTAAAGAAGGCTATTTTTATATATAATTCTTTTCTACATACTCTATTCTTTTGTTAATGTTTTCTCTGCCTAGTATGGCTATTGTTTTATCAATATCGGGCCCATGGAGCTGACCTGTAAGGGCTGCCCTTATGGGCATATATAGATTTTTCCCCTTTATACCAGTTTCCTTCTGAATCATTTTGAATACCTTTTTACCAAATACAGCATCCACTACTTCTGCACTATTTATTTTATTTTTAAATGTATTCAAAAGGTCTTGTACATGTTCCAATTTAAAAACTTCTTTTACTTCTTCATTTTCTAAGACCACTTTTTCTCCAAAAAACTGTTTAGCATATTCAGATATCTGACTTAAATATGAGATTCTTTCCTTAGCAGTTTCCATTATCATTTTTACCCACTCATATTTTTCTTCTGTTTCATCCTCTGCCATCATATTAGCTTTAATCAAATAGGGTATACACAGCTTTGTCAATCTATCTATATCTCCCTCTTTTATATAGTGGGCATTTACCCAGTTTAGCTTATCAACGTCAAATACTCCACCACTCTTAGACACTCTATCAAAGGAGAAACTCTCTATCATTTCATCCATAGTCATTATCTCTTTGTTATCCTCGGGACTCCATCCAACAAGGGCTATATAATTAACTAAGGCCTCGGGTAGGTATCCCTTGTTCTTAAAGTCTTTTACCGCCACATCTCCATGTCTTTTGCTTAGTTTTTTCTTTTCTTTGTTAAGGATATTTGGCAGATGTGCAAACTTTGGAGCTTCCCATCCAAAGGCTTCATATAGGATTATTTGCTTTGGAGTAGAAGGCAGCCACTCTTCTCCACGGACCATATGGGTAATTCCCATTAGATAATCATCTACTACAACAGCTAAATGATAGGTTGGAAAACCGTCGGACTTCATAAGAACCTGATCATCGGAGTCCTTTGTATTCATTATAACTTGCCCTCTCACTAGGTCATCGAATAGAATCTCCCTATTCTTAGGTAATTTAAGCCTAATAACATGGGCCTCACCCTTTTCAATCCTCTCCTTAGCTTCCTCCACAGGAGTGTTCCTACAGTGACCATCGTACCCAAGCATCTCGCCCTTTTCCTTCTGCTCTTCTCTGATGCTATCTAATCTTTCCCTAGAACAGAAGCAATAGTAGGCATGGCCCCCTTCTAAAAGTTTATCTACATGCTTCCTGTATATATCGAGCCTTTCTGATTGCATATATGGTCCATATTCGCCTCTTTGAACTAAATTTTCTTCCTCTAGCATATGGCCTTCATCATGGGTAACTCCTGCCCACTGCATAGCTGTAAGCAGGTTTTCTATTGCACCTTCCACATATCTTGTCCTATCGGTGTCCTCTATTCTTAAAATGTATTTTCCACTTTTTTGTTTTGCAAATAAATAATCGTACAGAGCAGTTCTCAATCCACCTATATGCAAATACCCCGTTGGACTAGGGGCAAACCTCACTCTTACAGTCATTATAAACCCTCCTATTATTTACTTATCCATACTATATTAAATTATTATATCCTAATTTATTTTTTGTATCAAGGGATTTTCAATAGAGAAATCCTTAGTTTAAGCCAGTGAATGGTAGAGGTCAAGCCCCTATCTTTTCTTCTAGTTTCCTTTTAAAAACCTTTATTTTAAAATTTAATGGTAGTTTATTGCTTAACCTGGCTCCTCTATAGATAAACAATTTATATTTAAAGTTATTTATAGAGTAAAAATTTATAAGTATAGACTCAATTCCTCATGTGGTATAAAACCATAAGCTTTTCAAATAGTTGTATTAATATTATAATATTTTTCTATAATATCCAATTATTTGCTATAACTATTGTATAATCTTATGGGAATAAAAACTATAGGTTATAAAACTCCTTAGTTTTCCCAAAAGCAATCTGTAAACAAACTATTATTTTAAGGAGGATTAAAATTGCCTGATTACAGAGAAATGTGGAAGTCCCTTAAGATGGATATTGAAAAACATGACCAGCTTTGTGAAATCTTACCTCGGTTTTACGAAGATATCTATTTATCCCAAGAAAATCGCCCAGAAGCTATGAACTATTATAACTTTGTTGTATCTGAGGTCCATGGCTTGAGAATCCAAGAGCTCGAAGAGCATAGAAGTAAAGGTGGTAAGGTTATTGGAAGCTTCTGTGTTTTTGTTCCCGATGAAATAATTGACTCAGGAGGGGCTATCGGTGTTGGGTTATGCGGTGGTTCAGAGTTTTGGGAGCCCGACGGTGAAAGGGTGCTTCCAAGAAACACATGCCCATTAGTCAAGGCCTCCATTGGTGCAAAGATTTCTTCAACATGTCCATATTTTCAATCATGCGACTTGATCGTTGGAGAAACTACATGTGATGGAAAGAAAAAATCATGGGAGATTTTAAGGGATTATATTCCTGTACATGTTATGGACCTACCCCAGATGAAAAGAGAAAAAGACAATATCAGCTGGCAGGACGAAATTAAAATATTTATGGAAAGATTAGAAACCATGACCGGTAATAGGGTTACTACAGAAAAATTGTCAGAAAGTATTAAATTGATGAATAGAAAACGTAAAACCTTAATGAGATTATACAACACAAGGAAATCCCACAGACTTCCTATAAGCGGTAAGGATGCCCTTTTAATATCTCAAATAGCATTTTATGACAACACCGAAAGATTTATAGAAAAAACTAATGAGTTATGCGATGAGCTAGAGAAAAGAATAGAAGACAGCATATCGGTATTTGAGGATGATACTCCTAGGATACTTGTATCGGGAACACCTATGGCTATACCTAACTGGAAGCTCCATCATATTATTGAAACAAGTGGAGGTGCCGTTGTATGTGAAGAAACCTGTACGGGAACAAGGTACTTTGAAAATCTCGTAGATGAAGGGGGAAAAACCCTGGATGAGCAAATTAAAGCCTTGGCAGATAGATACCTTAATATCAATTGTGCTTGCTTCACTCCAAATATGGGAAGAACAGAGGATATAGTTAGGCTATATAGGGAATATAATGCCCATGGAGTTGTGTATTTTACTCTACCTTTTTGCCAAACCTATGCCACGGAATTCAAGAAAGTTAAGGATGTCCTCGACAGGGAAGGGATACCTGTAATCATGATAGAAACCGGCTACAGTCTACAGGATACTGGACAAATAAAAACTAGGCTTGAAGCCTTCTTTGAAATGCTGGACACCGATAAAGGGAGAGCAGCTTCTAAGTAGTATGGAAGTAAAGCTTAAGGCCTACCTTATCTTTCCCAGCCATTCCGACGGTCTAGCCCTAGAAAAGGTATTAAAAAACAGTAGGGTAAAGTACACCATTGTTCCTACTCCCAGGGTACTAAGTAAATGCTGCGGCATATCAATAGAAATTGAACCGGAGTATATATCCTTGGTGGAGGGCTTCTTATATGATTATCCAAATATAAATATTGAAGGTATTCATATATTAGAAAAGAAAAAGAGTAATTTATTTAATTTTTAGGATAAAAGTCTATTTAAATTATTTGCTTCGTAGACTTTAAGCCATCCTTTATACTTTCATCAATAAAAACATATCAGGTTCACTCTAACTCTAGATAAAGATTTTAAGTTAATCTGTTGTGCTAGTAAACTATGTATCTTGATTTCACAAAGTGTAAGGGAGTTTTGATATTTTATTTGAGTGATTTTTATAAACCTGTTTTTACCTTCAAAATTATAATTAAAACAGGTTTATTACATGAACGAAAAGAAAATATCAAAACTCCCGGCTATAGGAACTAGCACAATGGGTTAAGTTAGAAAAAACTTAATTTAAAGGCTACACATAGAAGTCCATCAATTATATTTAAGGAGGCTATGTAATGTATTCAATTGGAGTTGATTCCGGCTCCGTTGCAACTAAGGCTGTGCTTTTTAATGGAAAAATCGTTGAAAAGCTTATTATTCCCACAGGCTGGAGCCCCCAAACCACTTCTCATGAGGCTGTAAATTTATTGTTAAATAAATCAAAAATAGATAGAGATAGGGTTGAAAAAGTAATCGGTACCGGATATGGTCGAGTATCCATGGCCTTTGCCCATAAAACTGTTACGGAAATAACCTGCCACGGCAAAGGAGCTTATTTCCTCAATAGTAGGGTTAGAACTATTCTTGATATCGGAGGTCAAGATAGCAAGGTAATAAGTCTCGATGGCCATGGCAATGTAATAGATTTTGCTATGAATGATAAATGTGCAGCGGGAACTGGAAGGTTTCTTGAGGTGATGTCTAATGTACTGGGAATAGATGTTAGGGAATTAGATGACCTTACAAAAAATATTGACCCAGAGCCTATAACAAGCATGTGTACTGTTTTTGCAGAGTCAGAAGTTATTAGCTTATTAGCTAAGGGAGTATCTAAAGAAAAAATTGCATCGGGAATAATTCACTCTGTGGCAAATAGAGGCCTATCAATTTTAAATAAAATAAATATATCCGAGGAAATAGTTTTTACGGGAGGAATAGCTAATTCCAAGGGTATAAAAAGGATAATTGAAGAAAAATCAAAACATTCCCTATATGTTCCAAGGGAATCACAAATAGTAGGAGCTTTAGGTGCTGCGGTTATTGGTTGGAAATTATTGAATAAGGACCTATGACCACTCTTTGTTAGCTTCCAGCCCTTAGTCAACTTAAGCCACCTTGAATATTTAAATAACCCATGATAATTATAGGTATTGTCCTTATCATGGGTTTTTATTATTCTATTATTCTACAATATTAAATTCATACTTTATTTCATCCCATTCCTTGGTGTCATTATCCTTTAAACTCTTTTCTATAAAAGTTATGTGATTATTATTATCCATAAGCAGAACCGTTGAGGACCTAGTCCCATAATTAGGACTTTCAATAAAGATGGAAGATAGAGTCCTTTCTAGTTCCAAGCCTACACCAGTACTGGGCAGCTCCTCATCTTCTGGAAACCATCTATCGAAGAGAATATCATATAAAGCATCGGGATTAACCTCTTTTCTAGAGTTAATTATATCTGTAAACTTCTTCTTTCCCCTTCTAACCTTAGGCCAAGGAATATCTAGAAAAGAGTTACTCAGTCCATAGATACCGGGAGTAAGCTCTTTTATTATATTTTCTACATTAGAATAATAATAGAGGCAAAATATATTTCCAACTAAAAGGTTAAAGGGATTATATTCATGTTTATTTTCCTGAATCCCTTCCATATAAGCTCTTGGAGCTTGAGTTTCAGTTAAAAAATTTTTTACTAAACTCCCACGACTCTTTGGTTCATCAATAATTAGGGAAAAGTCCCTATAGTTTGTGATTGCTGAAAATTCTCCCCTTCTATTTATCCCCATCCATGTTCCCATTTTTTCTAAGTCTCTCCCCCCTAAGACATAGGGATAATCCTTCCAAAACCTAGCATTTTCAGTAGGTCTTTCATAAAATTCATCTCTATTTGCTGCTAGAATCAATTTATATTGTGGATGACTTCTATATCCAAAGAAAATTATACACATATTTATTCTTCCTCTTGTTGAAATCTTATTTTT
This sequence comes from Clostridia bacterium, assembly GCA_022361035.1. Taxonomy (GTDB): domain Bacteria; phylum Bacillota; class Clostridia; order Peptostreptococcales; family Caminicellaceae; genus JAKSBP01. Next base: position 12,557 of record JAKSBP010000358.1, read on the forward strand.
ATTAGCTCCTAGCTTTAAGTCAAACCACTAGTCTCTTTGGCTGCCTATCTTGATGACTTCATCCATTTTAGACATAATATAATCATATCCGCCCTTGGCATGGGGTATGGTACAGCCACTACAATCTTTAGTTTCATGGGTATACTTAAACTTTCCACCACATTTATCCTTTAGCATATATAATGGACAGAAACAAAATAAACAATTGAAATTTTCCCTATCCTTTACTTTATGACATGGGAAGTATTCACATTTAATATTTTGTACAAATTTATAGTTTTCACTCACGGTTGGCCCTCCATATATTTTTAAATTTATTATAGCATGTATTTATAGCAAATGCGACTAAAGGAAATATCTGTTGAAGATATGAGGCTTCCGTAGGTATATAATGATATCTAGTAAGGAAAAGCTCACATAGATATACTAACTTAGCTGATTACTCTAAGCTTTAAGCTCAGGAGCTTTAATAATATACTCGAATCTTATTAAATGAAAAAACCTATAAAAACACACTCTACCCTATACCTTTATTCCTTAAAGGCATAGGGTAGAAATTATAATCTTTAGAAATTCAAATTTAAGATTTTTAAGTGACTTTCCTTGTTTCTAAGATTTGTTTGTTACTTGGGTTACTTTTTTCTTTACTTTCCTCTTTTCCTTTACTCCATGTTAGATATATACAAGCTCCAATAATGATAATTCCACCTAGGGCAGTTAATATATCCGGTACCTCTCCCCAGAATAAAAGTCCCCACATTACATTAAATGCAA
>JAKSBP010000043.1 GCA_022361035.1 Clostridia bacterium
ATATTTTTCCTCAATCATTTTAATATTCTCATCTAGGTTTCCAAATAATTCACCTAAAAAATCTATATCTCCTATTTCTATTCTTCGTTCATTTTGTACTTCCAACATCATTCCTCCTCATGTATACTAAATATTTTCTCCATGCCAATTGATTCTAATACCTCTACTATTAAATTTCCCCTAATCATGTCACCATCTTTTTCATAATCAATTGACCGTTTAATTATTTGTCCATCTTCAGGTATATCCTTTACTACATTAACTATTAGAAAATCCTTCAATGACTTTTTTAATACATCCTCGGGTACTTTTTTCTTTTGCTCAATAATCTCAAAATATTGTTCAATAACAATTTCTACAGGAACTTTAATATTCCTCCATTTTATTAAGCTTTTATTTTGGACTTCAAGGACATATTTTTTAAAGGGCATTTTTCCCTTAGACATTACAAATGAAGTTTCACCAAACTTAAAGATTATATTAGTAAATTTTCTACCTGTTTTTATTTTTTTCCCTTTAAAAATAGATAAGGCTTTAGTTTTTTCATAAAATGTCCTAGCATATACCTCTCCTAGGGAGTGTACAAAGCGTACATCGCTATTTTCCCTTTCTATTCTACCACTAATTAGTATTTGATTCGCCTTTACAATGTCCCCCTTTTTTACTACTGGATCTCCATTTTTTGCTACTACCTTATCTATTATACCATTCTTTTTTGCTACAATATGACATGGTGTCTCCTTATCAAACCTTTCATGTTCTTCTTCCTTTTCTACTATTTCAATTTTCATCTTTGTTCCTTTAATCTCAACACCTACCCAAGCAAGTTCATCATGCTTAGTCAACAAGTTGTCTTTAATATCGGAAATATCCAAATTATACTTAAATGTTCCCGTCTTGATTCCTATATTTTCCAATGAGACTAATATATCTTTTTTTTGTATATTAGTATTGCCTTGAATTTCTATATCCCAGATAAAGGTCGTAAAACCACAAACCAATATAAAACACAGGAGTAAACCTACTGCTATAATTTTCCTTCTTTTAAGTTTTAAAATAAAAAAAGGATATCCTACCTTTATTTTTATTTTAGACCTATTTCCAGTCCTTTTTAATATTTTAATAAATTCTTTGTACCCTTTAAGCCCTACTTTCCCCTCAATAGAAGTATAGTTTATTCTACGTATATCCCAAAAATAAATTCCTTCCTCAATGGCTAGATTTAGAGTTCTCTCTAAATTAAGTCCTTCAAGTTTAAATACAACATAGCCCCTAAAATAATTCCAAATTTTTATAATTAACAACTACAACACCTCTACTTATAAAAATCAATTGATGCTATCTTCCCAGATATAATTATTTCTTCAGAAATAATTGTCTTTATAATAAGGTCCATACCTAATACTTTAATAATTCCATCCTTCATCTTTACTCTGATGGTTTCATTAGAGTACTCAATAATACCTTTATGATTTTCAATATTTACTTGTAAATTACCTATAAAAGTTATTTTAGGTAAATCTAGCAATATATCCTTAGGGATTTCTAAAACATTAGATATGTTTGTCTTTACTCTATCTATTTTTGCTTCTTTCATATTCCTATCCTCCCTAGACCAAAGACGTCATAGACCCTTTGTAAGTACTTTACTAAACTGAGATTAGCCTTTTAGCTAAGTCCTTTTAAGAAAAGTACAAAGCTAAATTCCTATAATTAATTGTATGCCTATACATAAGCCTCTATTACTTGTATTGAATATACAAACTGAGTAATATTAGATGATTTGTAACTTCATAATAAAAAATAAACCTCAAGAGAGGTTTCTGAGGCTGTTAACAAACTCCCAATTTCTGCGTTACTGCTAAAATCTCCGGTACTCACTTGCAGTAGAGCAAGCTCCGCTCCTCGATTTTAGCGTGCCTTGCACTTGGAAGTTTGTTAAAGCCTATCATCTTGTTAACTTTGTTAACAATCTGAGAAACCTCAAGCGAGGTTTATCTGTGCTATTTTAAATTTATAATTGGAAGGCTAATTTAAATTTCTATCTTAAAAACTTACTTACCGGTCCCCTTTAATAATGTACACGCACCAGCCAGAACTTAATACCTTTATTACTCCAGCCTAAATCCCAGGGGACCCTATATCTATCTGTGTTATGACTGTGAACGTAGGCATATCCATTGGAATCGGCTCCTGTAACAACAGAAATATGTGTAACCTTTCCATTTTTCTCGTATGCAACAAAATCTCCTGGAAGCAGCTTATAGGATGCCTTATATACCTTTTCATATGACCCATAGGCTATTTTAGAAGCTCTATTACTGTATAGCATATAGTTCTTAAAGCTCTGGGCATTTACCCATGCTTTACTGCCCCCCTTATAATATCTCCATGTAGAGCTTTGCCTAAACTTACCACCTTCGTATAAAATCTGAGAAGCAAAATTTGCACAGTCACCACCCAAGGGATTATAATTTTTATATTTTTTATTATACTTTAGTCCATATTTTTCATCGGATGCAGCTCCACAAAATCTATCTGCATATTTTACAGCATCTATTCTTCTTTTATTTGTAACCTTATAATCACTTTTAGTTTGACTTAAAATATATTTTGTGATGGCTTCACTTTTTATGTCCTTTAAATGTAATGAATCTGCAAAGGGGTCAGTATACCATTCACGGGTTATTTTCCACGCTCCATGTATCTTTTTTATGTCAATAGAGTGATAGGTCCCTATTCTAAACATATTTTTCTTTTTAGGAGTATTTTTATAATAATACCAATATTGAGTTGACGCTTTTAAATTAATTCTATACCCATTTTCTCTTTCTTTTTTACTTGTAAGCTTAACTAGGCCTTTAACATCATAAAATTTTATTCCCTGCTTATCAGACCATTTATGTAGATATGTAAGCTTTTTCTTCTCATGTTCATATGCCCAGACCCCATATTTCGTGCTTGTGTCATATATTGAAGCTATTGTATCAGCATCACCTTCTATTATTGCATCATTTCTTAAGTCAAAGTAATCCTTTATTATCACCAAAATTTCATCCTTGGCAGAATCATCTGTAATGCTAAAAGTAGCCACAATTGAAGAATCCAAGGTTTTAAAACCTAAAAATAGAATCGTAATAAAGAATAGTATTCCAACTAAAAAAAGAAGGAACTTCTTTCTGGATACAACTATTATCATAAGATTCCTCCTTAAAGTTATTCATAAAATTATATGTATTTCATATTTAAAATAGACTTATTAAATAAGGAAAAACTAAATTTAGGACACTCTACTCCATCTAAAGCAAAAAACTCCCCTTTTTGGGGGAGTCTATTTTTAAGTATTAAGCTTCTTCCAAGAAAATATTTTATTGTCCATATAATTTAAAAAACTGCCTATATAAATATAGACAGTTCATCTATTATAATAATTCTTTTACTACTTTTGATACTAATTTTCCATCGGCTTTTCCCTTTACCTTAGGCATTAAAGCACCCATAACTTTCCCCATATACTTAGGTCCTTCAACTCCCAATTCCTTAATTGTCTCCTTAACAATTTCTGTTATTTCATCTTCTGTAAGCTGCTTTGGAAGGTAATCTAAAAGAATTTCAATTTCTTTTTGGTATTCTTCTATCAAATCTTGACGATTGCCCTTTTCAAACTCTGGGATGGCATCCCTTCTCTGCTTCAGCTGCTTAGAAATCAATTCAAGAATTTCTTCATCCTTGATTTCAGTCCTATTATCTACTTCATATTGTTTAATAGAAGCCCTTACCATAGTAATAACAGACTTTCTAATCTTGTCCTTCTCTTTCATAGCAGCCTTTAAATCCTGCATCAATTTATCTTTGAGGGACATACTCCCACCTCTTTAAAATTTTCTTTTTTTTCTTTTGGCAGCTTCCGCCTTCTTTTTACGTTTTACACTAGGCTTTTCGTAGTGTCTTCTTTTCTTAACTTCAGACATAACTCCAGCCTTAGAGCATTCTCTCTTAAATCTTCTAAGTGCTTGATCTAACGATTCATTATCTCTTACTTTTACCTTTGACATATAAATTTCCCCCCCTCCTCTGATATAGTACAGTGTTGCTGTGTCTATAGCACTTACCAGCTATAAATCACAGAGGAGTACTCATGTACTTAGCTATTATACATTAATATCATAAATATTTCAAGATTTTTTAAATAACCTTTAACCTGGAGGCCATTGCATCTGTCTTTCTCCTAATAAGTGCAAATGCAAATGATTTACTGTTTGCCCGCCTAGCTCACCACAATTATTAACTATTCTATATCCTTTATTTGCTATATTTAATTTTTTCGCTACTTCCTTTATTTTTAAAAATAGTTCTCCTATTAAATCTATATGCACTTCATCTAAAAAGTTTACTGAATCTATGTGTTCCTTAGGAATGAATAAAATATGAATTGGTGCAGCAGGATTAATATCTTTAAATGCAATTACTTTATCATCTTCATATATTATTTCAGCTGGTATCTCTTTTTTTACTATTTTACAAAAAATACAGTCCAAACCTAGCACCTCCTTTATTAAATTAATCTATCAGGCTGGTAAAGAATGATTATTAAGTATATAGTAATGCTACTTTAAGGATTAATAAATTTTAAGTTCTAAGACAGCATGACTATACAATAGCTTAAAAAATATGAAAGCTAAAACAATCAGTTTTAATTATATATTTCAACAATAAATGATAAATTCCTTCAATTAATTAAGAAATTTTCTATATAATGCCAAAATAATCTCTATAAAAACTTAAACCCTATATATCATAAAATGTGCCCAAGCATTATGTCACCTTCTATTTTACCTATCTTCACTTTAATTATTTTTCCTATAAAATCATCTCTACCCTTAACTGCAACTCTAATATAAT
>JAKSBP010000261.1 GCA_022361035.1 Clostridia bacterium
ATCCTATTACTTAAAGGACTATTTTTATATAAAACTACAAGCCTATAATCCAAAACCGATGAGAGGTGAAGCAATGATAGAAAATAGAGAAACAATACAAAACCGTATGTTAAGTAATATAGTAGGAAAATACGATAAGACAGAAGGTTCATTTATATATGATACAATCAAGCCCGTTGCCATAGAATTAGAAAACATAAATCAAGAAATAGAACGGGCTAAGGAAAAGCTAGGCATTGAAAATCTGAAGGGTGAAGAGCTTGAGAAGAGGGTAAATGAAAAAACAGGAATAAAGAGAAAAGCTGCAACTCCCGCATCGGGGTATGTGACCATTACTGGTAACACGGGATCAACCATAAACCAAGGGGATTTAGTGGCAAGTGATACCATTAACTTTATAATTGAGGAAACTAAAACAATAGACATTAGTGGTACAGTAGAAGTATTAGTACAGTGTCAGGAATATGGAACTATAGGAAATGTTCCTAGGGTTTCTATTCAGTACTTTCCCATAACTATTCTAGGAATCACAGGGGTAACTAATAATGAAGACTTTACCAATGGTTATGAGGCAGAAGGTGATGAAGAATTATTGGCTAGATATTATGAGCATATTAGAACCCCGGCTACATCGGGGAACAAATATCATTATAGGAATTGGGCAAAGGAGGTTATGGGGGTTGGAGACGTAAAAGTTATACCCCTATGGAATGGGAATAATACAGTAAAAATAATTATTATAGACTCCAATAAACAGCCTGCAAGTCCTGGACTAGTTGAAAAGGTACAAAATTATATTGATCCAAATCGGTCAGGACTTGGTGAAGGCAAAGCACCTATTGGAGCACACTGTACAGTTGAGAGTGCTAGAAGTCTATCTTTGGACATATCCTTTACAGTAGTTAAGGATACTTCAGTAACCGATGAGGACCGATTGCAATATATAAAAGATAAAGTGAGGGATTATCTTAAGGATATTGCTTTTAGAGAAACAGCAGTGAGCTACAATAGAATAGTAAGTATCATACTTGACTCCAAGGGTATAATCGACTTCTCTAACTTGACCATTAACGGACAAACATCAGCTATAAGCTTAGGCGATGATGAGGTAGCAGTGTTGGGAGTGGTGACAATTGCGTAGGGGAAAAATGATTAAACATCTTCCATCATATGAACGAGGTTCTAGTATATTTCAAAGTCTTATGGATATAGAAGCACAGGAGATAGATAATAGAGCAGCCTATATAGAAAATTTTATAGAACAGTTATTAATTGATACTGCTACGTGGGGACTGACAATATATGAGCAGGAGCTGGAAATTAAAACAGATGTAAACAAGAGCTATGAAGAGCGTAGAAGTGCAATAAAATCTAAATTGAGGGGAATGGGCAAGGTAGATAGTTCCTTGATTAAATTAGTTTCCGATGCCCATACAAATGGCGATGTAGAGGTAACCTTCGATGGAAGAATAAACATTGAATTTATTAGTTTTTATGGGGTTCCACCCAATAAGAAGGACTTAGAAATGGCCTTAGAAGAAATAAAACCAGCTCATTTAGATATAGAATTTATCTATAACTATCTTACATGGAATGAGTTTGATGAGTATAACAAGAACTGGAATCAATGGGATGCTTTAAATTTATCGTGGGATGATTTTGAAATTTATAAGGAGGTTTTGTAAATGCCCAGTCAAAATAAGACTCAATATTTAAGCTTAAATCAGTGGGAAGGAAATGAATATCCAAAAAGAATTGATTTTGTTGATGATAATCTAAAAATCGATACAGCATTAAATAATATTAGTATTGAGGTGGAATCTAAGGAGACACCTGCCAGTTCACAGTCCAAGGCAGACACTGCCCAAGCCAATGCAAATTCATATACTGATACTCAAGTAGGAAATATTGCTGGAGTAGGAAGGACAACTGAAACAGTAAAGCAAAATTCAGATAATATAATTATGATAAAAAATAGTACTAAGAAGGGTATTTCAAGTTTTGTTGGAAATGGAAATGAGATAACAATAGCCCACGGATTAGGAGAAGCCCCTAATGCAGTATATATTACACCAAGGGAAAATCCAAATGGATATCTAGGGGAATTTTGGGTAAGATCAGATGTAACAAATATATATGTTGGAAATAGTGGAAGCTTTACAGGTCAATTTATATGGGTGGCTGAAAAATAATATAGAAAATAAAAGGTTTGCAATTATAGAAGAGTAATTGAGAATGTTAACTTACTACAGCAGCCACAGAGGATCCTTTAGGCTCATGCTATAAATCCGTTTATGGATATATAATAGAAGGTAAAACAGACTCATGAAAACCGCTCTAAAGGAAACCTCAGTGGCTGCTTTCGTTTATTAAATTTGTAAGGCACACATCTATAATAAGCTTGCAGGCCTTTTATTTTTATAGAAAGTGAGTGTAATGATGAAGACAATATATCCAGATAGTGCTAGTTTCTTAATAACTGAAGATTGTAATTTAGCCTGCAAGTATTGTTTTGAAAACAAGGGAAGAAATCAGACAGTAATGTCTAAAGAAGTCATACATAAAGGACTGGAAATGTTATGTGAAGGGGCAAAAAAACAGGGAAAAGAAACATTTCACGCTATGATTTTTGGCGGAGAACCATTACTTATGCCTGAGATTGTGGAAGAAATATTTAGATATGGTATGGAGTTAGGAGGAAGAAGTGGATTAACCTTTACTACTAGCTTAGTAACTAATGCAACTATACTAACTACGGATATAAAGAGAATACTCAATACCTATAAAAGTAAAGCAAATTTAAGTGTTCAGCTTTCAGTAGATGGGATAAAAGAGGTACATGACAAGTATAGGATAACTAAGGATGGCAAAGGGTCTTTTGATATCATAGAGCAAAATATACCAGAATGGAAAGCCTTATTTGCAGACAATATGGATAGATTGAGTGTTCACGGTTGCTGTAATATTGACACTTTGCCATATCTATATGAAAATTATATTTTTCTTAGAGAACAGTGGGATATCCCTCGTATTTGGTTTATACCAATTCATTCAGAGGAATGGAAAGAAGATGATGCTAGGATATATGAACAGCAGCTAAGTAAAATAGCTGATTATATATTAGAAAAATCAAAGGAATCTGGAAACTACAGGGAAGTAGTAAATTATGCACCTATAGATAGGTGCTTAAACATTGATATGTTTCCTCATGCACCCTGCGGTGCAGGAAAAAATTTTATAACTATTACTGCTAAGGGAGAATTATTCCCTTGTCATCAAATTTATTTTAATGATCCTGAAAAGTTTACTAAGATAGGTGATTTAAATACTGGTATAGATGAGTTAAAAAGGAAAATATTTGTGGAATACGATAATAAAGATTTATCTTGTGCTAAATTAGACCCTGACTGTGATGCTTATCACTGCTATAGATGTATAGCTGAGAACTGGGAAAATAATGGTAGTATATTGAGCGTAGTAGATTGTGGTGGATTTAGATGTGAAATGTCTAAGATAGAAAGAAAAGTACAATTGAGAGTAAGGGAGGAGTTAAAAGGTATGGGACTGTTAGATGAGAATATGAATAATTATGAGAAAGGTAATAATCCGAATAATCCTGCTTGTCTATGTGATAGTAGGGGTGGAGGAATGGAAATACCTAATAATTCAGCATGTAATTGTGGAAATAGTGATAATGAAGCCATAGCTATGGCATTGAGAGCCATAATAGATAAATTGGCTGCATTAGAAAAAGGCCAGGAATATATATTAACAAAATTATTTAAATAGAGGAGTGATATAATTGCCTTTAAGTCTTAGTGAGTTAAAAGAATATTTAATAACAAAAGAAGGATATGATATATCACCTAGTGCCTCTTCCTTAGACGATTTGAAACAATTATTAAATAATATGTATCAAGTGAGAAACCAAAATACTTGTGTTAGCCATATTGGAACTAGCTACGAAGGAAGTTTATCTTTGGGGGATATGTATGATGTAGGACAAAGCTTAAAGCCATGCTCTTGCAATAGCTATAAGCACATAGTTTGTTCTTGTCAAAGCAGAACAGCAACAAGTACGTGTGTGTGCAATGATAGAGCTACTGGTTCCGGGTTTTGCAATTGTGAAAATAGAACTTATCTATCAACTTGTACCTGTAATGGGAGAACAAATACAGTCTGTAATTGTCAAAGTAGAACACACGAGCCTTCATGTACATTAAATGAAGTACATTTGGAAGGACCTCCGTCAAAAGCATGTGTAAGTGATGTATGGTGTATAACTAATACTAGAGCTGTGTGTACTTGTAGAAATAGAACTGCTGGATTAGATGGGAAGAGCCTTGTTTTATATTGTAATTGTTATACTAGAACCGCTGTTGAAGCTTGTGACTGTAATGGAAGGACAAATCCAGACTGTGATTGTCGAATTAGAGTAGGTCAATCCCATTGTACATGTAATGACAGAACAGGTGTGTGTAATTGTGAAGCCAGAATATATACTTCAACCTGTAATTGTAATGGCAGATGTTCCTGTGATGTAGAAAAAAGGTTTGAATAAGGAGATATTTTATGTTGGAGAGATATGTTATCCATGTAACGAAAGAATGTAATTGTGATTGTCTTTATTGCTATGAAAAGGATAAAACTAGTGAATATACTTGGGAAGAAATTAAACATTTAATAGATAAAATAATAAAATGTAGAACAAGGGATGAATTTGGGATAGAGTTTTTGGGTGGGGAGCCTATGCTCAGATTGGATTTAATTAAACAATCCTATGAATATTTAGAAAGTATATTAGAAATTAACGTAGTAGATTATATTATAACTACAAATGGAACTATAATGGAGAAAGAAATTGCTGATTATTTAAGTAAAAATAGAAAGATAAGATTAGCATACAGTTTAGATGGACACATACATGCCAATCAATTAAGAGTCTTTAAAGATAGCAGAAAGAATACGTACCATAGGGTGATAGAAAATATAAATTTTCTTAAGAAATATGGTATAGAAAGTACAGTTCATATGGTTACCCATCCCTATAATGTGGCTATGATAGCTGATAGTATAGACTATTTATATAAACTCGGCATAAGAATTATCGACATAGGAACAGTAGAAAGTGTAATGAAGATAAATAAGGAATATTGTGATAGGTTTATTGAGGAATTAGATATAGTATCTAAAAAAATAATAGATGGAACTTATTCAGATTTACACATAGGTTTATTTGAATGGTTGAAGCCATATTCAGATGTCAGGAGTTATATAAAAGACCCTGAAACAGGTAAAACAATAGGGGAAAGCTATGGTAGAAGCGGTAATGATATAACACATACTAATGATTACAATGTAATCAAATGTAAGCATAAAGATGAAATATCGGAGATGATTCATCACATAAGGAAAACTGCCTATGATTCTCACCAAAAAAGATTAGAGGAAGTAATAAATTCATAATGTTATAGATAATAGTGATGTAAAACCTATAACAAGCAACTTGCAGCTCAAAGGGAGGTAACACCATGTACAAAGTACTAAACAACATCAAGCTTAGCCAAAACTTCCATATCAAGGAATTCGTGTGTAAGGAAGGCAAGGGTGAAGTCCTTATTGCTGAGGGCCTTATAGAGAAGCTTCAAGCCCTTAGGAACTATTTAAACAGACCAATCATCATAACTAGCGGATATAGAAGTCCTGCCTATAACAAAAAGATAAAGGGAAGTCCAAAATCCCAACACATCCATGGAAGGGCTGTAGATATAAAGGTTCCTGGCGTAGCTGCTGAAGATGTGGGAAGGGCATCTATTAAACTGGGCTTTAAAGGTATAGGAATCTATGATACCTTTACCCACTTAGATATAAGGGAAAACTTAGTTAATAAAGTGGGGCGAAACTATGATTACTGGGATATGAGGACTGGAAAGTAGGTGTTAGGATGGGGATTTGTGATAGACATCAAGAGGTGCTAAATAGGCTGGATAATCATGAAAAGAGAATAGGGAAGCTGGAGATTAATAATGCTAAAATGGGGGAGAAGATTGAAAACCTCATTAAAAAATTAGACAGCTTAACCAGTTGGATAAAGGCCCTGGTTATGTTGGTTGCAGCATCATTTACTAGCTTTTTCTTTTGGTATATTCAAAGCTTATAGGGATTAGGAGGTGCTAAATATGATTAAAAAATTAATGAAATTTGAATATATATATGCTATTCTTGTGCTTATAGTTTTATCTACAGCACTTTTTTATTTTAAACAAGAAAAATTAACCATGATGATTCTAGGAGCATTAATTTCATCATCAAGTGCCATTACTACATTTTTCTTTACAAAGCATGACCCAAAGTCTGAGGATTAATTTTGGAATATGACATGGAAACTTTTCTCATATAGCTTTAACCATAGGAGTACTATGTAAATAGTTAGTATCGTTTCATTTTTAATTTACATAAAAGTGGCACATTTTACACATAATATGATATAATTAAAAAACATACTGTTTTGAGGTGTTATTAATATGAAGAGAATATTTGTGTTACTTTTACTACTTAACATTTTCTTGATTTCTGCATGTGCTCCACAGGTTACCTATACAGAGGAGTTTCCTTACTTGCCTGCCTATGGGAATATGGTTCTTGAAGCCGACGAAGAGGACGGGGAAGAAGAGGAGGAAAATGAAGAAAATGAGCAAAAAGAAGGTGAATTTTCTAAGAGAACCTATGTGGTAGAAAATGCTCAGGTTGAAAATCTGTTAACAGAGTATGAACAGATTCTTCACGAGGATGGTTGGACAACTGCCTATGATGGAAAACCAAATATGATAGAGGTACAAAAAGACGACCATCACGTGACGATTATAGCCTATCAGCAAAATGAAGTTACAAAGCTTGATATTACTGGGAAATAAGGAATTAAGGTCTGTGATGGCCATAAGTAGTAGAAAAGAAATAAGATTATTAAAAAGCTCAAATTCTAATAGACTATTAGAATTTGGGCTTTTTTTAATTCTTTTATAACTAGTCTAAGCCCGCAAATTATTCTGAAAAGCTTTGCATACATAGATTTTCTACTTACCTAAACCTACTAACTCTATGTTACCCATTGAGTCATTAGGTATTATTATATGTTTAATAGGAATAATATTTATTAAAAAGTATTTATAAATATATTCAGAGAGGATTTAGAGATATTTATTGAAAAAAATTGAAGATTTCATTGTTTTCTACTGAATATTTTTAGTTTTACCCTTGTATATTTATCAATAATTAAATTAGGCTTTGAAATAAGAGATATTTTATGATACCATATATAGACGAGGAGGTTAAAGGCTATGTCATCTAACACAAAAAAGGATAAAAATACCACTGTAACATCGAACTTTATCCACAGAATAATAGATAAGGATTTAGAAAAAGGGGTTTATAATAGAGTTCATACACGATTCCCCCCTGAGCCAAATGGATATCTACATATAGGAAGTGCCTATGCCATAAATATCAATTATAGTACGGCTCAAAAATATAAGGGGAAGTTTAACCTTCGATTTGATGATACCAACCCCGCTAGAGAAGAGATAGAATATGTTGAATCGATTATTGATGATATAAAGTGGTTGGGAGCAGATTGGGAAGACCGTTTGTTTTATGCCTCCGATTATTTTGACCAGTGTTGTGAATATGCTTTTAAGCTAATTAAAAAGGGTAAAGCCTTCGTTTGTGACTTAAGTAGAGAAGAAATGAGAGAGTATAGGGGTACATTAACTGAACCGGGAAGGAACAGCCCCTATCGTAATCGCTCTATAGAAGAGAATCTAGACCTTTTTGAAAGAATGAAAAGGGGAGAATTTAAAGAGGGTTCAAGGGTACTAAGGGCAAAGATAGATATGTCCTCACCTAACATAAATATGCGTGACCCGGTGATATATAGAATTCAGTATACCCATCACTATAGAACAAAGGATAAATGGTGTATATATCCTATGTATGATTATGCCCATCCAATACAGGATGCAATAGAAGGGATAACCCATTCCCTATGTTCAGATGAATTCAAGGATCATAGACCGTTATACGAATGGGTTATAGATGAGATAGGTTTTGAAAACCCCCCTAAACAAAGAGAATTTGGTAGGATGGGTGTAACGGGAACAGTAATGAGTAAAAGGTATCTTAGGGAATTAGTTGAGGGAAGCTATGTTGAAGGATGGGATGACCCACGTATGCCTACCTTAAAGGGACTGAAAAGAAGGGGATATTCTCCTGAGGCCCTGAGAAGATTTTTAAGTGAGGTTGGCGTATCAAAGGGTGGAAGCATAGTTGATGTGGCGATGCTAGAGCATTTCGTAAGGGATGATTTAAAGCTTAAGGCTCCGAGGGTAATGTCTGTATTAAGACCTTTAAAGGTAGTTATAATAAATTATCCCCAGGACAAGACCGAGTGGCTGGAGGCAGAAAACAATCCAGAAAATCCTGAGATGGGTAAGAGGCAGGTTCCCTTTTCAAAGGTCCTTTATATAGAGAGGGAGGACTTTATGGAAAATCCCCCTAAAAAGTACAAAAGGCTGTCCCCAGGAGTAGAGGTAAGATTAAGGCATGCCTATTTCATCAAATGTGAGGAAATTATAAGGGATGAAGGAACCGGTGAGATAATAGAGCTTCGCTGTACCTATGACCCAGAAACAAAAAGTGGCACAGGCTTTACAGCACGTAAGCCTAAGGGTACAATTCATTGGGTTTGTGCCGACCATGCAGTTAAGGCTGAGGTTCGCCTCTATGATCGACTCATGCTAGATGGAGATAAGGATTTAGATGATTGGAAGGAAGATTTAAATTTAAATTCACTGGAAGTATTGAAATCGGCCTTTGTTGAGCCGGCCTTAAAGGACTCTGAACCAGGAAGTAAATATCAGTTCCTAAGGCATGGATACTTCTGCATAGACATTAAGAACTCAACTAAGGAATCCTTAGTAATTAATAGAATAGTATCTTTAAAGGATTCATGGAATAAAAACAAGAAATAAATCTATAAGCTAAAAGGGAGTAGCTGTGGTTTTAACCATAAATAGAGTCAACATGCTGGTATACTCACATAATACCTGGCTTTATTTGCTTTAGATTTTATAGAAGTACAAGTTTATGTTATAACTTGATTATCTATAAATTAAAGGAGCGAGACTTTTAGTTTAGCAGGGCTATTTATATTAATAGCCTTACTAAACTATAGGTCTCGCTTTTTATTATTTAGCAACTCAAAAGGGAGGATAACTAATGATAACAGAATTTTTCAAATCAATGTTTCTAATTTTTATGGCGGAAATGGGGGACAAGACCCAAATATTAGCCATGGCCTTTGCAACACAGTTTATGATTAAAGAAGTACTTTTAGGGGTCTGTCTTGGGTCTTTACTAAACCATGGAATAGCAGTTGTTTTGGGTGCATATCTTTCACATGTCATACCCCAAGATGCTGTACAAATAGCAGCAGGATTTCTATTTATAGGTTTTGCGTTGCTAAGCTTGAAAGCAGATGAAGAAGATGAAGAAGAAAAAGCTAAGAAAGACCTTAGCCCAATTTTAACCGTAGCCCTTGCCTTCTTTATTGGAGAGTTAGGGGATAAAACACAGCTCACTGCCATAACTTTAGCCTCTGATGCATCCTTTCCACTCTTCGTTTTACTTGGAACCGTAAGCGGTATGGTGCTTACCAGTGGAGTAGGGATTCTAATTGGCATTAAAATAGGGGATAGGATACCAGAATTTACTATGAAAATAGCGTCGGCTTCAATATTCCTCATATTTGGTATAGAGAAGCTGTACAGTTCTATACCTCAAAACTATTTGACAACTATAAACATTTTAATATTTTTTACACTATTAAGTACCAGTATTTATTTTATATTAAAGCCTACCCTAGAACTTAGAAAGTGGAGTAGAGATACGGCTTTAAAGGAGGCAGCCCTAACTCTTTATGAATATACCCATGAAATAAAGAAAAGTGTTAATAAGATATGCTTGGGAGAAGAGGTTTGTGGCAAATGTCAAGGTAAAGATTGTATTATAGGGTATACTAAAAATATTATTGATGATGCCATTGAAAATAGGGAGAGTTATAATAAGGAGAACTGGTCAGCCTTTTCTAAAAGCTTAAATAATAAGGATTTTGATAAAAACAAGGTTATAGATAGCTTAAGCATGATAATAGTCTGTCTTTTAAAAGATAAAGAACATGGATTAACCTTTAATCCAGCTATAAACAAGGCAAGGCAAATGGTTGAATATGTATTGTTCAAGCAGAAAATGGAGTATGGAGGAAATAAAAGAGAATACTTTCAAATACTGAGGAAAGTAGATAAGGACTTAGCTAGAAAAATAATAAATAGGGTGGAATACTTAACTGAGGAGATTTCATAAATCAAAATGAATACTATCGATATTATTAGATATGCCTATGGTGTCAGTTTTTAAGCTTAGGAATAATAACTTTTAATATTTTCTTATCTTAACCCTTTAATAAAGAACAAAGCAAGTTTATAACAAAGAACTTTAATTAAACATATGGGACAAACTATAAATCCATTTAGAAACTATTTAATTTTGTGCTTTAAAGGTTAGCTATAAATTTCCATAAACCTGCTAACGATTATAATTTTTAAAACTTAGAAATCTGTCAAGGTCTGATTTATCATTTCATTTTAGCCTTGACAGATTTTTAAGTTTTGTAGTATAAGGGCATAAAAAATGTTTGCTAAATTTTCCCTAGGATTCTACTAACAGATTAAAGCAGTTCTTTAGATGTCTCAGGATATTTAGTTCTAAAACATTTTCTCTACCTTGCACCTTTATATAACAAAGCTTTCATAAAGACTAAAATTTATTTCATTCAGGGGGTAGAGAAAGGAGGATTTAATGTAAGAAAAGTTGAAATATACTAAAGAGTCTTTAAAATATACCAACATACAGTTTAATTATATATCATTTGACAAATAGTAGTGGGACTAAAATTAAAGGGTTTAGCCCTTTTAAGTTTTTATTATCATAACAGGAGATGAAGAATATGGATAAAAAAGTTATTGGAAAGTCGACTAAAATAATAGTTTTTTCTTTTCTATGTATATTACTTTTTCTATCATATTTCATATTCCAGCAAAATAATTTAGAGATAGATGGCGATGATTTTATTATTGAAGGAATAGTCTTTATCCTTGGGGTAAATATTCTTTTAAATACATTAGATTTAAGAATGAATTTTATTAGCTTTGGCATATTCATGATATGTTTTTCCTATTTAAATGATTTTTTTGATGAAGTAAAGTTAATTAAAATACCCGATAAATTCCATATAGTACAGGATGTAATCTTTAAAGGGGTTTTCCAAGCCCTAGGACTAATAATCATTACATATGGAGTTTCCAAGGCTATAAAGGAA
Organism: Clostridia bacterium; assembly: GCA_022361035.1. Taxonomy (GTDB): domain Bacteria; phylum Bacillota; class Clostridia; order Peptostreptococcales; family Caminicellaceae; genus JAKSBP01. The sequence goes on from JAKSBP010000261.1 coordinate 11,432, forward strand.
AGGGAAAAGTTTTTAGATGAATTAAAGGGTGTAGCCTTTAAGGATTTTTTGACAAACTTACCTAATAGAAGGGGAATGAAGGAAAAACTAGCCTCGTTTATAGAAGAAGCCTCTAAAAATAGTAGGAGGTTGGGAGTACTTTTTATTGACCTGGATGAATTTAAAATCATAAATGATACCTTTGGCCATAGTATTGGCGACAAATTATTAAAAAAGGTTTCAGCCAGATTAAGACATGTGATTAGAGGAAATGATATGGTTGCACGGCTAGGGGGAGATGAATTTGTAGTAGTTCTCCATGACATTGAAAACTACAATGAATTAGACTGCATAGCCAATAGGATTATAGGGAGTTTTAAAAGGGCTTTTATATTAAATGGAATACATATTCATATCTCATGTAGTATTGGGATTTCTGTTTTTCCCGATAATGGTGGAGATTTAGATATGCTGTTTAAAAATGCCGATATAGCAATGTACAGGGCAAAGGAGAATGGAAAAAATAACTATGAGATATATAATGACTCCATGAATCATTTGTCTGTGAGAAGGCTTGAAGTTGCCGAAGGCTTAAGAAAGGGCCTAGAGAGAAAGGAATTCTATCTTATGTATCAGCCCAAGGTGAACATGTCCACTGGGGAAATTACTGGCTTAGAAGCACTGCTTAGATGGAATCATCCAAAATTAGGACTACTTTACCCCGAAGATTTTATTCAAATTGCTGAAGAAACAGGTATAATAAAAGAGATAGATGAATATGTACTAAGGTTGGTTAGCACACAAATTAAGGCATGGATTGATGATGATTTTAAGCCTGTGAACATAGCTGTTAACATATCTCCTCAGCTATTTAATGAAAAGACCTTTATTAAAAGAGTAGATAATATATTTAAAAAGACCAATGTTGACCCTTCCTTTATTAGTATAGAGATTACTGAGACAACAGCTATGGAAAATAAGGATTATGCCCTTAATATTTTGAAGCAGCTTAAGGAGTATAATATCCAAATACATTTAGATGATTTTGGAACGGGGTATTCATCCCTATGTTATCTAAAGGTATTTCCTGTAGATGTACTAAAGATTGATAAGTTGTTTATAGATGGGATAGTAAAGGATAAAAAGGATGAATCCATTATCAAATCCTTGATTAAGATGGCAAAATCCCTGGATATAAAGGTTATATCCGAAGGGGTAGAAACTATGCAGCAATTTAGGTTCCTTCAGGAAAACCAGTGCGATGAATACCAAGGATATTTATTTAGTAGACCTTTACCTATGGAGGAGATTGAAAAGAAATTAGGTTTTGATAGAAAAGTGTCAAATCCCTTAGGGCGAGCTTTGAAATTAAAGGGGGAAAATAGGATGTTATATAGAAAATTTGGTCCAACGGAGGAAATGGTATCGATCCTTAGTTTGGGATGTATGAGACTTCCTACTATAGATGAAGAACCAAAAAATATAGATGAGGAAAAAGCCATTGAAATGATTAGGTATTCAGTGGATAATGGAGTGAATTATGTTGATACTGCATATCCATATCATGGTGGAATGAGTGAGTATTTAGTTGGAAAGGCTTTGGGAGATGGATATAGGGAAAGGGTATATCTAGCTACTAAACTTCCTAGCTGGCTTATAGAATCTAGGGGAGATATGGATAAATATCTAAATGAACAGTTAGAAAGATTGCGAACGGAATATATTGATTTCTATTTGGTTCATACATTAAATCAGAGATATTGGAAGAATTTAAGGGAGAATGGATTATTTGAATTTTTGGATAGCATCCTGAAGGATGGAAGAGTGAAATATGTGGGATTTTCTTTCCACGATGAGGTAGAGCTATTTAAAGAAATAGTTGATGCCTATGATTGGACCTTCTGTCAAATACAATATAATTTCATAGATGAAGATTACCAGGCCGGTAAAGAAGGCCTTAAATATGCTGCTGAGGCTGGTTTAGGAATAGTAATAATGGAGCCTTTAAGGGGTGGGAGATTAGCATCACGAGTTCCAGGTGAAATCATGGATGTTTGGAACAGTGGAGAGATTAAAAGGACTCCTGTACAATGGGCCCTGAGATACCTTTGGAACTATGGGGAGATAAGTACAGTTCTTAGTGGCATGTCTACCTTAGAACAGGTTAAAGAAAATATTAATTATGCCGATGAAGGATTAAGTAGTTCCTTAAAGGAAGAAGAAAAGGAGTTAATATTTAAGGTGTCTCAAATGTATAAGGAAAAAATAAAGGTAAACTGTACTGTCTGCAAGTATTGTCTGCCATGTCCCGTTGGTGTGGCAATCCCTTCGGCCTTTGAACTATATAATGACGCAATGATGTTTGGAAGTATAGAAGATGAAAAGGAACGCTACAATATGCTTATTAAAGAAGAAGCAAGGGCTTCAAAATGTGTAGGATGTGGAGAATGTGAGGAGGCATGTCCCCAAAATATACCCATAAGGGAGAAACTCAGGGATGTGGTTGAGGCATTTGGGGAGTAATAATGTAGATTTGAAAATTGTGCCCTAATTGGGAACTAGGATAAATTTCCCTCATATATGGATTATCTATAAAAATTTTATAAAGGAGACACCTAAACTTTTAATTCTATACGTATCCTATTCGTGGAACCAATATCCATCATGGGAGGAGGATAAAGCATGGTAAAAAAACTTTTAGTTTTAACCCTAATCTTTACACTGATATTTCCTAGTGTTGCCCTTGCCTTTCCAGGAGATGAGGATAATGAAAATTCAGGGGAGTTAAAGCTTGAAGAGGAGAAGGAAAAAATTGAAAAGGATAAAGAGAAGGATACCCATGGGGAAAATAAAAGTGAAGATAAGTCTTGGCAGGAGTTAGAGAATGAAAAGGGTGAAATTGAAGCAAAGAAGCAGGAAGTAGAAGCTGAAAAGGATGGGCTTAAGAAGGAGTACGAGGAAGCTAAAAGTGAAGAAGATACTCAGAAGTTGAAAGAGAAGATCGGAAATCTTGAGGGAAAAATTGAAGAGTTAAAAGAGGATATGAAAGCTATTCAGATTCAAAGAAGGAAAATTATAAGAAATCAGTATACCGTAGAAGAGCTTGAGAGAATAGATGAGCTAAAGGAAGAATTTTTAGAAACAGGGGAAGATATAGAGGTTTTAGATGTGGATATCATACTATCTAAAGAGGCTAATGTGAAGTTTGATACTCCACCCATAATAAAGGAAAATAGAACCCTAGTTCCTGTCAGGGCAATAGTAGAAGGCTTTGGTGCTCAGGTGGAGTGGAATGAAGAAAGAAGGGAAGTAATGATTTTTAAAGAAGATCAAGAAATACTTTTACCATTGGGTGATATTGGAGTATATGTAAATGGAGAAAAAGTACAGCTTGATACTAAATCTGAAGTAATGAATTCAAGGACATATGTACCCCTTAGATTTATAGCTGAAGTTTTTGGACTTGAAGTAGAATGGCATGGAGAAACGGGAATTATTGAATTAGATGAGGAAAGTACTGGAGAGAAAGTGATAATTGAAGAAATTGATAATGAAAATGTGAGGGAAAATGATAATCTAGATGTAGAGGAAAATAATATCATCATTGAAGCTATAGATTATAGAGAAGAAATAATAATTGAAGATTTAACTAAGAGTTGTCCTGAAGAGAGAAGGCAAAGAGATGAATCTGAAATAATAATTGAAGAACTGACTGATGACGAAGAAGTTATAGAATAGAACTACATAAAAGTACAGGAGACTGTGTAATTCCCATAGTATTAAGGGATTTCACAGCTTTTTTTATTGTCTAAGAATCCATACATTTTCTAAGAAAACCTATAATCTAGCTTAAAGAATTCAATGGGTTCTAAGTTTTTGCTAGAAAGATTATGATTTTAATTTTTTCCTTTAAAGCTATAAGAGGAGACATAAAAATCCTTAAGGAAAAATGTCGTAACAAGTCTTTGTTTTGAAAATTTTTAAAATAGACTTTATGGGGAAGAATTTACTGTAATTTATTAAAGGTAACTTAGGATGAAATATGAGTATTTCTTTAGGTTTTATTTATTCAATGACTATCATTTACTAGTAGAATAGGTCATAATGACTAAATTTAAAAAGTTGAAAAAAAGTACATAAAATTACAATAAACGACATCGAAATTTGATAAAATGTTAACTGGTTGAATCTTAAAATAATATATAGAAAAGAGGGACATAATGAAACTAAAGCTAAGGGGTAAATTATTGTCAATAATAATATCTTTGTTCTGTGTTTTTGGAATTGTAGTAACATTAATTATTTATGACGAAGTTGTAGAACTCGTTGAAAGTAATGAGCTAACTTCCGATTTAAGTATGGCATATGAACTTTTAGATACAGAGCATAAGGGTGAATGGAATGAAAGAGGTGGAAAACTGTATAAGGGGGATACACTTATCAATGAAAATCATAAAATATACGAAATAATTGATAAGGTTAAGGAAAAAACAGGAGCCTTTGTAACCATTTTTCATAATGATATTAGGGTGTCTACAAACGTATCCACAAAGGATGGAAATAGAGCAGTTGGTACATCGGTTTCTAATATAGTATCAGATAGGGTTTTGAAAGAGGGAAAGAACTTTGTTGGTGAGGCTGATGTGGTAGGAAAGAAGTGTATAACGAAGTACATACCTATTAGAGATAGGAATAGTAAAGTAATAGGAATGTTTTTTGTCGGGGTTACAGAGGAGGATGTAGATAAAATAGCACTTCCATTAATCTATAAAGTAATAATAATTATTTGTATAGCTATTCTTATAGGCATTATTATTGCAGCCCTAGTAGTAGACAAAATTACTAAAAATGTTAAGAAGGTTGTTTATACCCTTAACCAGGTTCAACGTGGTAATTTAGCTGCCTATTCAAATATTAATAGCAGTGACGAAATTGGAGAGATTTCAGATAGTACCAATAGGATGATTGACAGTATAAAAGAACTTATAGGTAAAGTAAAACTATCATCAAATAATGTGTTTGAATCCTCGGTTTCTTTAGCAACGATCACAGAGCAGTCTACAACAGCAACTAATGAGGTAACTAAGGCTGTAGAATATATATCAACAAAATCGGGGGAACAGGCCCATAGTACGGAGACCGGTGAACTGAGAATAAAGGAGTTAACAAATAATATTGAGAGGGTTATTGAATCGAGTGAGGAAATGAAAGTTCTATCGGACAAGGCCGATAGACTATGTGATAGAGGATTGGATGCTGTAGATATATTAAATGGCAAGTCAGCAGAAAATAGCAATACGGTTATGAAAATAAATGAAGTTGTATTAGAAGTGGATAAAAGCTCCGATGAGATAGGCTTAATTACTGAAACCATAAGGGAAATATCGGAGCAAACTAATTTACTTGCCTTAAATGCTGCAATAGAAGCTGCTAGAGCAGGGGAGCATGGTGCAGGCTTTGCAGTTGTAGCCGATGAAGTTAGAAAATTAGCAGAGCAATCCTCCTTGGCAGCTATCAAGGTCAAAGAGCTTATAGATGTAATCCAGAACAAATCTAAAGCAGCAGTTAATTTTATGGTAGAATCCAAGAACATATTTAAGGAATTAGATGATGCGACAAAGGAAAATGAAAATATATTTGGAAGTATATCTGCGGAGATAAAAATTTTAAAGGAAAAGATAGAGGAAGTACAGAGCTTTAGTGGAGAAATGGATAGAAAGAAAAATGAAATAGTTTCTGTAATTGAAGAGATTGCCGTTGCGTCAAAGGATTTATCCCTATCAACTCAAGAAGTTTCAGCTTCATCGGAGGAACAGTTAGCAGTGACGGAAGAGGTGTTTTCTCAAGTAGAAAATTTAGAAAAATTAGCAAATACACTAAAGCAAGCCGTTGCAAAATTTAATGTATAAATATTAGAGTTGAAATGAGGTTATGGTAAAATTATAGGTTACCATAACCTTTAATTATAATAATTCTTTTGTTTTAAAGGAAAAATTATATTATTATAGATATATAACTAAACAAAGGAGCGGCTAATGAAGACTATAGCTAACTTGGGAATTAATATTGTGAACTTGAAGATAGAAGAGGCTGTTGAGCTTGGAATTGGAAGGGTTGAGGTATGCCTTGGTAGTGAAAATTTATATGCTGAGAAAATAGAAAAATTCTATAGGCGAATTAATAGGGCTCAGGAAAGGGGGTTGCCCTACAGCATACATCTTCCCGTATATATTGAAAATTGGTATCCTCACAACTATTTTTCAGCTTTTTTTATAGATAAAGATAGAAGCATGAGGGAACTATCCTTTAGGTTGTTAGAAGTCAATTTAGAAAAGCTAAAGAATCTTAGGCCCGACTATTTCGTTCTGCATTTTCCAGGAATATGTGAGAAATGGGAGGACCATAAGGAATTCCTAAAAATCCTTAAGAAGTCCTTGACTAGGATTGATAACCTAGCTAATAATTATGGAGTTAGGATATATTTAGAATATTTTGGTTCGAATGATAATTTTTGGAGTTTAGATGAATGGATTAGTTATATAGGAAAGTACGATAATCTAGGAATATTAACGGATACTGGTCACCTATACTTTGCATCTGTAATTCAAGGGTTTGACTTTATGGAGGCCTTAGAGACCTTAGCTCCTAACTCTAAAGCCTTTCACCTATGGACTACTAAGGGAGACAAAGCCTATTGTCAAAGTGAGTACTATAAAAAGTACCATCATATAGGACCCCATATAGAACAACTGAAAGCTGATGGATGGGCCTTTAATACTGGAGAGGTAGTCGAATTAATCGCTAAACAAAAGAAACCTATAATAATAGAACCCTCTATTAAGTATAAGGGAAAGGAATACTTGATAGAGGGAATAAAAAGTATACATAAATTTTTAAAATGAACTTCTTAACTAACTCTAGGGCTTAGAAGATTCTACTTCTTGTTTTTTAGCCCCTTTTTCTAACCAATAAAGGTGAGATTTTTTTATAAATAAGTATTGTTAGGATTGATATAATAGACCCCTTTAAAAGATTAAAGGGAACTACTCCATATAGGATAAGGGTTTTTAAATCCTTTATGGCCCCATTTGCACTTGCACTCAAGCTGATAATCTTGTCTATAGGCATTATATTGGAATAAAAGGGTATTATAATGTAGTAGTTTGCAAGGGCACCTACAATAGCCATTACTATAGTACCCAGTACCATTCCCAAAATAGCGCCGGATATTTTCCTATTCTTTGCATAGATGATTCCAGCGGGGATGACTAAAGCAGCTCCAACTAGGAAATTAGAAAGCTCCCCAACTCCACCTGTAGATGTCTTAGTGATTAGATGGAGTAGATTTTTAATCAGCTCTATCATAATCCCAGCTATTGGCCCCAGGGCAAAGGCTCCAATTAGGGCTGGCATATCACTTAAGTCTATTGTAAGGAATGGAGGGAAGAAGGGAATAGGAAATTCCATAAGCATAAATATATATGCTACAGTAGATAAAAAAGCAATTTTTACTAAAGAACTAGTAGAAGATATTTGTCTTGTAGAAAATATCTTATTTTTATTGGCAATAGTTTTTTCCATGTATTAATCTCCTCCTTTTAGAAACAAAAAATATTGAAGCCCTGAAACTTTAGTTTCAGGGCTTAATTACAAAATAGGCATAAAAAATCCTTTCTTCTTCCATCCAGACTATACTGTCGGCCCTGGAATTACACCAGATCAACCATGTTTATGGCTCGCGGGCTATACCGCCGGTCGGGAATTACACCCTGCCCTGAAGAAAATATATTGATTTATTAATTAAACATTAACATTAATTTACCTATAAGTCAAGATACTATTTATATAGTTATGGGGTTAAATTAACCTTTTGTATTAGTAAATTATATATTAGGATTTTTAGGTGGCTTAGGGAGTTATGATATTTCATCCTAAGTGATTTTTATAAACCTGTTTTAACCTACAGAAATATAGAGAAAAACAGGTTTATAGTATGAGCGAAAAAGAAATATCATAACTCCCGGCTAGAAGGACTAACACAACAGGTCAAATTATTTATCTTTACAAACAGTATCAAAGAGATAAAATAGAAGTGTAGAAATAAGAATTATAGGGTATAATTATGAAATGTAGGCTTAGACTATAAAACTTGTATGTCATGAATTTAACAATAAAGCTTTAAAAAAATGGTATGAATTTTATAATCTGAAGTCAAAACTAGAGAAAGGATGATGAAATATGGATAAAATAGTAAAAATTAGAAATCTTTTCTTTGGGTATGATGAGAAAATGGTTCTTGAGGATATAAATTTAGATATACATAGGGGAGATTATTTAGGGATAGTAGGCCCAAACGGTTCTGCTAAAAGTACCCTGTTAAAATCTATTCTTGGACTGTTAAAGCCTCAAAGGGGAAGTATAGAAATATTTGGACGGAGCATAAAGGATTTTAAGGAATGGGGAAGGATAGGATACGTATCACAAAAGGCTACTTCCTTTAATTCTAGCTTTCCTGCCACCGTTGAAGAGGTGGTATCAGCCAATCTTTTTCCTAAAATCGGACTCTTTAAATCTATTAAAAAAGAGCATAAGGAAAGGGTTTTTGAAACTCTCAAGGTAGTTGGTATGGAAAACTATAGAAGGAGACTTATTGGAAACCTATCAGGGGGCCAACAGCAGAAGGTCTTTATAGCTAAAACCCTTATATCGGAGCCTGAAATCATTTTTTTAGACGAGCCTACCGTTGGAATAGATGTAGAATCTCAAGGGGAGTTTTATGATCTCCTAGAAAGATTTAATAAGGACATGAATATAACCATCGTTATGGTGTCCCATGACATAGGGGTTATAACAGAAAAAGTTAGTAGAATTGCATGCATGGGGGATAAAAAACTCCTAGTCCATAACAAATGCTGTAGAGTACCCTTTAGTGAAGCATTGACAAGGTTTTATGGTGATAGGATGAATATGCTGGTCCATAGACACTAAGCTTTAAATAACAAAAGTATACAAAAAATTGTGTCTTTAATTAAGCCTAATAGGGATAAAACTCTAAATCTCAAGCTGGGTAAAGGAGTAAATAATAATGCTGGAAATATTACAATATGGTTTTATGCAGCGGGCATTGTTAGCTGGTATCATTATCGGTATATTGTGCCCCTCAATAGGTATATTTATAGTTTTAAGAAGGATGTCTCTTATTGGGGACAGCCTTTCCCATGTAGCTCTAGCGGGAGTGGCCGCTGGGATATTAGCGGGTGTATATCCCATAAGCATGTCTCTGATTTTTTCCGTAGTAGCTGCTCTGGCCATAGAAAAGCTTAGGAAAAGTTATGAAGAATATGCAGAGCTGTCCATAGCTATTATTCTCTCAGCTGGAATTGGACTAGCCGTAGTTCTTATAAGCCTTGCAAAGTCCTTTAATATAGATTTGCTTGGATATTTATTTGGAAGCATAACAACGGTGCTACCTAGAGATTTATGGATTATCACAATACTTGGTATATTGATTATCATAACCATAAAGTTTTTATACAAAGAGTTGTTCTATATAGCCTTCGATGAAGTATCGGCAAAGCTTGCAGGAATTCCTGTTTCATATATAAACCTCCTATTTATCATCTTGATTGCATCGACTATAACCCTGTCTATGAGGATAGTGGGAATCCTATTAGTATCTTCTCTAATGATACTTCCTGTAGCTACCAGTTTACAACTTGCTAAGAGCTTCAAACATGCCACAATTCTTTCCATAGTTTTTGCTCAAGTAGCTATTATATCGGGGATATTTATAGCATATTACTTGGAACTGGCCTCTGGTGGAACTATAGTGTTAATTTCTGTAATGATATTGCTTATAGTTCTAGGGATTAAAAGGTTAAATAGGTATCTTTTGAGAAGGAAGGTGCTGGGCACTTCATGAAAAGTATATTATAACAATTTAAGTAGTAACTTAATCATATATGGGATAGGTTAAGGGTCTTTAATTAAATATGAAGCAGCTAGTAATAAAGAAAGGGAAAAGCTTCCTCTAAAGGAGCTTGGCCCTTTTTTTAATGTTTAGCCTACTTATGTTATTGTAAATAAAATATACATGTAAACTTTATATACACATATCTATTCATTAGAGAAACAAGATTGCTTATCTAATGGTTGGGTCATTATAAATAGGGGAATTCCCATACATTATGAAGTGGTATCAATGCATATCCTATGTATTAGTGAATATATATAAAATAATGTTATAGATGTTTGAGGCTAAAATTTTATGCAATAGTGTTAATAAAGTATACAGAAGCTATTGAAATATAGATAAAAATATGGGAAAAATACGTGAAAATGAAGAAAAAAATGGGAAAATTTAAAAAAAATGCAAAAAAATATTTGAATATGAAGAAAAAAATGTTAAAATTTAAGAAAATGCATTTAACAGAATTAATATTTTGCAAAGTAGAATAGAGAAATTTTAAATGTATAGCTATATAAAATTAAGATACTGCCTTTTCCTTTACTTAAATTATATTGTATATGTATTCATTCTAAAACAAAGAATGGCATAGATATTGCTTTATTTAATTAGAAAATACAAAATATATTTCTAATGGCTAGCTTATTTTTAAAAGACTATGGGAATGGCAGAGTTAACTTCAAACCCTTGGGCATAATGGGTGGTCAGACGCCTTTATCTATAATAAAATAAGGAGAGGATGAAATGGATTATAAGAATTTACTAGTCAAAAAAGAAGATAATGTAGCTATTTTAAGTTTTAACAGACCTAAAGCTTTAAATGCACTGAGTAGCGAAGTTTTACAGGAATTAGACAAGGCAATAGATGAGGTAGCGAAGGATGAAGATATATATGTACTAGTTATAACAGGAGAGGGTAAAGCCTTTGTTGCTGGGGCGGATATTTCTGAAATGAGAAATATGACTGCAGAAGAGGGACGAAGCTTTGGAGAACTTGGTTCAAAGATATTCAGAAAAATTGAGCTTATGGAAAAACCCGTTATTGCAGCGGTAAATGGCTTCGCCCTAGGTGGTGGATGTGAGCTTGCTATGAGCTGTGATATTAGAATAGCAGGAGAAAGGGCTAAATTTGGACAGCCCGAGGTTGGCCTTGGAATCACACCGGGATTTGCTGGAACTCAAAGACTTCCTCGCTTAGTGGGTATAGCAAAGGCTAAGGAGCTAATCTTTACTGGGAATCCTATAAAAGCAGAGGAAGCTGAAAAAATTGGACTTGTAAACAAAGTGGTTCCTCAGGAGGAGTTAATGAATGAATCCCTAGGGCTGGCAAAGAAAATTTCCCATAATGGTCAGCTTGCTGTTAAGTATTCAAAGGCAGCTATAAACAGAGGTATCAATTGTGATCTAGACACTGGTAGTGCAATAGAAGTTGATTTGTTTGGATTATGCTTTGCTACAGAGGATCAAAAAGAGGGCATGTCAGCCTTTTTAGACAAAAGAAAACCAGAATTCAAAAAAAGATAAAATTTAGGGGAGGAATAAGGATGAAGATTTTTGTTTTAGGTGCAGGAACAATGGGCTCAGGTATAGTTCAAGTCTTTGCTAGTGCAGGATATGAAGTGGTAATGAGGGATATTGAAGAAAAGTTTGTAGA
>JAKSBP010000200.1 GCA_022361035.1 Clostridia bacterium
ACTTGAAAAATGGAGATAATATATCCCAATTTGCTTCCTAACTATTAATGGCAAAGGGATACTTATTATCCCATATGATTTACATGATGCAATTTTTTATTGTATAGTTGATAGACCTTCTTACAGTAACTTGAAATAGAATCATCATGTGTAACCATAACAAGTGTCATACCTTTTTGATTCAATGCATCAAAAATACCCATAATGGTTTTTTCAGTATTCTCATCTAATGAGCCAGTAGGCTCGTCTGCAAGAAGTATAGAAGGATTTTTAACAATAGCACGTGCTATGGCCACTCTTTGGCGTTCGCCACCTGATAATGTTCGGATATCTCTTCTAATAGTATTTTCTATTTCTAAATCACACAATACTTTTTCGATATTATTTTTTATCTGCTTTTTTGTTAATTTAAGATATTGTAAAGGGAGTGCTATATTATCATAAACATTTCGATCATTTAATAAATGAAAATTTTGGGTTATAAAGCCAACATTTTTTTTTCGATATTCAGTCCGTTCAACTGCACTCAAATCGGAGATTTTTCTACCATTAAAACTCATGACTCCCTCATCTGATGGGATAAGCCCCCCTAAAATATTGAGTAGAGTAGATTTACCACATCCACTTTTACCCTTAATAGCAATAGATTCTCCTTCTTCTATGTTAAGGGTTAGATTTTCTAAAATTGTTCGGTAAAGGATTCCGTTTTTAAAACTTTTCTTTATTCCTGTGAGCTTAAGTAACATGTATTATTTTCTCCTTCATCTTCATTATATATAACAAAAGGGCTTAATAATAGCTTATACGCTGGATAGATACAAACTATTATACTCATAGCAATACACATAAATAATAAATAAAGTTGAGTTTTCAAGCTTCCAATCATCAGTATGTTATTTATAATAAGAAAACTTGTTAAATAACTAGTAAATAAAACACTACTTACTTCTATCCATTGCATTTTTACAAGTTGCATTTTTGTTGCACCGTTTATATAGTGTATTGCAAAAGATAACCTTCTTCTTTTCTGCTGTAATAACAAAACAATATTAATAATAATGCCATATAATACAGTTATAGAAAAAAATATAGATTCCAATAATAATTTGTTTTCTTGAAATACGGTCATTAAGCTTCTATATCTTAGAAAATGTGGATTGAAATCTATAAATGAATACTTGATAGAATTTTTTACTGCAATTGCATCTATTTTTTGTAAAACATATTTAGTTTCTACTGGGCTATCATCTGTTACTACATAACCATTAATCATAGCAAGGTAGCTTATCTTTTGAAATGTTTTATCAGTTTCAGATCCAGGCTCATCATAGTTTATATAAGGAATTATTATGTGGTCATCAAGAAAAAATTCAGTATTCCCATTAAAATAGATTCTGCTATTTTCCTCTATGAATCCTATGATTTTTATAGTGATTGGCTTGTAATAATGTTCGATGTTTATTTCATCTCCAATGCTATATATATTTTTGTATGATGAACCTAATAATGCAGGCATCGTATTAGAAGGAGATTCAAAGTCTTGGTCTGTAAATAACCTTCCTTCAGAGCTAGTTAATCCAAAAAAATCTTGAGCTTGCTTATTCATTTGAAAGGATTTTTTTTGTGTAAATATAGCATCATTATTTTTTGCTTGCTTTTCTTGGTTCCCTTGCCTATCATCTGCAGTTTTAAGGGGTAATCCTTTATCTTCTACGGAGATACTGTGATTAAACATAGCAAGATACTGAAAGTCATCACTTGAATTAAGATCATTGTAATAATTTTTTAAACGATTGAGGCTATCGGTTTCATCGATAAACTCTTGATATTCAGTAGAATCATAATAATTATCGAGAAGCTGGTAAATAGCTTTTCCTTCATATCTTTTCTGAAGGTCATTGCTTTCATAATCTAGTTGTTGCACAAAAGCAGTAAAGGTTCCCAGAGTAATAAAAAACAATGTTGTTTGGAGATAAAAAATGAGTAAAAAAGTTCTGTATTTCTTAAAATAAAATTTAAGTTCATTAGTAATCATTTTTTATAGCACCTCCTTTAGCACTATAATCGAACCATATAAATAAGCTTATTAAAAGCCATGAGATGGAAATGAAAAGCAGCATTGTAAAAAACGATTGTTTTATTATTATGGGTTTAATATCAATAATCAAAAATATAAAATTAGTTACAAACCCTGAAAGCATAATATTGAGAGCTGCTTTTAATAATATCTGAACATATATTTTTCTTTTTGAAATACCTATTAAGTATAGGATATTTATAATGTCTTTCAGATTCTCATACCAATATCGTATGGAAATGATAACACTAAGAAGTAATAGAAGGTAAAATTCAAATACTAATAAAGTATATATAAAAGGGATATTTGCTGTTCTAGCTAGTCCTATGTTCGTACTTTTTATGGGTTTTAGTGATGACTGAAAAGTTGCAAGCTTTTTATTCATTTCTATTACTGTAGATTTACTATCACTATCAAGTATAATTCTTGAATTAGAAGATACTTGATTTTTATTTGGTGTATTGAGCAATACAAGATAATCTGTTGAACTTGCAAATGAAGCTCCCATAATACCTGTTACCTCATAATCAACTCCCTGAAACGATATATATTGTTTTTCGTTAATTTTATAAACATATTCTAGCATTTCCTTGCCAATGACAGCTTTAGTCTCATAATCATTTTTTGAAAAGAAATGACCAGATACCATCGGAGGTGACCATTCTTCATTATTTACCAACAATGATCGGAATGATTTATTGTGTTCCACAAAAACTCTATAATTTAGTTTTGAAAAAAGATTTTCAGGCCAGGTAAATTCATCGTTAGTAACAAATGTACTATGATGATTGCTATAAAGTTGGTTAGATAGTTGGTTAAAACTTTCTTGTTTATCTGTATAAATTTGAAATAAATACAATAACAAGTAAAAACCAATAAAAATTAAGATAAATACAATATCTTTTTTTCTAATACTATTCATGTGTATATTATCCCCTGAAAATATTTTTTCTTTAAAATCAACATATTCTAACATATATTAACCTGTATTATAAATAGTTTCCATGTTGTTTAAGGAAAAATTAAGAAGTAAGGATTTATATAGAGGGGACGGGGTTGTTGGCAACTTTTCAACATCGATATTAATAATAAAACTAAGGTGATGAAAAGAATTGCTTTTGGCTATAAGAGTTTTTTCCATTCTAA
>JAKSBP010000308.1 GCA_022361035.1 Clostridia bacterium
ATCAACTACTATTATAAATCAAAAGATAATCTGGTGTTCAAAGCCGTAGAAATATGTATAGAAAATATAGCAAAAAAGTTGTTTTTCAAGGATATCCAAGACGAGCATAACGAGAATCATGTTAGCAGATTGAAAAACATGATAAAAGAAATTTCAACTTTTACATTCAACAATTATTATTTATCTAAAATTGCCATATCTACTGAGATTAAGAAGGGCAGCATTAACACAAGTCAAATGATTTTACCCTTACTTAAAGAAATCTTTAAAGAAAAAAAGACAGAAAGGGAGCTAAAAGTGATAGCTTTACAAATTATTACACCTGTGCAGGTCATGTTCCTAAATGCAAGTGACTACAAAGAGCATTTATCAGTGGATATTTTTAATGAGCAGCTTAGAAATGAATTGATAGATAAAATGATAGACAATATTTTGAAATGAGGAAATTAAAAAAGCATTTATTATAAAGAGATATATAGCCTCTATTATTGAGGTTGATAAACTTAAACATATAAATAAATTTATTGAGAATAAAATAAGTGACAAAATCGCTTTTATAAAAAAGAGATATTATGAAAGGAATGGTATTGATAATGAAAAATAGTTTGGTAGTTTATTATTCTTGGCTTGGAAATACAAAAGTAGTTGCAGAAGAAATCGTAAAGCATATGGGCAGCGATATTATAAGGATTAAAGAAACTAAAGAACGTAAAGCTGGTGCAGGTTTGGCTGCTTCAGCATTGGAAGCAGCTATTGGAATGAAGAGTGATCTTAAGCCGATGGATTTTGAATTTGAAAAATATGACAACATCTTTTTAGGGGCACAAGTATGGGCTGGTCGCAGCACACCTGCCATCAATGCCTTTGTTAAAAAGGCAAATTTACATAATAAAAACGTGTATCTATTTATTACGAAAGCCAATGATAAAGTACCTGAAAAGGTTATAATTTCATTAACTGAAAGGATAAGAAAAAAAGGAGGTAAAGTAGTAGATTCCTTTAGTATAACAACAAAGATGGATCAAGTGGTTTCACCTGAATCTGTAGAAGGTCAAGTTAAGGCTTGGATTGAAAAATTAAACAAATTTAG
This sequence comes from Clostridia bacterium, assembly GCA_022361035.1. Taxonomy (GTDB): domain Bacteria; phylum Bacillota; class Clostridia; order Peptostreptococcales; family Caminicellaceae; genus JAKSBP01. Next base: position 1,091 of record JAKSBP010000308.1, read on the forward strand.
ATAGGGAGAGAAGGTAGTTATCCTATGAAAAAAGTATTTAAGATTGCGCTGATTTCCGTAGCTGTGATTATCTTCATTAGCGTAGTTGTCACTGTATGGATGGCAATGGGTCTGAATGATATACAAGCGATGGTTATTAATGAAGTAGATATTAATGGTATGCAGGACGGAACTTACGCTGGGAATTTCGATGGGAGAAGATGGTCGAACGAATTAGAAGTAGAAATAGAAGGTCAGAAAATTACAAGTATTAAAATAGTAAATGATATTAAATTTCCTATGGAAGGTATTGCTGAAAAGGTATTTAATCAGGTTATAGAAGAGCAGAGTACTGCTGTAGATGTTATTTCTGGTGCCACCGTAACCAGCAAGGCTTATTTGAAGAGTATAGAAAATGCACTCCTTTTAAGATAATTGAATAGCATATATTTACTTCCCTGTATTTAAAAGAAAAAGCCCCTATAAAACTAAATACTATTTTCAATAAAGACACCTCTAAATTGATTTTAGAGGTGTTTTTATGTCCATAAGTAATCAATTAAATAATCATATAAGTCTAGTAAGCAATACAGATATTGTCATATGTGAATAGATTAGAAAAAGTTATAAGACTAAAATGAAAAATGATGTACTTAAGTTATTGAATAGCTAAAAGAAGAAAATTGTTTTATTTGTCAATTGTAACACTTTCTTATTAAGTGCATATATAAATAGTGAAAAAGCCTAAGAAATAAAGATGATGGATTTAATCTAAATTTGAAGCGGGTAGGGTTTTAGCTTAAAAGATTATAGAAAGGAGAATTATATGGCAGATAGAAACTTAGTATATAGTTATAACGGTAAAAATAAATATGATTATGAAAGTAGAAATAAAGAATTTAATGACAACCGCCATAAAATTAAAGATGAGGAAGAAACTGAAGCAAATGTCCATGGATGCATTAACACAATTATTATAGAACCGGTTGTTGAAATTAATGCCGATATAAAGGGACTGGCAACTTCAGTGAAAGCTGTAGAAATGGATGGAAAAATGGCAGACAAAACCTTGAAACATGATGATAATATAAATAACGAACTGGAGGAAAACTCTGATGCCAGCGAAGGTGTAAATTGTATTGTAGTAAAACCAATAATTAAGGTTGACGTTGATATTAGCGATTTGAATACTGATACATTATTGAGTTAGACACTGCAAAATTTCTAGTAAAATATATTTAATGTAAACTTAAACTGCTGATAATATGCTTTGTAAGCAGTTTTTCTAAATTATATATTAAGTACAGTTTTTATTTGTATTGTTTCATTTTTGGTACATTCTATTTTGTAAATGTAAGCTTCATATTAAGAAACCACTAACTATTTCTTATTTAGGTCATATATAGAGAAGAGTGATAGAGAATGTTAACTTACTTAAGCAGCCACAGAGAATCCTTTAGGCTCATGCTATAAATCTGTTTATAGATAGATAATAGAAGGTGAAACAGATTTGTTAAAATCCCTCAAAAGGAAACCACAGTGGCTGCTTTCGTTTATTAAGTTTGTTAGGCACTCTTCTATAAATAGTGGAAAAGTATAGAGCTTATAAATCAATCCTCTGTCAAGTAGACGATTTATTTGCTACGAAAGAAAATTTGCTAAAGTTAAAAGAAGACGTGTAACGAATAAAACGGCTGGTTACAATTACGCTGTGTTTGCAGCAGTTTGCTAATTTCTAAAATAGACTTTTACGGTTTATTTTTAATATGATACTTTGTATTTATTGTCCTACCTTTTTCTTATTTGTCATAAAGAATTCCTATGTTACTATGTTAGCCTATTGTGTTAGTTCCTATAGCCGAGAGTTTTGATATTTCCTTTTCGTTCATGTAATAAAACTGTTTTAATTATAATTTTAAAGGTAAAAACAGGTTTATAAAAATCACTCAAATAAAATATCAAAACTCCCTTATATATGTCAACAACCCCGTCCCCTTGTTATACAAATAAATACAATGGTGCTAGATAAAATCTTGTATTTACACTGGTTAGCATATAATCTAATAAATTAGATACAATATAAAACAATCTAGATTGCACCAGCGTTGCACCAAATTACACCACAAAAAAGTATTTAGATTTATAAAAATCAAGGGACAAGTGAATTGATTAAAGAGTAAACATGAATCAATGTCTCGGTGATTTCCTCATTTTGTCTTTCGTTATTATGAAGAAGTCAAAAACAAGTTTGCTCAAAAGGTAGATAAGTCAAAACTGTCTGTATGTGAGGGAAATAGCTATGAAGGGCTTATATAAACAAACTACATGAATTATTATATTTTTTATTTAGTATTGGATGTGCCAACCTATTTACATAGGCCAACAATCCATAGATAATAGTTAAATAGCCATTAGTGGGCAACAGTAGTTGACCATATAGAAATAATAACTATTATAACCAAAAATACAATAAATCTTGTAAATTTGCTCATATAAGCCCTCCTACACTATATGAAGTTTTTCACTAACTATTATACCCTAATTATTACTAAATATAAATAAACATTAAAAAATCATAGGGATAGATGAATTGATTGAATAGTAAACATGAACCAGTGTAGCTGTGATATGTAATTAAAGAGACGTATACAGATGGAGCGCTAAAGCTATGATTAAGGAGCCAAATGTTAAGAAGTGCTCATTTACTGATTATAGAAATTGGGTAATGGTGAACTTTTTACTTGGGACAGGAGTAAGAATATCTACTTTGGTGTCTATTTTAGTAAAGGATATTGATTTAGCAGAGAGTATTCTTAAGACAAGACATAATAAGAATCGTAGGCAGCAGATAGTACCGATATCTAGAACTTTAAACAAAATACTGATTAAATACCTACAGTATAGGAATGTTGAAAGTGAGGAAGTATGTAAATATTTATGGTAGGGATTTGCAGAAGGATTTTGACAGGTTTAATGTTTTGGATAGGTTAAGTGATAATAAAGATTATATTAAGATGAGGTAAAGATATATTAATAAGAAGGTAGGGCTTAGCTAAGTCTAAGTTTCTACCTGAATTTTGCCCAAATTGTTATAATGAATCATATAGTATGATAAAAATCATTCTTATTCAGTTAATATTGATATTGTAGATGATAAGAATGCTATGAGAGAACTCATTGAAGATGCTAAATAAAGATATAATAAAATTTCAACTATTAAAATTCAAAATGTACTAAAGCAGTAGTTAGGTCGTATAAATTATGTTAGAAAATCTTAATCCGATTATTTACCAGTTATGTTAGAATAAGATTATAATTATAAATGAACATTTAGGAAGGAGAGAATATATCAAGAACGTTATATAAATCTTGATGATAGACTAATATGGAATATAATAAAGGAAATGATAACAATAAGATTAAGTCTATAAAACAAAATTGGAGAAATATTAAGTGTATAATAAATCCTTCGGAAGAAGTTCAACTAATTGCAGTAAAACAAAGTGGGGTAGCTATTGAATACATAAATAACCCTACACAAAAAGTACAATTAGAAGCAATAAGTAAAATATGGAGTGCAATTAGATTTATAGAAAATCCTTCAAATGAAACTAAAATAACGGCAATAAAGCAAAGTTGGAAAGCAATAAAATATATTAAAAATCCTTCAGAAGAGGTACAACTAATTACAGTAAAACAAAGTTGGGAAGCAATTAAATATATAAATATGCCTACAGAAAAAGTGCAATTAAAAGCCATATTACAAATGGGAGAGGGAATCCAGTTTATAAAAAATCCTTCAGGGCAAATCCAGTTAGCAGCAGTAAAGCAAAGTTGGAAGGCAATAAAATATATTAAAAATTCTTCAGAAGAAATTCAATTAATTGCAGTAAGAAAGAGTTGGGAAGCAATTAAGTATATAAAAAATCCTACGAAAGAAGTTCAATTGATTGCTGTAAAAACAAATCCCAAAGTTATTAAATACATAAATAACCCTACACAAAAAGTGCAATTAGAAGCGGTAAGTAAAATGGGAGATGTGATTCAATCTATAAAAGATCCTTCAGAGAAAATTCAGTTAGTAGCAGTGAAGAATAATTGGGAAGTAATAAAATATATTTCGGAAGAAATACAATTAGAAGCAGTAAAACAATCAAGAAATGCAATTCGATATATAGAAAAACCTTCAGAGCAAATACAAATGGAAGCAATTGGAACAACAGGAAATGCAATAAAATATATTAAAAATCCTACACTAAAAGTAAAACTGAAAGCAGTAAGTAAAACAGGAAATGCCATTCAATATATAAAGAATCCTTCAAAGGAAATACAGTTGGCAGCAATAAAGAATAATTGGCAAGCAATAAAATATATAAAAAATCCTTTAGAAGAAGTTCAACTAATTGCAGTAAAAAAAAATCCTGAAGCTATTCAATATATAGAAAATCCTTCAGAAAAAATTCAATTAGTAGCAGTAAAGAATAATTGGGAAGCAATAAAATATATAAAAAACCCTTCGGAAAAAATTCAACTAATTTCAGTAAAAAAATTCCCAGAAGCTATTCGATACATAAAAAGTTTTACTCAAAAAGTGGAATCAGAATTAATTATAGAAACTAAAAAAGTATCTATTGAGCATAATACAAAAGGATCATCCAAAGAGTATGAAAAAAATGTAAAACAAGCTTTAAATACAAAAAATTATAGTATTGATATGTTTGATAATACAGTAAATGATACAAAGAAACAATTAAAAGATAAGAAAGATACTTTTGATAGTTGCTATTTAGAAAATAGTAAAATTATAGATAGTGAACTTGATAAAAATCATGATTTTAAAGATTATGCTGTCAATATTAGAAACCCTGAAAAAATTAAACGAACAGTTAAATTAAGTAAAAGAAATATAACTATTGTAAAAAAATTAAAGAATTATTATAATGAAAAATGTCAAATATGTGGTAATAGATTAGAAATAGGATACAATCAATATCTTTCAGAAGCACATCATATTCAACCACTTGGAAAACACTGTGGACCAGATGTTATTGAGAATATGATAGTATTATGTCCGAATTGTCATGTAATGTTTGATAGAGGAGCTATAACTATTGATATAAACGATAGGATTGTAAAACATATTAATCCAAATAATCCATTAAATAATACTAATATTACAATAAAACACTTTATAGAAAAGAAATATGTGGATTATCATACGAATAATATTTATGGGAAACATTTAATAAATGATACAGGTGACTTATCAAGTAATAAAAATTTTGGTAATCATAAACGATTTTTAGATAATAAAAGTGTGATTGATGAAGTTACATATGGTTCGATAGCAGCAATATTAGATATAAGTACAAATGAGGTGTTTGAAGTAGAAATTGAAGAGTGCTGGAATAAACAGTTTATGACTAAGATTCAAAAACAATTATTAAGTAAAAAAATGGATGAAATCTTTAGCTTTGAAAATAATAAATATAAGGTTATAAAGATAATAGACTAATATAGACTTTAACATAGCTCTAGGATGACCTAGGGCCTTTTTATACTAAAGAGTAATTTAATATATAAATCGTCATTAAAGAATGATTTAGCATAGATGATAATGGAACATAGATAGGTTTTAATGCAGAATAGGGAACTACTGACGAAGTGGTTCACTTTTTTTGATTTATACAAAACTAGGGAAAAATCAACAAAATTAGTCAAAGGAATTTTACAAAATTTGCATAAATAATATTCGTGTTAGATAATTGAAAGTCGTAGTAATATTAATAAAAAGTATTGAATTATATGGTGGTAATGTACTTTCTTACTATGTCTATAGGATGACAAGGGAACGGGGTTGCTGACATACGCAAAGAAGTTTTGATATTTTATTTTAGTGATTTTTATAACACATAGGAAATTATAAACTTTTTAGATATTTATACATATAAATTCCGTGTATGTGTTTCAAAAAAGTCTTCCTTATAAATCTTCATAAGAGACTTTTTTATAAACCTGTTTTTACCTTCAAAATTATAATTAAAACAAGTTTATTATATGAAGAAAAAGGAAATATTAAAACTCCTAGCTATAGGAACTAAGATAATGGATTAACATAGGAATTTTTTATGATGAATAAGAAGCAGGGAGACTATTTTATGTATATTAATAGATTAATTAATCGAATTATATCGATTAATCGATTAATAATTATATTGAAAATAAGTCGATTAATCTATATAATATTTAAAGAAGGAAGGTGATGTAGTGTTTGAGCTAAAGGAAACAGAAAATATTGAATTCAAAAGAGAATTGAATGAATCTTTAAAAAAAGAGTTAGTTGCATTTGCTAATACTCACGGTGGCGAAGTTTATATAGGTATAGATGACAGTGGTAAAATTGTAGGGCTAGATGATGCTAAAAAAGACTTAGAAGCAATAAGTAATAGTATAAGAGATTCAATAAAGCCTGATTTAACACTTATTACATCAGCTAAAATAATAGAAATTGATGGAAAAGAGGTTATTAAAATAGAAATTTTAAAAGGAACTAAGAGACCTTATCATTTAGCAGCTAAAGGACTAAAGCCATCAGGAGTTTTTGTAAGACATGGCATTACATCTGCACCAGCAACAGAGGATTCAATACGACAAATGATTATTGAAAGTGATGGAACTGTTTTTGAAAAAAGTAGATGTATAAATCAACAACTAACTTTTGATTATACTAAAAAGGTTTTCAATGAAAAACAGATTGGTTTTGAAGAATGTAATCAAAGAACTTTAGGTATAACTAATGAAGATGGATACTACACGAATTTAGGTCTTTTATTTTCAGAAGAATGTCAGCATTCTATAAAATGTGCTTTATATGATGGAAATACAAAATTAGAATTCAGAGACAGAAGGGAGTTTTCTGGTTCTATACTTAAACAATTAGATGATGCCTATGAATATATAAGTCTTCAGAATAAAGTAGAGAGTAATTTTAAAGGTCTCAATAGAGTGGATAGAGAGGACTATCCTTATTATGCAATAAGGGAAGCTTTAGTAAACGCAGTAGTTCATAGGGATTATAGTTTTAGTGGGAGTATTTTAATTCATATTTTTAAAAATAGAATAGAGTTGGTTTCTGTTGGGGGGCTAGTAGCAGGACTTACTTTAGATGATATAATGCTTGGCATTTCAGAAAGTAGAAATAAAAATCTTGCTACCTCTTTTTATAGATTAAAACTTATAGAAAGTTATGGAACAGGAATACGGAGGATTTATGAAAGCTATTCAAAATATAGTGTAGAACCAGAATTTAAAATATCAGAAAATGCTTTTGTTGTAGTTTTACCAAATATTAATTATAAATTGGATATAGATGATAATGATGAGAAGGTACTAAAGATAATTAGAAACGGAGGAAAAGTTAGTAGAAAAGATATAGAAATTGAACTTAAGTTAAGTAAGTCTACTGTAACTTTAATACTTAATAAATTATTAGATGAAGGAAAAATTCAACAAGAAGGTAAGGCAAGAAATACAAAATATCATATTAAAAATAAACTGTAAAAGCCTATCATCTTTGTAGACTTAGTCTACAATTTGCCACCTCTAAGTTGATTTTAGAGGTGGCTTCATATTGTTGACAGTAAACTCATAAATATTACACTATTTAATTTGTAAAGAATAGCTTGAAACATTGAAAATAAACGGTTTGTTGATGTTAGAAGGTTTTATAGATGATTTTATTTACACATTAAACCTAAACAAAATCACATCTCCGTCCCTAACAACATACTCCTTACCTTCAATTCCCAGCAATCCCTTTTCTTTGGCCGTAGTCATATTACCAGCATCTATTAAAATATCATAGTCTATGACCTCGGCTCTGATAAAGCCCCTTTCAATATCGGAGTGAATCTTACCTGCTGCTTCAGGGGCCTTTGTGCCTTCCCTTATAGTCCATGCCCTTACTTCCTTGGGTCCGGCGGTGAGGAAGCTTATTAGGCCTAAGAGTGAGTATCCTGCTTTAATTAACTTTTCTAATCCCGACTCCTTAAGTCCAAGCTCTTCTAAAAAGCTCTTCTTTTCCTCTTCATCAAGCTCTGAAATCTCCGATTCGATCTTAGCTGATATGGTAACTACCTCAGCATTTTCAGTCTTTGCAAATTCCCTAACCTTTTCCACATAGGAATTTTCTCCGTCATTTTCTACCAAATCCTCCTCAGAGACATTGGCAGCATATATGATGGGTTTGAAGGATAATAGGTTTAAGTCCTTTACAAACCTTTCCTCTTCATCTGTAAGCTCTAGGGTTCTAGCAGATTTACCATCTTCTAGTATAGCTTGTACCCGATTTAGCATATCCATTTCCCCCTGTAGGGATTTATCACTCTTTAAAAGCTTTTTAGTCTTTTCTATACGTCTTTGGATAAGCTCTAGATCAGATAGAATAAGTTCTAGGTTGATTGTTTCGATATCCCTTTCCGGTCCCATGCTTCCTTCTACATGGACAACATTTTCGTCATCAAAGCATCGTACTACGTGGATTATTGCGGCAACCTCCCTGATATGTGAAAGAAACTTGTTTCCTAGCCCTTCCCCTTTACTTGCACCCCGTACCAGGCCTGCAATGTCATAGAACTCAATTGCCGTTGGAACAGCCTTGGCTGAATCATACATTTCTCTAAGTACATCTAATCTATGGTCTGGGACGGCAACAACGCCAACATTAGGTTCGATTGTACAAAATGGATAATTTGCAGACTGGGCCCCTGCTTTAGTTATTGCATTGAATAGGGTGCTTTTACCGACATTAGGTAATCCTACTATCCCTAACTTCATAAATATTCTTCCTTTCAGTCATATATTTATCTCGATTGACATATTTACACACAAATTTAATTATAATGCATATATATTCTTAAAGCAATAGATTCTAACTCTTTTATGCCTATTGAATAACATATATTTTTTTCTGTTAAATAAAATGTATAAAGGCTAATACAACAAAGCTATAGAATTGCTCTAAAGGAGATGATATTTATTAACTATATATTTTATCTTTTTATACAATCTCTATTATTGGGTCTTTTAATTATAGTTTTTCTAATTTTTAAGGGTAATATTGAAAGATTATGCATAATAGCATTGACTTTAATCACAGTAGGTATATTTAAGAATTCTAAATTTAAATTTAATTATACTCCTTGGGTTTTAGGGGGCCTTGTTATTGGGTATATTTTAGGTAATGTACTATTATATTATTCTTTAATGGCCTATACTGAAGGAGCCGCTAAAAAAGAAGATATCAACGAAGAAAAGTTATCAAAGCCTGCTGTAATAATGTTTTATGGAGGGGAACCCCCTACCTTTGACCTCTCTGTTACCCTAAAGAATATTTATAATGATAAATCTATAATAAAAAGGATTAATGCGCCTATAGAGACTTTTAAAACTAAAATGGCCTATGAGAACTTGGGAAGTAGTAAAAACATAGATTTGAGTAGTAGGGTTAAGGATGACCTACAGTCACGCCTAGGAGGGGATTACGATGTATATTTATCATATTTCAATATAAGCCCTACAGTATATGAAGAAGTTAAAAGATTGGGGAAGGCTTATGAAAAGCTAATACTTGTTCCCCTGATCCTTACTGAGTCCCAGGAATATAGGGAATTTAAAAAATATATTGAGGAAAGGGTTGAAAATGATGATATTGATATCAAAGTTATACCCTTACTTTGGAGTAGTCAAAAGTTATGCCGTCAAATAACGGAAAGGTCCAGGGCGCTTATAGGAGAGGGAAATGTAAATTCAACTGGTGTAATACTTCTGATTTCAAATGGGGATAGTATCTATGAACAAAGTATTTTTAGTAACTATATATTGGGTAAAATGCAAAAACTAAAATTTGATAAGGATAAAATAATTTCCCTAAAATACGATGACAATGATGAACTTTTTTTAAGCTCAATAAATAGGCTTAGGGAAAGGGGAGCCCATAATATTCAAATTATAAGCATTTCAAAGTTTCATGAGGATATAGAAGTTCAAAATAGAATTAATAAATTAATAAAAAAGGCCTCTAGGAAAGGCTTTGTAGATATCCAATATATAAACGGATGGGGTATAGGAGAGAACCTTTTAAATGAAATAGAATATAAAGTTAGACTGGAAAATTTAAAAAGTTAAGGAAATAGGAAATGGAATATAGTAAAATATAATTTAGGACAATTGTAATTCTTGGTAATCTTATGTATTTTATAGGTCTATTTTTATCATAATAAGATTATCTATAGTGAAACGATGTCAAACTTAAATTTATACATATTAAGAGTATCGGTGTTTCTGTGATTTTTTGATATGTATAAATTAACCTTTTAGTTTGTTTCACTATAAAAACAAAAGGAGGTTTTATGTTGTTAAATATATTAGGCGAAACGGATTTGGACGATGGAGTTAGACTGCATATTATAAAATCAGATAAATTTAAAACAAATCTAATAGGTGTATATATAAAGCGTCCGTTGTTAAAGGAAGAGGCTACTAAGAATTCTATGTTATCTATGCTTTTAAACAAGGGAACAGAGAAGTATCCATCCTTTTTTGAACTAAATAGAAAGCTTGAGGATTTATATGGGTCGATTTTAATTGCTGATGTTATGAAAAGAGGGGAGAAACACATTTTACAACTAAAAATGCAGCTTCCAAATAGTAAATACATAGATAATAAGGATATTTTAAAGGAAGGATTAAGTATATTAAATGGTGCTATTAATAATCCAGTTATAGAAAATGGTGGATTTAAGAGGGAGAGCTTCTATCAGGAAAAAGAGAATCTCAAAGAAAAAATTGAAGGCCGCATAAACGATAAAATGAAATTTGCAGTTGAAAGATGTGCTGAAAAGATGTGTGAGGATGAGAATTATAGTATATATGAATATGGAAGCTTAGAGGAACTTGAGAAGCTTGAGGAAAAGGAGCTATACAATTATTATCAAAGAATTTTATCCACCTCTCCGATTGACTTTTTTATAGTAGGGAACGTAGAGGAAGAGGAGGTTAAGGGTCTCTTTAAGGAATATATGAAATTTCAAAGGGAAGATATAATAACAATCCCTAGAGAAAATATTTATAAGGATATCAGTGAAGTTAAAGAGGTAGAAGATAATTTTAATATAAATCAAGGGAAATTGACCCTAGGATACAGGACAAATATTCCATACGACAGCGATTTGTATCAAAGTTCCATATTATTCTCTAGCATTTTAGGTGGAGGACCCAATTCAAAATTATTTAAGAATGTAAGAGAAAGGGAAAGCCTCTGTTATTACATTTTTTCAAAAATAGATAAATTCAAGTCTATAATGCTTGTAAGTAGTGGTATAGAGTTTGAAAATTTTCAAAAAACTAGGGATTTAATACAGGAGGAAGTTGATTCATTAAAGGAAGGTAATTTTACTGAGGACGATATTGAGATAGCTAAAAAGTCTATCATAACATCTATTAAATCCTTAACCGATACCCCAAATATACTTATGGATTTTTTGTATTCCCAGATTTTAAGTGATTCCCTTGATGATATTGAAAATATAATCTCTAAGATTGAAGCTGTAAACAAGGAGTCTATTATGGAGGCGGGAAAGAAATTTGAATTAGATACGATTTACTTCCTTAATAAAGAAGGGGAGGGAAGACAATAATGGAAAGAGAAATTTATAGTGACATATTAAAGGAAAAAATATATTTTCGCAAATTAGATAATGGATTAGAAATATTTATTCTTCCCAAGAAAGGGTATACAAAGAAATTTGCTATCTTTGGTACTAGATACGGTTCAATAGATAATAGATTTATTATTCCAGGAGAAAAAAAAGTTACCGATGTTCCCCAGGGTATTGCCCATTTTCTAGAACATAAACTTTTTGAAAGTGAAGAAGAAGGAGTATTTGCTAGATTTTCTAAGCTAGGGTCAAATGTAAATGCCTATACTAACTTTAACTCAACCTGTTACCTATTTTCCTGTACCGATAAATTTCATGAAAATCTTAGTATACTTATAGATTTTGTTCAGTCTCCCTATTTAACCGATGAAAATGTGGAAAAGGAAAAGGGGATAATTGAACAGGAAATAAGGATGTATGAAGACAATCCTAACTGGAAGGTATTCTTCAATGGCCTTAAGGCCATGTATCATAATCATCCTGTAAAAATAGATATAGCAGGGACAGTTGATAGTATCTATAGGATAACCAAGGATGAATTATATAGGTGCTATAATTCCTTTTACGTACCTAATAATATGGTTGTCTTTGTAGTAGGGGATGTGGATAGGGAAAAAACCTATAGTACTATTGAAGAAAGTTTAAAGTCTACCTATAAAAAGCTTGAGGGAGAAATAGAGAGAATTTTGCCCCATGAGCCAATAGATGTTAGGGAGAAAAGTATTGAGGAGAAGCTTTCTGTTTCCATGTCTTTATTCAATATTTCATTTAAGAATACAGATAATTTCTTGGAGGAAAAAGAACTATTAAGAAGGGATATAGAGACTAAGGTAATCCTGGATATGGTCTTTGGTAAAAGCTCTAGGCTCTATAAAAGGCTCTATGAGGATGGTCTTATAAATGAAAACTTTGAAAGCGAGTATACCTTTGATGTATCCTACGGACACTCCATAATCGGTGGAGAATCAAAGGACCCCAATAGGATATACGATATTCTTTGCCAAGAAATTAAAAGCATTAAAAGGGATGGCTTGAATAGGGAGGATTTTGAAAGGATTAAGAAAAAATCAATTGGACAGCATATAAGCTCCTACAACTCAGTAGAGTTTATTGCGAATACATTTACTTCCTATTACTTTAAGGGAATAAATTTATTTGATTATATCATAGAGCTTCAAAATTTAGACCTTGAAAGGGTTTCAGAGAGATTCAATAATCACTTTGATTTAGATAAAAGCGTTTTATCTCTAATTAACCCTAATAATTAACTTGAAAAACTAATTCATATAAGTATATAATAATTTTAGTTGCCATGCCGTGGCGACTAAAATTTTTATAATTAAAATGACAGCAAAGCAACTAAGGATAAGAGTTATAGAAATCTTAAACTATAATTGACATAGAACCTTTTATACTAAGGAGTGAGTGAATTGAATCCTGTAGCATTTGAGATATTTGGTATCGGAATACGTTGGTATGGTATCCTAATTTCATTAGCCATGATATTAGGTACTATTTTAGCTATAAGAGAAACAAAGAGATTTGGAATGGATGAAAACATCATAATAGATTTTATTTTAGTCATGATTCCTTCAGCCATTATTGGTGCTAGGATATATTACGTAGTTTTTAATTGGAGTTACTATGGTGGTGATATTATTAAAATGTTAAATGTTAGGGGCGGTGGTTTGGCTATACATGGTGGAGTAATAGGTGGTATAATAGCTGGACTCATATATACAAGATATAGGAAAATAGGTTTTTGGCAGCTTGCAGATATTATTGCTCCAAGTTTGATTTTGGGTCAAGCTATAGGTAGATGGGGAAACTTTTTAAATAGAGAGGCCTATGGAGCACCAACGGATTTACCCTGGGGCATTAATGTTAATGGATTAAGGGTTCACCCTACCTTCCTCTATGAGTCCCTATGGAACTTTGTAGTTTTTATTTTCTTAATGAAATATAGAACAAAAAAGAAATTCCAGGGAGAGCTATTTTATTTGTATTTAATACTGTATTCTGTTGGAAGATTTTTTATAGAGGGCTTGAGAACCGACAGCTTAATGCTTGGACCCTTTAGATTTGCCCAGGTTTTAAGTGTCTTTTTAATATTAGTTTTTGGATTTTTGTTATATAGAAAACATAAATCCTATAAATAGCTAGTATTTTACCCATGTTCAAGGAATGCAAATTTAAAAAATTATTGTCATTTCTATAGGAAGTTTGTTGTTTGTAATAATTATGAAATATTTTTGTAATGATACGTTAATTGACACGATATGGCATAGGTTATATTATATTTACATTATCTTTAATTTTTTAAATAAATTTAAAACGAGGTGAAAAAATTTGTCATATCGCAATATATCAATTGAAGAGATACATACTTTACAAGGAAAGATGGAGAGTTTAGCTGCTGACTATCCTGATGTGCAAGAGGTTTTACAGATAAGTGAAGAAATAGACTCAATGTTGACTAAATAATTTCATAGACAGAATAAAGATTATTCATCCCAAATATATTTTGGGGTGATTTTATTTTTTTGTATTAAAAATGAAAAAACCATATAAAACTCTGAAATTTCCTAAAGAATTACTAAAAGAAAATGGCTTAAAGACCTTCGATATATAAGCAAATTAGAAGAGTGATAGAGAAAGTTAACTTACTACAGCAGGCACAGAGAATCCTTTAGGCTCATGCTATAAATCTGTTTTTAGATAGATAATAGAAGGTAAAACAGATTTATAAAAATCGCTCTAAAGGAAACCTCAGTGCCTGCTTTCGTTTATTAAGTTTGTATGTCACTCTTCTATCAGGTAAAGCTTAGGTTCTTTTATAGTTAAATAGACCTATATAAATTTAGTTCTAAATTACTAGAAAAAAAGGCAAAAAATTTTAAAAAACTAGCAGGAAAAGGCAACTTCCTATAGAATTAATGTATTAGTGGTTCAAAGTGGGTAATTGTGGGTTGATTTCCCTTAAAGTGGAGTGAAAATTATGTTTATTGGGGAATACTTATATACAATCGATAACAAGGGAAGAATAAATATTCCATCAAAATTCAGGGAAATACTAGGGGACACGTTCTTTATTACAAAGGGACTGGACAACTCTCTTTTTGTTTTCCCTGAAGAGGAGTGGAGAAGCTTTGAAAGCAAATTAAAGCAATTACCCTTGACTAATAAAAATGCTAGGGCCTTTGCAAGGTTATTTTTTGCTGGAGCCACTGAGTGCAGCTTAGATAAGCAGGGTAGAGTTACCATTGCACAAAATTTGAGGGAGTTCAGTGAGCTTCAAAAGGAAGTTGCCATAATAGGCGTTTCTACGAGAATTGAAATATGGAGTAAAGATAATTGGGATAAATATAATGATACTGCAAATATTAGTTATGACGATATAGCCGAACAAATGGCTGATTTAGGTATATAAAATGGATTTATAAATCTACATTTTCTAATATGTAGATAGAAGGAAGGTATATTATGGAATTTAAACATGAAACGGTTTTACTCCATGAAACCGTAGAAAACTTAAATATTGACCCTAGGGGAGTTTACGTTGACGGAACATTAGGAGGTGGGGGCCACTCAGAGTTAATATGTTCCAAGCTGAGTGAGGAAGGGCTTCTTATTGGAATAGACCAGGATGAAGAGGCATTAGCCTCCGCCCAGGAAAGATTAAAAAAACATTCAAATAGATTTGAATTTATAAATAGTAATTTTTCAAATATTAAAGAGGTATTAGATGAAATCCATAGGGATAAAATAAATGGTATAGTCCTCGACTTAGGGGTTTCCTCATATCAGCTTGACAACAGAGAGAGAGGATTTTCCTATATGCAGGATGCAGAGCTTGATATGAGGATGGACAGAAAAAAAAGCCTTACAGCGAGGGAAGTAGTAAATACATATTCGGAAAAAGAGCTGCAAAGGATTATTAAATTATATGGGGAAGAAAAATGGTCTTCCAGAATTGCAAAGTTTATAGTCGATGGGAGAGGGGAGAAAGAGATTAAAACCACCGGTGAATTGGTTGACATTATAAAAAAGGCCATACCGGCAGGTGCTAGGAGAAATGGTCCCCATCCCGCTAAAAGAGCCTTTCAAGCAATAAGGATAGAAGTAAACAACGAACTCGATATACTTGAAAAGACGGTGAAGGACATTTCTCAGGTTCTAGAAGCAGGGGGAAGAATATGTATAATAACCTTCCACTCCCTTGAGGATAGAATAATAAAGAACGTATATAGAGAACTGGCTACTGGGTGTATATGTCCTCGAGAATTACCCATATGTCAGTGTAATAAGGAACCAGTTTTAAAGATTATTACAAGAAAACCAATTTATCCTTCTGATATAGAAATGAGTAATAACCCTAGGGCTAGAAGTGCAAAGCTCAGGGTGGCGGAAAAGATTTGATGTTCTAAACATCAAAGGGGGAGAATACATTGTTATTAGCTAAGAAAAAGTATTATTATGGTAACTATGACTACTTAAATGAAGAGGTAGAAAAGAATAAAAAGAAGCCTACTAAGAGAAAGAAAAATAAGAAGAACTTGTTTTTAAAGATAAGTGCTATGGTTTGGGTTTTTGCTATTTCTGCAGCTTTAATCCTTGTACTACTTAGATATACTGAAATAACTGAAACAGAATATAAGATTAACAGCTTAAATAAAGAAATCGAGCAGCTTGAAGACCAATTACAGGATGCCAGGATGGATTTAGATAGTTTAACTAGGTCAGATGTAATAGAAAGGGTTGCTACAGAGGATTTAAATATGCAGTATCCTCAATACAACCAAATGGTTTTTTTAAATCTAGATGATACAAGTAATTTAGATTTAAAAGTTTTTGAAGAAAATCCTTCTTTAGATGATCAATACATTGAAGAAGAAAAAAGGAGTAGGGGAATATTTAGTTATTTGAAAATATCAATTAAAAAAATATATTCTTTATTAGATTAAGTTCTTTTAAGGAGGGTTTAAATTGTCCAGTCCAGGTATCATAAATAAAAAGCGATTAGTATTTGCATTATTTTCTGTTTGTTTAATTTTTTTTGCATTAATATTTAGGCTAGGTTGGATTCAAATTGTAAATGGAGAAAATTTAAGAATGATGGCTGTTCAGCAGCAGACTAGGGACGTTCCTATAACTGCAAAAAGGGGAACTATTTACGATAGAAATGGAAAAGAGTTAGCTACTAGTGTAACGACATTTACTGTATGGGCTACACCCTCTGAAATAAAAGGTAAAGAAGTTGTTGCAAAGAGTTTATCTAATATTCTAGAGATTGAGGAAGAGGCAATATTAAGTAAAATATCAGATAGAAAAAAGGGTTTAGTACGTATAGCCAAATGGATAGAAAAGGAGAAGGCCAACGAGATAATCAAAGAAAAGCTAAAAGGTATACAGGTTGCCCAAGATTACAAAAGATTTTATCCCTACGGCAATTTTGCAGCCCATATTTTAGGTCATACAACCGATGATAATCAGGGATTAGCCGGTACAGAGCTAAAATATGAGAAGGTTTTAAGCGGTTTACCCGGTAGATGGATAAAAAATACTGATGCCGCTGGAAGACAATTGCCCTATGGATTGGAAAAATATTATGAGCCAGTAAATGGACTTAATGTTGTCCTTACCATTGATGAAGTTATTCAGCACTTTACGGAAAAGGCAATTGAAAACGCTTTAGTTAAAACCCAGGCAAAACGTGTAATGGCAATAGTAATGGAGCCTAAAACAGGGGACATACTGGCTATGTCAGTTAAACCCGACTATGACCCTAATCAACCTAGGATACCAATAGATGAGAACCTAAAAGAAAATTATGAATCCTTAGATATAAATGAAAAGCAGAAGCTTTGGAATAAAATGTGGCGAAATCCAATGGTCAGTGATACATATGAACCCGGTTCAACCTTTAAGCTGATAACTTCTGCTGCTGGATTAGAAGAAGGTGTTGTTGAACCAAATTCACCCTTTTATTCTTCAGGATATACTATTGTAGCAGGACACAGAATAAAATGTTGGCGTCATTATAGGCCCCACGGTCATCAGACCTTTACAGAAGGGGTACAAAATTCTTGTAACCCTGTGTTTATAGAGCTTGGTCAAAAGCTTGGGATAGAAAAATTTTATAAATATCTCGATGCCTTTGGATTTAAGGAGAAAACTCAAATAGATTTACCGGGAGAGGGTAATTCCATAATTCAAAACATTTCAAGTGCTGGCCCCGTAGGGCTTGCAACTATGTCCTTTGGTCATGGAATATCTATAACTCCTATTCAGCTTATTAACTCTATTTCCTCTATAGCAAATGGAGGAAAGCTCATGCAGCCAAGGGTTGTGAAGGAGCTGACCGATGATTCAGGGAATGTCATTCATAGATATGAACCTAAATTTATAAGACAGGTTATCTCGGAAAAAACATCAAAGGAATTGAACTTAATAATGGAATCAGTTGTTGTTGAAGGCTCGGGTAAAAAGGCCTATATAGCAGGCTTTAGAGTAGGTGGTAAAACAGGTACTGCCGATAAAGTTGTAGATGGAAGGTATGCCAAGGGAAGTGTATACTCCTCCTTTGTAAGTGTTGCTCCAGTCAACGATCCCAAATTAGCTGTACTTATAGTTGTTGATGAGCCAATAAAGCTGTATCATTATGGGAGTCAAGGAGCTGCCCCTGTAGGTCACGAAATATTACGGGATACCCTTAGATATATGGAGGTAGAGCCACAATATAGCGAGGAAGAAAAGAAAAGATTTGAAAGAGAGGAAGTCACTATTCCTGAAGTTAGAAGCTTACAATTATCCGAGGCTTCCGACATGCTTTCTAAGAAAAAATTAGAATACAGAACTGAGCCTATGGATGTAAAAGACGGAAAAGGAGTAGTAATAGACCAATTTCCCAAGCCTGGAGGCAAAGTCAAAGAGGGTTCCATTGTAATATTATATGTAAAACAAGAATCTCAATAAATATTGTCAATACTTTATGATATAATTATATGGATGATGAAATTGGCTAGTTAAGAGGGCAATTTGAATTAAGGCTTTGACTTTAATTTAAGTTGCCTTTTAGTAAGTTGATAAAGATAGGGCTGTAACGATTTTTTTACCTCCTAAGACATCTGGAGAATATCTTACAAGCCTAAAATTAGGAGAGATTAGGATGAAATTAAGGGATTTATTAATAGGTCTTGGAGTAGTACAATCCTATGGAAATATGGATATTGGCATTTCAGGAATTACCTATGACTCAAGAAAAGTTAAGGAAGATGGCCTATTTGTATGTATAATGGGATTTAAGACCGATGGCCATAAATATATACTTAGTGCTATTGATAGGGGTGCAAGGGCAATCGTCATAGAAAGGGATTTAGAAAATATACAGGATATTATAGATGACTATAAAATTGCCATTGTAAAGGTAAAGGACAGTAGAGCTGTACTGTCTAAGCTATCGGCAAAGTTTTATGGTAATCCTAGTGAGAAATTCAAGGTGGTAGGTATAACGGGAACTAATGGTAAAACATCTATTACTTATTTAGTCGACAGTATAGCCCAGGCAAACAATAAAAAGACCGGTTTAATAGGAACTATTAAGAGTAAAATTTTAAATGAAGAATATCAGTTATCGAACACGACCCCTGAATCCGTAGAATTGCATTACCTATTCAATGAAATGGCAAAAAAAGAGGTTGACCTTTGTTCGATGGAAGTGTCTTCCCATTCCCTTGACCTTAAAAGGGTTGATGATGTAGATTTTAATATCGGTGTATTTACCAACCTTACTGCTGACCATTTAGATTTTCACAAGGATATGGAAAGCTATAAAAATGCTAAGAAAAAATTATTTTACAAAACATCACAGATTAATATAATCAATACGGATGATAAATATGGGAAAGAAATTTATGATGAAATAAAGGAGCTAGATACGCCTGTTTTAACCTATGGAATTAATAGTAATTGTGATATATATGCCGATAATATAGATATGC
Organism: Clostridia bacterium; assembly: GCA_022361035.1. GTDB lineage: Bacteria > Bacillota > Clostridia > Peptostreptococcales > Caminicellaceae > JAKSBP01. Next base: position 20,787 of record JAKSBP010000308.1, read on the forward strand.
ATGTTTCATACTCGACATTTAATCTAGTTACACCAAAGTATTCGGGAAGTATAAAGATAAATATACCCGGCCTATTTTCTATTTACAATATTTTGGCTTCCATAGGGGTATGTTATTTTATGGGCTATAGCTATGAAGAGATAGTTAAGGGTATTAAAGCTATAAAGCCTATTCCCGGGAGATTTGAGCCCGTTGAAAATGATAGGGATATAACTGTGATTGTTGATTATGCCCATACACCCGATGCCTTAGAAAATGTACTAAGAACTATTAGACAGTTTGCAGTGGGAAAAATTATTACCATATTTGGCTGCGGTGGAGATAGAGATGCAGTTAAAAGGCCCATCATGGGTAAAATAGCCTATGATATGTCTGACTATGCAATAGTTACCAGTGATAATCCACGTACGGAGGACCCAAGGAGAATAGTGGAAGATATTATAGAGGGAATGGGAAGGGATGAAAGTAAGTATGACATTGTTATAAATAGGAGAGATGCAATAAAAGCCGCCATAGAGAGGGCAAAAAATAAGGATGTTATTCTGATAGCTGGGAAGGGACATGAAACCTATCAGATAATCAATAATGAAGTATTCGACTTTGATGATAAGGAAGTAGCTAAGAAGTTTTTAGAGGAGGTAAACCAATGATTCATTTAAGGGATATCTTAAGGGCAACAAAGGGCAGGCTTTTAACGGGAGATGAAAATTTAGAGTTTAAAGGAGTATCGACAGACTCTAGGAAGATAGAAGAGGGGTATCTCTTTGTTCCCATAAGGGGAGAAAGATTTGATGGCCATGAATTTATAGAGGATGCTTTAAACTGTGGGGCAATGGGAACCCTATGTAGCCATGAAATTGATATTAAAAGCGACGGAAAAAAATCCATAATAATGGTAGAGGATACTCTAAAGGCACTACAGGATATATCAAAATATTTTTTAAGTAGGGCAAACATTCCTGTAGTTGGTGTGACGGGAAGCACTGGAAAAACCACTACAAAGGAACTAATTTATAATGTTCTTGCTCAAAAATTCAAGGTTTTAAAGAACGAAGGAAACTTTAATAACCATATTGGAATGCCTCTGACCTTATTAAATATAAAAGAGGAACATGAAATCATAGTATTGGAAATGGGAATGAGTAACAGGGGAGAAATTGACCTCTTGGCAGAAATCACAACACCGGAGGTAGGAGTAATAACCAATATTGGAATTTGTCATATAGAGAATTTAGGTTCTAAGGAAGAAATTTTTAAAGCAAAGATGGAAATAAGCCATTATATGGATGAATCATCGGTATTGATAGTTAATGGTGACAATGAGTATCTAGGAAGACTTAGGGAAAGGGATACTAAATATAAAAGGGTATTTGCTGGTTTAAGGAAGAATAATGACATCTATGTAGAAGAAATAAGGGATTTAGGAGATAAAGGAATTGAATTTTCAATCCTATATGGCGGAGAGACCCATGATTTCAAACTGAATGTACCCGGTATACATAATGTTTATAATGGACTTTTAGCAATAGCTGTTGGTATACATTATAATATATCCTTTGAAAAGATTAAGGATGGACTGAGTAACTTCTATGGAAATGAAATGAGGATGAATATTGTAAGTTTAGACGATGATATGAAATTGATAAATGACTGCTATAATGCGAGCCCTGACTCTATGAAGGCAGCCCTAGGTGTTTTAGAAAGCATAGAATCTAAAAGAAAAATAGCTATTTTAGGAGATATGCTTGAATTAGGGGATTATTCTGAGGATGCCCATAGGGAAGTGGGACGAATGGTATCTAAAAGGGAGATTGATTTCCTAATAACAGTGGGAAATGATGCCGAAAATATTGGTAAAGAAGCCGTAGAAACTGGATTGCCAAGGGAAAAAGTATTTACTTTAGCTAATAATGAGGCTGCTATAAATCTATTAGATACTCTAAAACAGCCCGGAGATACTATTCTTGTTAAGGGTTCTAGAGGTATGAAAATGGAGGAAATTGTACAGTATCTACAAGAGAGGAGATAAACAAATGAGTGACTTTCAACAGCTAATGATTACCGTAGCAATATCTTTTTTTATTACGATAATATTGGGACCCGCCATTATACCACTACTGAGAAGATTGAAGGTTGGTCAAAGTATTAGGGCTGAAGGACCGAAGTCACATTATACTAAATCCGGAACACCTACAATGGGTGGTATAATAATGATAATAGCTATATTAATTACAACTCTAACCTCTGGTAGGTTGAATAGGGATTTATACATAATTATATTTGCTACATTGGCATTCGGATTAATAGGCTTTATAGACGACTTTATAAAGGTAGTATTAAAAAGAAATTTAGGCCTTAAAGCTTATCAAAAACTCATAGGGCAAATAGTGATTGCCACCATAATAGCTGTATACCAAGCTGAGGTATCTATATATGGAACTCAGATACTTGTACCTTTTTTTAGAGTATATCTCGATTTAGGAGTATTATATGTTCCCTTTATAGCCTTTGTTGTAGTAGCTACTACCAATAGCGTTAATTTAACCGATGGTCTCGATGGACTTGCATCAGGTGTTACCCTTATTGTTGCATCCTTTTTTAGTTTAGTTGCACTAAATTGGGGATATCCTAGCATTGCGGCATTTTCAGGGGCGCTTACAGGGGCTTGCCTAGGCTTTCTTAGATTCAATGCATATCCCGCAAAGGTATTTATGGGTGATACGGGTTCTATGGCCCTTGGAGGGGCTGTGGCATCTATAGCTATTTTAATGAATTTGACCCTGCTTATTCCCATTGTCGGTGGAATATATTTCGTTGAAGCTCTATCGGTTATTATGCAGGTAGTTTCATTTAAATTAACAGGTAAACGAATATTTAAAATGAGTCCATTGCACCACCACTTTGAATTAGTGGGCTGGAAGGAAACGAAAATAGTAGTAGTATTCTGGAGTGTAACGTTACTACTTTGTGTTTTGGGACTTTATGCACTTAAATAAAATAGAAGGTGGTGAAACTATGAAGCTAAAGGATAGGAATGTTCTAGTGGTGGGCATAGCTAAATCCGGTATTCCTACTGTAAAAACTCTCTCAAAACTTGGAGCCAGAATTACAATTAATGATATAAAATCAAGGGAGGAGCTTTCAAATATATTGGATGAAATAGGTCACCTTTGTCATAATATAATACTTGGCTGTCACCCTGATAAGACAGAGATATACGATTTAATCGTTTTGAGTCCAGGTGTACCTACACAATTGAGCTTTTTGCAGAGGGCTAGAGAAGAAAATGTAAATATAATAGGGGAACTTGAACTTGCATTTAGATTAAGTAAAGGAAAATATTTAGCTATAACTGGAACCAATGGTAAGACCACTACTACGGCCCTTACGGGGGAAATTTTCAAAAACGCAAAATGTAAGACCTTTGTTGTTGGAAATATCGGTTTAGCAGCAATATCTAAGGCATTAGAGACTACAGAGGATACTATTTTAGTAACGGAGGTTAGTAGTTTTCAGCTAGAGACAATCGAAACCTTTAGACCAAAGATTTCTGCCATATTAAATATTACACCTGACCACCTAAATCGACATGGAACTATGGAGAATTACATAGATGCAAAGGCAAATATTTTTAGGAATCAGGATGGAAATGATATTTTGATTTTAAATTACGATAACGATGTAACGAGAAAATTAGCTTCAAGAGCAAATTGTAAAGTCGTATTCTTTAGTAGAAAAAAAATCTTAACAGAAGGAGTTTGGGTAGAAGATAATAATATTGTAGTTAAAAAAGGCAGCATTAAAGAGATAATATGTGCCATAGATGATATTTACATAGTAGGAAAACATAACTTAGAAAATTCTTTAGCCGCCGCAGCTTTTGCTGCTTATTCAGGAATAAATGTAGAAGTAATTAAATATACATTAAAAAACTTTAAAGGTATTGAGCATAGAACGGAATTTGTTGATGAGATTAATGGAATAAGGTTTTATAATGACTCTAAGGGTACTAATCCCGATGCTTCAATAAAGGCAGTAGAAGGGCTAAAGGCTCCCTTAATATTGATAGCCGGCGGTATGGATAAGGGAGGCTCCTTCGATGAGTTTGTAAGGGCCTTTGATAATAAGGTGAAAACCTTAGTTTTATTAGGGGAAACCGCAGATAAAATCAAAGAAACTGCTGAAAGATTTGGCCTAAAGAGCATATTTATTGTAAGGGATATGGAAGAAGCAGTAGAAAAAGCATATGATAATGCCAATGAGAAGGATACCATCTTATTATCTCCAGCCTGTGCCAGTTGGGATATGTATGAAAGCTTTGAAGTAAGAGGGAGACATTTTAAAGATTGTGTGCATAAATTAAAGGGGGGATAATGTGACCCAAAAAAAATCTTTTGATTTTACTCTAATGGTAGCAGTACTAATATTGGTTATCATAGGAATAATAATGGTATTTAGTTCAAGCCAATATTATTCATTTTACAATTTTAATCAAGACAGCTATCGTTTTCTTAAAAAGAACCTAATATGGGCTTTAATTGGTATGTTTGCCATGATTTTTACAATGAATTTCAATTATAATAGATATAGAAAGTTGGCTTTTCCAGCATATATATTGAGTATTGTTTTGTTGGTTCTAGTTTTAACTCCCCTTGGAATAAATTTAAATGGTGCCCAAAGATGGATAGGTGTTGGAGAGATAACTATTATGCCCTCGGAGATAGCTAAAATATGTGCAATTATTTTTGTGGCATACAGTCTGTCGAGAAGATCTAAGTATATTCAAGACTTTTTCAAAGGGATTTTTCCATATCTATTAATTATAGTACTATATGTAGGTCTAATTATTTTGCAGCCGAATCTTAGTACAGCGGTTACAATTGCCCTTATAATTATGTCTATGCTTTTTGTTACTGGAATGAGATGGCTCCATGTAATATTATTGGGGATTTCTGGTGTTGGAGCTGTAGGGGTTATGATACTTATGGCACC
>JAKSBP010000190.1 GCA_022361035.1 Clostridia bacterium
GCATTCAACAGCTTCCAGATAGATAACTGCATAGTAAAGGGAACTGGAAAAGTAAAGGGAACAAGCTATATAGGAGGTCTAGTTGGAAGAAGCAGCAATGGTGAGATAAAGAATTCTTCAGTCCAAATCAATGTAGAAGGCTCTGCAAACTTTGTAGGAGGACTAGGGGGCTATACCGATAGAGTTCAGTTAAGAAGATGCTGGACATCGGAAGAAGTGACAAGCATAGGCTCACAGGTTGGAGGATTAATAGGATTTGCCATGACAAATACAGCCTCTAGCAATATAGCAGAAAGCTATAGTTTAGCAAGGGTATCGGGAGAAAGCAAAGTAGGGGGATTAATTGGAGCAGGTTATAGCTATAACTCCAATATAATAACGGTAGAAAACTGTTTTGCCCTGGGAACCGTAAGCTCAAGTAATATATATACTGGATATGTGGGAGGATTAATAGGTCATTTATATGGAAGCTCCCACTATAAGAATATAATAAAAAACAATTACTCTGGGGCTAAGGTTAATAGCAGCACCGACCAATATGTAGGAGGATTGACTGGACATGTAGAGTATGGAAGTATTGAGAGCTGTTACTACGATGCAATAGCATCAGGGTGTAAGCCTACATATGGAAATATAAGCAAATTAACAACGGCCATGAAGGCTCAGGACACCTTTATTGACTGGGATTTCGGCAGTGTATGGAATATAGAGGAAGGAAGCTCCTATCCATACCTTAAGAATATGCCTAGACCCCTAGAAGTGTCGGAGGGCTTACCTCAAAATGACATAGGTGGAGGAAAAGGAACAGTCCAAAATCCATATATAATAGAGACAAGGCAGCAGCTTGATAACATGAGATTTGAAGTGAATTCCCATTATAAACTAGGGAATGACATAGACCTAGAGAATATAGGATGGAATTCAATAGTAGAATTTACAGGTTCATTAGATGGTGCTGGATACACCATAAGAAATCTAAGAATAGCACAGCCAGAAGTAGATAGAGTAGGGCTATTTGGATATGCAAAGGGTGCAGTCATAAAGAACCTGACCATTGAAAATGCTGATATAGAAGGAAAAAACTATGTAGGAGCATTAGTAGGAGATGGATTAAACAGCTTCCAGATAGACAACTGTATAGTAAAGGGAATAGGAAAGGTAAAGGGAACAAGCTATATAGGAGGTCTAATTGGAAGAAGTAGTAATGGTGAAATAAGTAATTCTTCAGTACAAATCGACGTAGAAGGCTCTGCAAGCTTTGTAGGAGGACTAGGGGGCTATACTGACAGAGTACAGGTGAGAAGGTGCTGGACATCTGGGGATGTAACTAGTACAGGCTCGAAGGTTGGAGGATTAATAGGACTTACTAAGGCAAGTACAGTCTCAGGTAGTGTAACAGAAAGCTATAGTTTAGGAAAGGTATTAGGAGAAGAGGAAGTAGGGGGATTAATTGGGGTAACCTCTGTTTATAGCTCAAATATCATAACAGTAGAGAACTGTTTTGCCCTGGGAGATGTAACTTCAAATAGTATATATGACGGATATGCAGGAGGGTTAATAGGCCATTTAGCTGGAAGCTCCGACTATCTAAATGTAATAAAAAATAGTTATTCTGGGGGTAAGGTTAACAGCAGTAGTAATAGGTATATTGCAGGGTTCATTGGACGTGTAATTGGAAGCGTTATAAGCTGCTACTATGACGGAATAGTGTGTAAGGATGTACCTATGGATACACGTGCCGTAAGTAAGCTTACAACGGCGATGAAGAGCCAGCTTACCTTTATTGACTGGGATTTTGACAATGTATGGGATATAGAAGAAGGAAGCTCCTATCCATACCTTAAAAATATTCCGAAGCCCTTAGAGGTATCGGAGGGCTTGCCAGAGAATGACGTTGCAGGCGGAAAAGGAACAATAGATGAGCCATATATGATAGAGACAAGACAGCAGCTTGATAACATGAGATGCGAAATAAGTGCTCATTATAAACTGGGAAGAGATATAGACCTAGAAAATATAGGATGGAAACCCATAGGAAGCAACTCCTTTTCCTTTAAAGGAAATCTAGATGGTAATGGGCACACCATCAAAAACCTAAAAATAACGCAGATAGATGTAGATAGAGCAGGACTATTTAGCCATATATACGGTTCAGCCATAAAGAATCTAACCATTGAAAATGTAGATATAGAAGGTAAAAGCTATGTAGGAGCATTAGTAGGATATGCATCACACAGCTTCCTTATAGACAATTGTACGGTACAGGGAACTGGAAAGGTAAAGGGCATCAGCCATATAGGAGGCCTAGTTGGGGGAAGCATCGGTATCAATAATATTGACGGTAAAATAAACAATTCTTCAGGGAAAATCAATGTAGAAGGGTTTCAAAGCACGGTAGGAGGATTAGCGGGCCACGTTGAAAAGACGCAGGTGAGCAATTGTTACGCAGTGGGAGACGTGACAGGCACAGACTCGGAAGTGGGAGGATTAGTAGGAGTCGTAAATATGAGAAGCAGTATAACTCAAAGCTATAGTTTAGGAAAGGCAGTAGGTAAAAGTAAAGTTGGAGGACTAATCGGAGCAGGTTATAGTAGTGATTCAGGTGGAATAACAGTAGAAGATTGCTTTGCCCTAGGAGATTTGACTTCCAATGATATAAACCAAGCATATATTGGAGGTCTAATTGGATTATTAACTGGAACTTCTGGGTACAACAATACAATAAAAAATAGTTACTCTGCTGGTAAAATAAATAGGAGTACTGACAACTATTCAGGAGGATTAGTTGGCTATTTAGTTGGAAAGGCTGAAAGCTGCTATTATGATGGAGTAGTATGCAAGGATGTACCTATGAATGGGAGAGGTATAAGCAAATTAACCTCAGCTATGAAGGCACAAATCATATTTACTGATTGGGACTTTGAAAATATATGGACCATAGATGAAAGAAAATCCTATCCATATTTAAAGACTTTACCAAAGCCCTTAGAAGTAGCTAGTGGACTGCCAATAGATGAAATAGCCGATGGAATTGGAACAGCCGATGAACCATATATAATAAAAGCGAGGAACCACCTGAATAATATGAGATATGATTTATCAAGCTATTACCGATTAAGAAATGACATAGATTTAGGAGATATAGAATGGACACCAATAGGGCAAATAACCAATGATGCATTTAAAGGTTCCCTAGAGGCCGATGGATATACCATAAAAAATCTAAGAGTAAGTAGGGCTGATAAAGACTATGTAGGACTGTTTGGCTATATATACGGTGCAGTAATAAGGAATCTAAATATTGACAATGTAGATATAGAGGGCAAGGACTATGTAGGGGCATTAGTAGGACAAGCCCTGAATGATTTCGATATAGAGAACTGTACAGTAGAAGGTTTAGGAAAAATAAAGGGTGATAATTATATAGGAGGTCTAGTTGGAAGCAGTAGAGGTATTAACAGCATCAATGGCCGAATAGACAATTCTTCAGTGAAAATCAATGTAGAAGGCTCAGGAAACATGCTAGGAGGACTAGGAGGCTATGTTGAAAAGACGCAGGTAGGGAGATGTTACGCTGTGGGAGATGTAACAGGCATAGGCTCAGAAATTGGAGGATTAATAGGAGAAGCAAAACTGGGAGTCAATCTCACCCAAAGCTATAGCTTAGGAAATGTAACAGGTAAAAATAAACTAGGAGGATTAATCGGAGCAGGCTACAGTGGTGATTCAGGTAGAATAACAGTAGAAGATTGTTTTGCCCTAGGAGGTGTAACTTCCAGTGATATGGAGGAAGCATACATTGGAGGGCTAATGGGGCTGTTAAGTGGAGATTCTGTATATGATAATACAATAAAGAACAGTTACTCTGCTGGTAAAATAAATAGAAGCACTGAAAACTACGTAGGGGGGCTAATCGGCCATATAATTGGAAAGCCTGAAAACTGCTATTATGACGGAATAGCTTCGGGATGTGAACCCAACACCAAGAATATAAGTAGACTTACAACAGCCATGAAGAGTCAATATACCTTTATTGACTGGGATTTTGATAACATATGGGACATAGAAGAGAGAAGCTCCTATCCATACCTTAGAAGCCTACCAAAACCCTTAAAGGTATCAGAGGGTTTACCTGAGAATGAAGTAGCAGGAGGAGAAGGAGCAGTTCAGGAGCCATATATAATAAAGACAAGGGAACAGCTTAATAACATGAGATTTGAGCTAGATGCCCATTACATACTAGGAAATGATATAGACCTAGAGAATATAGAATGGACTTCAATAGTAGAGTTCACAGGCTCATTAGATGGTGATGGATACACCATAAAAAATCTAAAAATAGTACAGCCAGAGGTAGATAAAGTAGGACTATTTGGATATGTAAAGGGTGCAGTAGTAAAAGACCTGACCATTGAAAATGTAGATATAGAAGGAAGAAACTATGTAGGGGCATTGGTAGGAGACGGATTAAACAGTGTCCATATAGATAACTGTATAGTAAAGGGCCTAGGAAAAGTAAAGGGCAGCAGCTATGTAGGAGGACTAGTTGGAAGAAGTAGCAATAGTAAAATAAGCAATTCTTCAGGAAAAATCAATGTAGAAGGCTCAGAAAACATGGTAGGAGGGCTGGCAGGCTATACCGATAGAACCCAGGTGAGAAGATGTTATACATTAGGAGATGTAACAGCTACAGGTTCACAGGTCGGAGGATTAATAGGATTTGCCATGACAAATTCTGCCTCTACAGGTATAACAGAAAGCTATAGTACAGGAAATGTATCGGGTAAGAATAAAGTAGGGGGATTAATTGGAGAAGGCTGCAATTTTGATTGGAGTACAATAACAGTAGAGAATTGCTTTGCCCTGGGAGATGTAACCGCCAGTGATGATATAAATTATGAATATGCAGGTGGTTTAATAGGATATTCCCATGGAGGTTTCAGCTTTAAAAATACAGTAAAAAACAGTTATTCTGCCGGTAGAGTTAATAGTAATACAGATAATTATACAGGAGGATTAACTGGATATGTAAATCATGGAGAGATTATAAGCTGTTATTATGACAGTACAATCACTGGATTTACAACGCCTCTAGAACAGGCAAAAACCCAACAGGAGTTAATGGAAGGAGATACCTTTATTGATTGGGACTTTATAGATGTATGGGATATAGACGAAGGAAGCTCCTATCCTTTCCTCAGGGCTTTACCCGTACCAAAGCATGAAAAAATGTTAGACCACCTTATGCCTGTAAAGCTTAGAGTAATAAGAAAGAGTGATACAGAGATTGTATTAAGATGGGATGGAGTACCTGAAGCAGACTACTATGAAATCATGGTAAATGGAGTAGTAATAAATAATGGTGCAGATACAACCTATGTACACGACAACCTATTACCGGGCACTACCCATGAATATAGGATTAGAGCGAAAAATACTCAGCTAGCTAGTAGTTGGAGTCCAAGACTATTTGTTACCACACTACTAGGTATTCCACAAAATGTAAGGGCAACCCTAATGGATGACACGATAAGTGTCACATGGGATGCAGTTGAGGGGATAACACAATATATTGTGGAGGTAAATGGTGAAGAAACCTACACCCTAAACACAACATCATATATCCACGAAAATATTGAAGAAAATAAAGCATACTACTATAGAGTAAGGGCTATAGATGGAGAAAAAACAAGTGAATGGAGTGAAGTGGTATCCGTAATAAATTGGCCTAAAAATAAGCCGGCTATTTGTCTAGCGGTAGCCAACTGGAAAAGCTATATAGATGAAAATGATGAACTAGAAGTCATAGTAAAGGCAAATGGATTTAAAGACTTCTATACAATGCAGCTTTACCTAGAATATGACTCCAATAGAGTAACACCGGACCTAGGTAAAATAAAAAGCCTTATAGAGCTCAATGAAGAAAATAAATATTTCAGTACATTGAATGATAAGGTATTCAAGATGCTGCTTTCAGCAACAGGGGACATAAAGGGTAAAGAAGGAGAATTTGATTTAGCTAGTATTAAGATAGAACTTGATGCATATAGGGAAACATCCATAGACGTAGATATCTTAAAATTAGTAAACTCAATGGCAAGCTACATTGATATTGCTCAGACCCTTCCATTAAAAATTAAACAACTAGCTAAAATAGAATACTAAGGGGGACTATATATGTCTAAACAATATAAAAAACTGGAATCTTTTATAGTAAACTCTACACCAGGGGAAAGTTATCCAGAAAAAATCGTATACATTGAAGGTGAGTATAAAGGGATATTGCAAAAAAAGGGTACACCCTATGAGGTTATTATAAAACCTGGGGAAACAAAGCATATAGAGAATCATACTGTGGGATTTGGCGTTGATACGCCAGGTCCTACTTTTGAGTACGACAAAAACGACTTTAGGGGAACATTAAACTTACAGAGTACGAAAGTAGAAAATGGATACTATACAGAGGGTGCTCCCAAAGACTTTGATGAGATTAGAGAAAATATAGAGACGAATTACTATGATGCAAATGGTGTGCTTATTGAAACAACATATTCTTGGGATAATTCCGGTGATCATCAAACCATACAAATAGAAGGTTATATAGGTGAACTTCCCAAAGTAGATGTAGAGAAAAAATCTGAGACTACAGAAACTAATCCAGATGGCTCATATCAAGTTATAAGAGTTTGGCAAGCAAGGTATGCAGGAACCTTGTATGAAGAAGTATGGGTAGATGAAATAAACAATATAGGCTATTATTCAGGCAGCGTTTCAAAGGAGCCAGAATACGGATATCAACAGGATTACGAGGGACCAGGACAAACCGATGACTATAAAATGCAAAACCTTGGAGAAAGCATAAACCAAGAGTTTGTCAAGGACCCAGTAAACATAATTTCAGGGAACTATTATTGCAAAGACACAGACTTAAAGCTTGAAGGCCATGGACCAAGTCTTGAAATTATAAGATACTATAACTCCTTAGATGACAGAACAGGTATCCTAGGAAAATCATGGAGAATAAACTACGAGAGTACACTAGAAAAAAGGGATGGGGGAGAGGTTGCAGTAACCTATCCCGATGGACACTCAGTAGTCTTTAGTCCTGTAAATGGAACAAACAGGTATGAGGGACCCCCAAGAGTATTTGACGTAGTATATAAGAACGTAGATAATACCTATAACCTAAAACATAAAAATAAAATTACCTATAAATATGATGACAAGGGCAAATTAATAGCTATTACCGATAAAAATAGTAATACTTTGACAATAGAATATAATGGCTCAGGAAACCTACATAGGGTAATAAGTGCTAGCGGAAAAACATTGACCTTTACCTACAAAAGTGGAAGTCTTGAAAGGATAGTTGATTCAGGGGGAAGGGAAATAATCTATAGCTATGACAATAATGACAATTTACAAACAGTTACAAAACCAGGGGGCGGAGTCATAAAATATGGTTATAATGATTACGGCATAATAGATATAACTGATGAGAAAAATGTGAAATACATACAAAATGAATATGGGGAATTTGGAAGAATAATAGAACAAAGAGACTTTAACGATAGGGTTACCCTCTATTCATATAACGAGCTAGATATGACTAACTTCTTTACCGATATAGATACAGGAAAAACCCTTAAATGTAATTACGATGAAAGATTCTATACCATTAAAAAAACCTATGATGATGGTGCATTTGAAGAATTTACCTATGACGAACTGGGAAATAAAGATAGTATTAGGGATAGAGAGGGAAACATTACTACCTTTAACTATGATACAAAGGGAAACCTATTATCTATTACTTCACCATCTCCATACAACTACAAAACAACATATGAGTACGATAGCCATGATAACTTAAAAAAGATAAATAGCCCCGATGGAGGAGTCAGGTCCTTTGAGTACGATGGCAATAACAACTTAGTAAAGGTTAGAGAGAAAATAGACCAAAGCACCGATGCCCTGACAAAATACAGCTATAACACAAAGGGACAAGTATTAACTAGAGAAGATGCTGAAGGAAATATTGTACAGTTTCAGTATGATGGAGAGGGCAACCTTATAAAAATAAGGGACCCCGAAGACAATGAAATAGAATTTGGTTACGATAACTTAGGTAGAAGAATTTCAGAAACCACCGATTATGGAACTATAACATATGATTATAACGAACTAGATAAAATTGAAAAAATAACTGATGCCTCTGGCAGCATAACAAGGATGAGATATAATATCCTAGGTAATCTAGTGAAGCTTATAAGACCTGAGCAATATAATCAAGTGAATGATGATGGCTTGGGCTTAACCTATGAATACGATGAAATGGATAGAGTAACAAAGGAGATAAATCCACTAGGCCATATCTCAGCATTTATGTATGACGAAGAAGGCAATAAAATAAAAGACATAGATTCAAATAATTATACCGGTGACCTAGAAAATGATATGGGTACAAGGTATGAGTATGACTCTAACAATAGACTTATAAAAATAACAGATCAATCCATGGGCAAGACTAGAATAAAATATGATAGAGTCGGAAATAAGACAGAGATAATTAATGCCAAATACTATAATGAGGGTATTGATGATGGAAAGGGATTAAAGTATATTTATAATTCCCTAAACAGGCTTATAAAGATTCAAGACGATGAAGGGAACATCATAAAAAAATATGTATACGATGAAGCGGGAAAAATAATAAAGGAAATAGACGCCAAGGGCTACTTAAGCGGCAGCAATGATGAAGATAGATACGGAATAGAATATAAATACAACCTAATAGGATGGCCTATAGAAAAAAGAACGCCTCTCAAGAACGAAGGGGGACAGACCTACTACAGAGTTGAAAAATATATTTACGATAAAAATGGTAGAATAATAGAAGAGAAAAAGTCACCTGAACATGTAACATTAACAGGAGAGCCAATCCAGTACTTTACAATACAAAATACCTACGATAAAAGGGGTAACGTAAAGACGATAACAGACTCAAATGGAGCCCATATAGAATATTCCTATGATAAACTAGGAAATTTAACACAGCAGAAAACTAAAATAAACGATACAGCATTTCAAATAAGGGGCTTTGAATACGACAGCCTAGGAAGGATAAAGAAGAAGTGGCTTGAAATAGATTCATCAGACCTGACAGAAGGTATAGCGGAAACAACAAAATCAGAAATAGTCTATGAATACGATAAAAATAACAACATTACAAGGGTAACTTCTCCCGAGGGCTATATAACTACATTTGAATATGACGATGCCGACAATCTAATAAAGAAAAAAGAAGAAGTTAAAGTAGATAGCTTAACCATGAGGCAAGGAAGACTCTATATATCATCGGACAGAGATGTAGTATATCCAGGGCAGAACTATGAATATGAAGTTATAGTTGAACCAGATGAAGTAATAAAATCATCGAATATAGAGATAGATTACGATTCAAGGGTTTTTGAGCTAATAGATGCACAAGGAACCTCCCCAAGTATTCAAGCTAATACATTAACTACAGGTAAAATAACAATTGACATAAGTAACTTAGATATAGCTACCAAGACTAAAATAGTGACACTGAGAATGAGAACAAAGGATGTAATACAGGGCTTTGGTTTCATTGAAATAAAGCCAAGCTCTAACTATGTGGATAGTCAAGGAGCTGTTCAAAATTACTCTGAAATAATAGGAAAAATAGTTTATGTACAAATACCGGATATGAATACTGATAACCTTGTGGAAGTCAGGGACTTTACATTGACGGCCCTTCAAAAAGGTATAAAATTAGAGGACCTATCCTACAATGAAAAATTTGATATAGACAATAGTGGCCTAGTAGATAAGCCGGATTTAGACTATATAAAGGACTGGATATTTCATGATAAAATGGACTATCTTCAAAAAATAGAAGCCCTCAAATATGGGGTAAAGCATAGGAATATCCCCTATACCATAGGCATTAATCAAGGGATAAGGGAAACTATCTACAAATATGATAAAGTAGGAAACCCTATAGAAGAAATAGACTGTAACAACAATAACATAGTATATAGCTACGATGAACTTTATAGGCTAAAATCCGTAAAGGACAAGGAAGGCGGACTAACTAGAATCTTTTACGATAAAGTAGGAAATAGGGTAAAAGAAATATTACCGGAAAACTATGATAGCCTTATAGACGATGGAAAGGGAAGAACCTATAAATATGACTATAAGAACAGGCTGACAGAAATAAGGGACGAAGAAGGAAATACAGTACAAGAAAATATATATGACCTAAATGGAAATGTAATAGAAAAAATAGATGCATCAGGTCATGGAATAGAGTACATATATGACATAGGAAATAGAATAAAGACAATAACAACCCCGGAATCAAAAACGAATCTGAAAACCAGTGGAGAATACAGCTATGATGCCTTAGATAACGTAATAAGATATAAAGATGGAGAAGGAAATGCAACGATATATGAAAGAAATATGTGGGGAAAACCGATAAAGATAATAGATGGTGCAGATATAGAAACAACATATAAATATGACTACGCAGGAAATCTTATAGAGAGCAGGGATGGAAATAAAAAAGCAACAAAATATAAGTACAACAGCATGAACCTATTAAAGGAAATAACAGACCCCTACAACGACCAAATAAACTACAGATATGACAGACAGGGAAGAATAACCCAGCATGTGGATAGAAAGGGCCAAACAATCCAGTACGGATACAACCCTGACGACAGCATGATAATAAAACAGGTTGAAGGAACAGAAAAAATAGAGAAATACCTATATAACCTAGATGGAACAATGCTTGGGGCAATAAATAATACACAGATAGACACCTTTGAGTACAATAAAAGAGGACAGTTAAACAAAAAATACAAGGATGGAAAACCTGAGCTGACATATAGCTATAACCTAAATGGATATGTAGATGGAATAATAAACAGCCATCAAGAAAAAATAGACTACACATATGACACCATAGGAAGGCTCCAAGGTGTCGCATATAAAGGTAAGGATGCGGCCCTATATAGCTATAATCTAGACAGTACAGTAAAAAATATACAATATGACACAGGAATAAACATAGATTATCAATACACAAAGGACAAGGATATAAAGGCAATAGCAGTAAAGAACCCTGCCCAGGAAATAATAACCCAGTCCAGTTATCAATACGACAACAATAGAAATTTAATACTAGAGACAAAGGATAATAAGACAACGACATACCAATATGATAAGGTAAACAGACTGGAAGAAGTCCTGTACCCCACAAACATAACAGAAAGATTCAAATACGACAATGCCGGGAACAGAAAGGAAAGAACCTGTGGTCTGGAAACAACAACATACATCTACGACAGCAAGAACATGCTAAGGCAAAGCCACCGAGGAGATGACAGCACCTATTACTATTATGACTTAAATGGAAACCTGATAGACAAGAGATCAAAGGGAGAAACGACAACCTACGAATACGATGGCTTTAACAGACTAACAAAGGCAGTATTACCCGATGGTAGATTTCAAAC
>JAKSBP010000422.1 GCA_022361035.1 Clostridia bacterium
AGGTTCATACGGAATTTATGGGAACCACAGCAGTAGATATACTCCTAGAAAGAATCCAGGAAGACCGAGAAATTTCGAAGAAGATAGTAATTCCTTCCCATTTAGTGATAAGAGATAGTTGTAGATGATGTTTATGATTTTCTAGACAATGTGACAACATGGACAGAGGCCTGTTTCTCCCATTGTTTTTAATAGTTTTAACACTATCCTTTCAGGCTTTGAGAAGTAAGGGTGGAATATAATTTTGAAATAAAAAATGTTAAAAGTGAAGTTTTATAACATAGAAAATATATTAAATTTGAACAAATTATTATTAATAAAGATTATCACATTTCTATAGATAAGTTATGATTATCATTAAAAAGTTTGTCCTAAATCCTTTGTATATTATTAATACTGTACAAAATTATTTATTGATAAAAAATATAGAAACAATAATTCTGTTTTGAGCAAACTTTATTTTAAAAGGGCAAATTATATTCTAAGCACACAGACTTTATTTTTAAATTAGATGTATCAAACTTTTAGGGTAATACTTTTGGGTTGTTCACTAAAAAAACATTTACCCTGTATATTTTTTTGAAAAAAGGAGAGCACCCTTACTGACGACTAGAAATTATATATGTCGAGGTTTCAAGTGAATAAATTTTTAAAAAATATTTACTCACTTGAAGAAACACATATGATAGCCTCCCTCGGTAGAAGGAAGCCTGCGCCTATAAAAACTTGCAGGGCAAGTTTTTATCCTTGGAATAAAATATTAAGTTTTATTAATTTTTCTATATTTTACATTTTTCTACATTTTTTTCGTTTATTTTTTGATACAATACTTTTAAATGCTATAGTTTTACAAAAATTAAACCTTAACAAAAATTTCTCAAACATCACTCATTTAGTGTTTGAGAGTTTTGTACATATATTCCTCTTTTATTATGCTAATTATTGCGGCATTTTTTGTAGCTATTAAAAAAGTGTAAAACTATAGTTAAATGTATCAAAATATTAAATTGACAAAATAGGAGGGAAAGAATGAAAAAATTTTTAAAAATGTTAATTGTAGTAATGGTTTTTTGTTCAAGTATAGGGGTTTATGCAGATCAAACAACTACTATAAGGACAAATGAATTAAGGCACAAGTTTGACAATTATTTTAAAGCAAATAAAATCAATTTAACTACAGAAGAGAAGGATTTTATCAAAAAAAGTACACAGGAAACAAAAGAAAGAGTTCAACATAATATGGAACAATTAGAAATTCAATTAGACAATTTGAAGCCTAATTTCACTAAAATCAAACTCAAATACAATGATACTGATGATATGAAAAGTATGTCATTTGAAACTGACCCTAAAACATCTATAATATTAGGAGGTTCAAATACAACATTTTATGGTGTAGATTCCACTGATGAAAATGTTAATACTAGTACGGCTGCTAGTGGGGATATATCATTTACAAATCTTAACACTTCTAATAATAAAATGCATGCATTGTTATCAGCGATTGGTAACGGTAAACTAGGTGGAAATTATTCTGCGTGGGGTCAGATTGGAAAAGCTTTTGAAGTAGTAGGGTCAGGGTCTGCATATGCTGATATAGCTGTCAAATCTAATGTTAAAGGAAAATTAGAAGCTTCAGGAGATGGATATGTATCATATAAGGTAAGAGCTAGAATATATGATTTAACTAACGAATCTTGGGTAAAAACATCTGATGATGGTATATCTTATGATTGGAGTTATGATTTATTTAATTTAGAACATAGATTTGACTTTAATCGAAGCACTACACCTGAAATCTTAAATGCCAAACTAAGAGGTGGACACATTTATGTTGTTGTAACTGAAATGTTAACTTCTGGAGATTCTGGTATTATAGGTTCTTGTATGACTCATCATAATGGGAAGCTAATTTCTGGTTTTGGATTAAATAGTGATAAAATAACAATAGAATGGAGATAGAAATATCGAAAAAAAGAATATTTGCTTTTATAATAGATTTATTATTGGTAAAAACAATAATATTTCTATTATTCAAATTTTTAAATTTGAATAATAATTTGAGAGATTTTTATTTTCTCATTACATATATTTCTTATTATATGATTGCAACATTTTTTTTCAAAAAAACAACAGGGAAAAAACTGTTTGGATTAACAATTGTTTTTTATAAAAGCAAATGTATTTTTCCATTCAGTATCATAATAAAAACTATACTTATGCTTCCCCTGTTTTTATTGTTTACAAACTACCAATGGAAAATAAAATTAGGATATGGTACTTACCGTTCTATAAATTCGTTAATTCCTTTAATGTTTTATTATGTATATTTCATGATTACTAGGTCATTTTTACCAGATTGTTTATCTAAGCTAGAAGTTGTTAAAGAAGATAATAATTTATTAAATCATGAATAGTTGTATATTTATATCATAAAAAGACTGATAATCAGTCTTTTTTCTTCTATGTAGTCCATCACCCTTTGATTCTCACTCAGCTTTTATTTGTTCAAATAAAACCATAAATCTTTAGGGATAGTAGATGTAAAGATAAGGGTTTCAAAATCCATAGAACATAATTGTAGTTAAGTCATAGAGACAAATACAATTTTCTAAAATTTATTAATATAATTTTGAAATAAAGAATTTCCAAAGTGAAGTTTTATAACATAGAAAAAATATTAAATTTGAACAAATTATTACTAATAAAGGTTATTCATTTTTACATTTTTATAGATAAGTTATAATTATCATTAAAAAGTTTTGTTCTAAATCCTTTGTACAGTATTAATACTGTACAAAGTTATTTATTGATAAAAAATGTTACTGACTGTAAAAAATATAGGAACAATAGTTCTGTTTTGGCCAAACTTTATTTTAAAATCACATTTAAAAGGAAAATTAAAACTATTACTACTAGTAAAAAATTTATAGTTTATTTCCTATAAAGCCGAATATATGATTTTATTCCCAAGAGCTAACAAAGGGTCTTTAGGGGGTCTTTTCCCTCAATTTAGGCCCTTTTTCTCTAATATAGTCTTTGATAGTATAGCCTTATCACACTCTTCTATAGTACTCATATCTGGGGATAAAATATATAGAAA
>JAKSBP010000441.1 GCA_022361035.1 Clostridia bacterium
AGATTTTCTTGAATATATGGCTGCCTTCATTTATATCACCTTTTTAAAATTCATTAATATAATTATATTGTCTCTTATAAGAAAATAGAAGGAGTTGTAAATGAAGTTAGTATAGAGATTAGAAGTAAGTTGTATGGCTTTATAGCCTAGCTTAACCAATAGAATAGTTGTTAAAAAATAGATGAATGAGCCTAGAAAGGTTATGAAACAGAAGAAATAATCCTCCACAGTAAAAGTTCATACTACAATAATTTTATAATTGTTTATTTGTCTAATAAAAAAATTAAGTAATAGTACAATCCATGGAATTCATAAATTCTAGTGAGGTGGTACTATGAAAATTAATGTAAGAATGTTCATAGGAGATTCGGATATACAGTTTGAGGACTTACCTCTAGAAGTTCAAGATAGGTATAAAAGAAAGATTACTGAAATTTATGCAGATCAAGTACTAAATAGGGTCTGCAATATGATTCGTGAGGGCAAATCTGAAAAAGAGATAAGACAATATTTATTACTTGATTGAGAATAAAAAAGGTTATAGAAAGGGCGAAGGATGAAATTAGTAATTTCTAGGAATCTCAGCCCTTTCTTTTTTACCAAATCTACATTTTAATAGTCGGCAGAATAATATTTACAAAGTACATGATTGAATTTAATTTTTAGGTCTTATATAAAACAGAGCATTTAATGGCAAAGTATCATTTATAAATATATCAGCATCAGTACATTCAATTATATTTTGAATATTGATAGCTGAAACAATTGTTCCCACAATGGCATTTCCAGTCGGTTCAAAGTTTACATTTGTTTCAATCGTAATTATCGGCGGGTTTATCTTACAATCTAAGCTCATAAATCTACCTCCCTTCGCTATATATTATCTAGAGAATAGGGATTTTGTGCTAAGAGCAGATAATAAAAGCTTTGAAGAAAGCTAAAGAATTAGCTATATAAAAGTATAGCAAACATTAAATTAAGATATTTGTGAACAAATAAAAAAGAAACTACTTTAAATATATCTGAAGTATTAATCAATAGTGTAGTAGGTGAAATTTACAGAGACTAACTGAGGACTTAACGTAGGGTTGAAAAAGTTACCTATAAAATAAATAGATGGCTTTTGGAAGTTAGCAATATATATTCTGTTTTGAGATTAAATTAGTATGTAAAAACATGTAGGGTAATGGCAGAGAAGCAATAGCAGTTTTTAAGAGAAGAAATTAATAAGAGTTTTCATTGGCAGCTCATGTATCACATTATTCTTAAAATATGTCACAATTGGAAAAGCAATAATTTATTCAAAATACCGTATTATTCAGGAGCGAATTTTACGGTATTTTTATGTGGAAAATTTTACAGTTAGAATTAATAATAAAAAAATTATGGTAGGAAAATAGTGAATAAAGCCATTATTCCAATTACCACTGAAATAGAAAAGTATAAATAAGACCATTTTTTATTATGACTATCTATTCCATATAAAAAGAAAATCACCGTCATTAAGATTTGATTAACATTATTAATGAGGCTTCCATGTCCATGAGCTCCGTAATCTCTTACAATGAGGTTTCTGATAGCAAGAATAATTAATATAGAAGATAACACATAAATAGTAATTTTGAGTTTTGAAAGATTCTTATTTAACACTTTTAAACCTCCTAGATAGTAGTTTTATAAGACGTTGTAAGATGCAAGTATAATTATATAATAAACAATTATAAAAAGCTATCCTGCGTTAAGTATAAGGTTAGCGGAGATAGAATTTAGTTATTATGTTCTCTGATTTATCAAATTTAGGAAATAATTCTATAAATGTTAAAAAATATAATATATAATATATAGCAGGAATTACACATAAAATTACAAAATTTAAGGAGGACGAAAAATGAGGATTAGAAAATTAGGAGCTAGTTTTATTGTTAATAATGTCATTTGCATCTACTAATTTAAGTTCAGGTACTTATGCACAAGAAACAAAGAAAATAGGAATAGGTAATCTTACAGAAGATGATTTAATTGGAGCTTGGTATTTTATCTTTGGTAAGTATGTATATCAATAGTTTTATGATATCCAGAGGAAATTATGATGTTTTAAGGGATGCTCTAACTTCATACATGTTGTTTGCATCAGTATCATTGTTAACTGTTTTATTTTTATCTTTTTTGTTTAGAAGAGTTTCATATATAATAGTATAATGGATTTAAGGTAAAGAATCCTAGTAATTGAGAATCTGATAGAGAATAAAGTTAAACAGAATGAAAAAATATTATTAAAAGATTATTGTATAAAAATCTGTACAAGCAAAAACAGAGTAAACATAAAGCTTTAACAATACTAAAACAGAAGTTTACGCAGGGTATGCCTTACCATTTTTTTATTTTTGAACAAAAACTTTAGTTAATACAGTATGAAATATGAAATGTTTTGATTTTACAAATGTTAATTTTTCTTAAATTTTACTTAAAATACAATTTTAGACTTATTTTCCCTTTAAATATATGGTATTATGATAAGTGAATGCATTCAAAAACTATTAAAAAGATTGAAAATCTATAGGAGGGTTTTGAGTATGTTGAAAAAAGTTTCAAAGTTGTTTTTAATAATGATATTAATTATTTCTACATCATTTAGTAGTTTTGCACAAGGTGCAGGAGAAGTAAGATTGGAGTTTATGCCATCAGTTGAAAACTATGAAAGCGTGGGAGAATCTCAAAACGAGACAAGTTCTCGTGTTCCTAACTTGATACCTATTACTGTTACGGCTAGAGCTAATGGTACCGGTTGTGATGTTCATGTTGGTAATCTTGGTGTTGATGGTTTAGATAGTGTTAATGTTAAATTAACAGCTACTGGATATAGTACATCAAAGTCATATACATATTATGTTCCACCAGTAATAGGAAAAACATTCAGATTTGATTTTCCTATGATTAAAGCTAATACTAAATATAAGGCCTCTATTAGAATTACAGATGGTGGTCAAACAACATGGAAAAATGGTGAGGCTACATTAAAATATTCAGAGACATACCTTACTGGAATATGGAATAAAGGTACTTTTTCAAGTAGAGGTGCCAGTTTAGAGTATCATCTTAAAAAACATGGACACGAAGTAGATTCGAATAATCTTGTAGATTATCTAAATAAAGCCGCACAGTATCGTTCAGAGGTATTAGCTGACATAGAGAAAGGTGACCTAAGTGATTATAAAGTTACAATTGGAACAGGCTCTATACCGTCAAAAAAATACAAAAACATTAAAGATGGAAGATATATCATATTAGCTGATTCAAATCAAGAAATCTTTTCCTTTGGTATATAATATTTATTATAACCACTTTTTCAGTATAAACATTAAATAACACTATTCATTTGTTTTTTAAATAAAGTAAAGTTCCTATGTTAAATCTAGGAAAAGGAGCTTTACTTTATTTCACTTGATAATTGGGGTATGTTTTTTATTCTAATTTTTCTAATTAGTTTAGCCACTGTTGATAATATTTTTTATAAGTAATACAATTTGTAAAATGCTCTTTAATAAAATGCTGTGAATAAAATAATACTAGTAGGAGTGATATTAATGCCTTGCAACCATAAATTTGGAATAATAGATTGCTTAGAAGATTATGATGAGCATGAGTATAAACCCGAGAAATATAATTGTATTTCTATAGATGATGATTTTCTATCTGAGATATACCATTTTGGATTAAAAAATAAAATAAAAAATCTTGAAACATTTGCACATAATACGAATAGACCCTTTAAAGACCTTGCATATTATGGAATAACTTTAATACCGCCAAAATCTCTTAAATATTTTTTAGACATTATTGTTGAGACAAATTCAAAATATAAATCCAAAGAGTTAGAAATATTAATTGAAAAAATATGTACTGCAATTAAAGAAAATAAATGGATGATTCATTATGGAGTTTAAAGCCACATCCTAAAAATCTATTGGGATAGATAAATATACAATATACACCTTATATTTGTTGTGCTAGAGAAAACTGTATCTGCAAAGGATGTTACTCTTTGTAGCTTAAATTTATAATTATATGCTCATTAAAGCAAATGCTATAAATGGCATTACAATACTACCTATACAAAAAGTTATGCCAAAAACTCTAAATTTTGTTTTCCTAATTATAAAATTAGAAATTAATAAAATTGGTACTATATATACAACTGCTATACCCAACGCTCCTAAATCAAGGTGACCAGGCTTCCCTGTTAAAACAACTATATTTCCAGAGTTTCGTGCAGCTATTTTTGATACATTATTTACAAAACTCCATCCATAGTAAGGAATAGTAAACATAATAGAATACGAAATGATTATACCTAATAATAATTGGATACTAGTAAAAACTGTTTTCTTAATTTTCATATTTATACCTCCCAGATTATTATAATTTATATATTTTATTGTAACAATAGTTTAATAAGAATAATTTTCTTTTTTTGTTAAATTATTTATGGATTCAAAAATGGTATTGTATAAAGTAAGTGAAAAGTGAAGAATTATATTTTAAGTCTTACTTTAAAGATTATAGGTACATTTAATATTTTACTTCTTATTGTTATAGATAATAAACTACTAAAGTATATCTTTAGGGGTGATTGGTATGCAAAGCATTACAAAAGATAAAAAATTATTGATATTCTATGAGGTATTTATAGCTCTATTAGCTCTTATTGCAGTAAGCTTAGCTTTTTTAGATATCATAGGAAAAATATCTATAGAATCATCAACTATTTTCTATTACTTAGATATAGGTATATTAATAGTATTTGCTATTGATTACTTTACAAGGCTGATTTTATCAGGTGATAACAAGAAATTCGTCAAAGAAAATATTTTAGATTTAATAGCTGTAGTTCCTTTTAATTCTTTGTTTAGAGCTTTCAGATTAGTTAGGTTAGTTAGAGTTTTTCGATTATCAAAAGTGGTTAGATTAAGTAGGTTTATAAGATTTTTTGCTTTTTCTAAAAAATTTCTAAGTAAAATTGATAGATTTATTAGCACTAATGGCTTTATTTATGTAATAAATCTTACCGTAACAACCATAATTTTAGGTTCTATTGGAATTTACTATGCTGAGCAAGGTTATACTATAGGCTCATTTGAAGATGCAATATGGTGGAGCTTTGTAACTACTACTACTGTAGGATATGGAGATATCTCCCCTGTGACTAGTCTTGGAAGAATAATTGCAGCAGTACTTATGATTGTGGGTATAGGGTTTATTGGGATGCTTACAGTCACCATAGCAACATACTTTTTAAAAAGTAAAGATAAAAATAATAAAACATATGCCAAAAGAATAGTTGATTTATCAGCGTTGAGTCAGGAAGAATATAATGAGGTTTTAAACTATATTGAATATGTAAAAAGTAAAAGATAATTTTATAAAATATAATGTATGAGTTTACAGATCAGGATTAGCCTGGTCTTTTTAAATTTCTATAAAATAAGCATAATGGATAATTTTAGGACATAAGAATTTACAAGAGAAGTTACTACTAATTATCTCAAGAAATATTTAGTACTTTTGTAATGCAAGCAAA
>JAKSBP010000194.1 GCA_022361035.1 Clostridia bacterium
CCACCTGGTTTAAATCCCATTAACATATTAATTGGCTTATTAGGATAGTCTGATCCTTCCTTTTTAGGTTCTTCTTTCTGAACTTCAGCTTTAACTGGTTCTTCATTCTTTGTTTCCTGTTCAGGCTGAGAACATCCAGTCAAAATAGTAGCGATAAGAACTAAAATACATAATAAAATTGATAAATTTTTCTTTGTAAACATACAATTTCCTCCTTTTAATTATTTGTGTGATAATAAAAAATAAAATTCATTATATATTTCTTAAAATCTAGGCAGGAGTTTTCCATATACTTATATAAATACGCCACTACCTTAATTTAGATAAAGTAATAAAGCAAATATTATGCCAGTCCATATACCCATGGATAATGTGTTAATGATAAGTCAAAAAATGAAAAGACATGTTGTATTATGCAACATAATTTATTGAAATATCAGAATTTTCACAAAATAAGTGTTGCATTATGCAATGATGAATTGTATAATGCAACACTTATTCTAGTCCTAATTTTTTCATTTTTCTCCATAGAGTGCTTCTATCAATACCGAGTATTTTACAAGCCTTACTTTTGTTATTATCCGATACCTTTAATGCTTTCTCAATGGTTTCTTTAATTGTATAATCTAAATTTAAAATTTTTACATTGTATTTCATACCTTTATAAAGTACATCATCAACATTAACTGGTTCTATTTTTCCATCTACACTCTCAACAATTAAACGTTCAACTACATTTTCTAACTGTCTAATGTTTCCAGGCCATTGATATTCACAAAGCTTAGTTATAACTTCATTATCTACCTGTATAATAGACTTTTTATACTTTTCACTAATCTTTTTAATAAAATGTTTCACTAATAATGGAATATCTTCTACCCTTTCCATTAAGGAGGGTAACTGTAAATTTAAAACGTTTATTCTGTAAAACAGATCCTCTCTAAATTTGTTTTCCTGAACAAGTTGAAATATATCTTTATTAGTAGCACTTATTACTCTTACATCTACTGAGATAATTTTATCATCTCCTATTCTTTGAATTTGCCCTTCTTGCAATACTCTTAATAATCTGGACTGAAGATTCAACGGAATTTCACCAATTTCATCTAGGAATATAGTTCCACCATGGGCTTGTTCGAATAAACCCACCTTTCCATCACTTCTTGCACCTGTAAAAGCTCCCTTTACATAACCAAAGAGCTCACTTTCAAGGAGGTTATAATGTAAAGTAGCACAGTTTACAGCTATAAAGGGTCCATTATTTCTTGGACTATTATTGTGAATACTTTGGGCAAACATTTCCTTGCCTACACCAGTTTCTCCATTTATTAACACTACTGAATCAACAAAAGCATATTTACAAGCCTTAATGATAGCTTCTCGTATTTTTTTGCTTTCTCCTATGATATTATCAAAGGTACTCATTGCTATATGTCCTTTTTCCATTAAAGCCTTTCTGGCTTTTTTCTCAGCATACTGAATATGTTCTAGTTTGTGAAAAGTAGCAACTACGCCCATTATATCATTACCTATAATAATTGGAATTTTATGAACTATTATATGCTGATATTCAAATTGTATAAGTTCATTCAATGACTTTTCCTGTGAATCTAAAGTTTTTCTGAAATTAAATTCCGGCAGAATTTCATTTACAGGCTTACTAATAGCTTTTTCATGTGAAATATCTAATACATCTACTGCTTGGGCATTAAACAAAGTGATAATTCCGCTTCTATCAATTGCCACAATTCCACTATGGGTAAATTCAGTTATTATTTTCATTTGTTCTGCTTTAGCCAATTCTTTTTTCCTTACTTCCGCGATATGAACAGCTTTTGAGAATGCATCTATAATACATTCATGACTCTCAGTAGTAATTAATACACCTTCTACGCCTAACTGTTTTGCAGTTTCCACTGCTATTCTATCTCCTACAATTACACCTGCTCCTAAGCTTAATGCTTTTTTAACTGCGTCTATACTTTCGTCTATACTGTTTATTTTTATTTCAATACTCTTAACACCTAAAACGTTTGCAAGATAGGAGGCTCTATAAATTATATTAGGAAAACCTAAAACCCCAATTTTTGTTTCAAATTTTTCGGCCTTTTTTAAAGCCTTTATAATATCTATGGCACTAACTTCTATCTCAACAACTGGTATATCAAACTGCTCTCTTATCTTTAAAACATTTCCTCCCCTTGTTATTACTACATCTGTTCCCATCTCTATTTTTCGTCTCACAATATCTAAACACCCTGGTAAGTTTCCTACATTTATGGAATAATTGAGTTGATACTGATCTCTTACAGTTTTTGCTACTTCAGCCATTTCTTTATAGGATGCTATAAAAGCAAATTTGTATTGTTGATTATTTTTTTTCATATTACATATTTCTCCCTATTGTACTTTAAATATTTAATTATTTGTAATATTCTATAAATTTTTTTGATATCCTGCAATAATCCTTAATCCATTTTTTAGCTTAATTAATTTCTGATGAGATAAAATTGATAATTATTCATTTCGAACTAAAACTGGCTGTATTCTTCAAAGTTATTTTACTTAGATAAGTCTCCGTCTACTTACAGATATATTCTAGGTTTTCTTGCCATCATATCTTCTTCTTTTTTTTTAAAACTCTTACTAGTTACCTCATATCACTTTAAGTAAATTAGTAAAGCCTGACCCCTATTCCTCAACAAAAAACCGTACTAGATTCCTCTAGTACGGTAATAAATTCTATTGGTGGAGGCGAGGGGAATTGAACCCCTGTCCGAAAGCACTTTACCACAAGCTTCTCCGAGCGCAGTCTTTGATTTAAAGTCTCGTCTTCAAAATCCCCCAAAGACAGGCTATTTATCTGACCAGTCCCAATTATACACTAGTAGGTCGAGACAACCCTAACAGCGGTTCCCGGCATAATGACGTCCAGTCCTAAGCGGCCGGTAGGCCTAGGAGGGACGAGCCGCCCTTAGGCAGCTAAAGCGTAATTATTATCTGCGTTTATATTTAAGTGCCCAGTTCTTTAGCGTGTACCCCAAGCAAAAACACGGCTCGCTACTTCTGACTCCATACCCCCGTCGAAACCAGTACGCCCCCAAGTAAATAAATCTGACCTTGGGACTTTGTTAGCCTTGACATTATTATTTTAAATCAAACTTTCTTGAGTATAGATTAAAAATCATAAAAGATCTAATTATAAACTTACACTGTACTACATTTTTTGTCGTTGTCTTAATTCTTTTTGTATTCTTCTATCAGAGTCTCTTTTTGCAATGGTTTCTCTTTTATCGTATATCTTTTTACCCTTTGCCACTGCAAGCTGAAGCTTAATTAATCCTCTATCATTTAAATATATCTGCAAAGGTACCAGGGTATAGCCCTTCTGATTGATATATCCTATAAGCTTTCTAATTTCTCTTTTATGGAGTAATAAC
>JAKSBP010000051.1 GCA_022361035.1 Clostridia bacterium
CTTTTTTTAAAATGTAATTTAAATCCTATCTTAATGTCTACATACTTTCTACTCTATAACTTAGATTTAAAAACTGAAAGGAGATATCTACCCATGAATAATTTAAATACTTTAGACTCTTTAGATAGTATAAGAGTGAATAATGGCTCTGATAAATTGAAAGCTCATTTCCATGATTTAGTGAAAAATGATAGAAAGAAAGCCATAGATTCCATTAATAATGAAAATTTACATTTCGCCTCTCTATTTCTACTTAGGTCTGAAATAAAAGATTCTAATCTCCTTAATGATTTGAGTCTTAGAAATAGGATTGCCTTAGAAATCGTTAATGAGATAGTTGAAAAAGAAAAGGATACTTCTGTTATTAAGTATATATCATCGGATTATACACAAATAGTTTATTCTATATTGAAATGGATATTTGAAACAGGGTCTATGGACGATGGCCTAAGCAATAAATATGATGAGGTTCTAGATATTACCGCAATACTTTTGACAAGAATATATAACGATCAAAAAATTCTGCCTAGGGTAGCGGATATGATTTTTGATAGAAATAAAAAGGGGTTCTTTATCCATGATTTGGTTTGGGCTTTTTTTGAATGTAAGGACCCATCGAGCTTGATTATGATTGCAAATCGCCTATTATCCCAAGAAATAGATGATGTTAATTTAGCAAGTAATCTTCTCAGCTTCGTGCCAGGTATAGATAGGAATAACAACTCAAATAAACAAAGGCAATATGTATTCTTTCTCAAATGGATTGAAGAAAACGGCCTATTCCTGTATTTTACAGGTCAAAGTCTTCAGGAGATAAATAGACCTAAGCCCTATGTGGTAGATTTAGAGGCCAAATACCTGCGTAAGTTTGTATCGGTAGAAAGTGGTAAGATGTTAAAGCCCTTGACCCTAAAAGAAAAAAGGCTTTTGGATGAATTCAACGGATTGGATGATGATATAAAACTATTACTTTCAAGCTTTTCAAATATGCTGAATAACAGAGATATAAATCTATGGAATAAATGGATTAATTATCCCATCAAAAAGCAAATAGAGATTGCTAAAGATTCGACAGGAGGGTTACAATGATTAGGATCTTACATGAAACAATTACTCCAGATAGTCCAGATATAGAATACCCACCGGATAGTGTGGAGGCAAAGATTATTAATATACTATCTTCTAGTGCTGCAACTTATGAGTACGATTCATTAGATGAGTTAAAATTTGAAGTTAATTTGCGTAAAAATATAATTATTGCCTCTAGAGAATTGAATGATACTGGTTTTTCCTTTAGAACATTTCGTGAATCTAAGTGTAATACTGAATATTGGAATCGTACAAATGAAGGCGGTTTTTTACTAAAGGAGGGAGTAAAGCCCTCTGATGCAATTAAGGACATTTTTATAAACAGCTATAAATATGGTACCGAATGTGCTACGGCTATAGTCATTGTTTATTATAAAGCCCTCGTTAATATATATCCTGAAGAGCTTTTCAATGAAATGTTTGCAGGTATACATCTAATGAACTGGCATTATATGGACAGGGACCTTAATGTAGGTTATTATCCCAATAAGGCCGATTACTTGCCAGGGGATTGTAGATACTTTAAAAACCCCGATGTGGATCCTTTAACTCCACAATGGCAGGGGGAAAATGCCATAGACTTAGGTGATGGAACCTATTATGGTCACGGTATAGGTATAACCTCTGGCGATGGAATAATCAATGCCTTAAATAGATTTAGGAGTGAGGGCTCAACAAAATCTGCCTATTTACTTGATTCTGCAACTCGACCAGATTTTAAATATCTCTCCTATAGATACTATGATTTTACTGCAGCTCCACAGGAAGTAGAAAGTATAGCGTAATTTAACCCATAAAGACCTTTTATAGGTTTTAAGTTATAAATTTAAAATTATACAACATAGATTTAAGTACTCTAAATTTTTAACTTCTAGAATCCAGGTCCTTAAACTTAAAGTTTAATAGAAAATATTCCTAGTTTTTAAGGGCACAAACTCAGATATTTCCTTATACTAAAAGCATCCTATGGGAGATGATTGAATGAAAATTAGTGAAATAGTTGAAAAGACTGGCTTAAGTGCTTCAACAATGAGATATTACGAAAAGCTCGGCATAATTCGTAATGTTCTCAAGGATAAAAATGGGATTCGTATGTATACTGAAGATAATTTAAATTGGATTCGTTTCATAGGGGAGCTTAGAAATACAAAAATTTCCCTTAAGGAAATGATTAGATATGCTGACCTCTACTATAAAGGAGATTCAACAATCGATGGCAGGATTGATTTATTTGAGAAACACCGAGAATATCTTATAAGAACCATTGCAGATTTAAATTCTGCATTGGAATTTGTTAATCGCAAGCTAGAGCTTTATAATGATAAGAAGAAAAATCTATAAAGGGGATACTTACTTTAAAAGGATAGAAGCAGGAGAAAATAAATCTCCTGCTCAGATTGTTTACAAAGTCAACAAAATGACAGGCTGTTGACAAAGTTGAAGTTCGAGGCGTGCTGAGACCGAGAGGCCGCAGCGTATAAAGAAATACGGAAGGGTTCTCGGTCTAAGCAACAACGAAGAAATTCGGGTTTGTCAACAGCCTGAGCAGGAGAAAATACATCTCCTGCTTGCTAAACATCTTTATCTAATTCTATCCTTTCAATTCGATTAAAGGCTCTTTCTAATTCTTTAATATCTACTGTACATGCAATTCTTATATAGCCCTCACCACAGGTACCAAAGGAATTTCCAGGTATGGTAAGGACCTGTGCTTTATCAAGGATTAATTCACTTGCTTCTGATGAGGTCAAGCCTGATTTTTTGATATTGATATAGAGATAGAATGTTCCCTTGGGCTTTAAAACACTCATCCAAGGAATTTCATTTATCCGTTTAGCAGCATATAATACCCTATCTTTATATAGCTTAACTGCTGGTGGCTGAATGGTTCGGCGGTTTCGTAGTGCATAAATTGCAGCCCTTTGAGAAATCGATGGAGCTGTAAAAACAACATTTTCATTGATTATTTGGCATGTCTTGATAATTTCCCTAGGTCCAATAATATTTCCAATACGCCATCCTGTCATGGTGTAATCCTTGGAGAAACTGTTTAAAACCACTAGGCGGTCACGAATTTCATCGAATAAAATCATTGATATAAAGTCATGGTCAAAGGTGTAGGCACCATAGATTTCATCAGAAATTATTATTAAATCATACTTTACAGCAATTTCAGCAATATTTTTTAAGGTATTAAAGCTAAATACTGCTCCAGTTGGATTGTTAGGGGAATTAATGATAATTGCCCTACTCCTTTCAGTAATCACTTCTTCTAGCTTATCAACATTAATCTGAAATCCATCTTCCTCAAGGGTATCTAATTCCACGGGAATACCCCTTGCAAGTTCAATTTGTTGGTAATAGGGGGTAAAGTATGGTGAATGTATAATTACTTCGTCACCAGGGTCTAATATAGATTCAAGGGTAAGGTACATACCTAGGCAAGCACTGGCAGAAATCATAATCTCTTCGTCGGCTACATCGGTATTGTACTCTTCTCTATAAAACTTTCTTAGTTCATTTCTCAGTTCAGGGTCACCTCTAAAATCAGTATATTTTGTATGGCCCTTCAATGCTTCTTCAAAGGCAAAATTTATTATACCTTCATCGGTAGTCTGATCTGGGTCTCCCAAACTCAAATCTATAACATCCTTATACTTTTTAGCCAGCTCGTCAACTGCACCCATAGGTGTTGATTTATCTTTCCAGTATCGTTTTGCAATGTATTTATGCTTCATATTATTCCCCCTCTAATAAATCAAATGAGCAATAAAAACAATAATAGGTAGGGTAACGGCTGTTCTTTCTAGGAAAATTATTAGTAAATCAACAAAGCTAACGGGAATTTTTGAACGTAAAATTATTGCTCCGGTTTCTGTTAAATAGATGAGTTGAGTAAAGGACAGTGTACCAATTATAAATCTCGTAATTTCAAATTCAGACCCCTTAATAAAAATTGCTGGTAAGAACATATCGGCAAAACCAACTAATGTGGAAGAAGCTGCTACTGCTGGGTCTGGAATCATCATTAATTCAAATAAGGGAACTAGCGGTCTAGAAATAATGCTAAATATTGGTGTGTATTCGGCAATTACTAGGGAAACCGTTCCTAAAAATAAAACTACTGGCATTAGACTTAGGTAAACATCAAAAACGGTTTTTAATCCCGAGAGTACAAGGCCTTTTATGCTCGGTGCCAGCTCAGCTCTTTTAACACCCAGTTCAATTGCCCAATCATGCAGTCTCCAACCTTCTGGTACGATTTCATTAGTCTTTCCTTCCACACCTTCAAGGTATCCTTCTGACTTCCTATTCAAGGGATATATTCGAGGTAAAATCAAGGCCGCAACAAAGGATGCAATACTTATAGCACCATAGAAGGCCAGAAAACCTGTTGATAATTCTAGAAATCCAAAAATAAATACGGCAAAGGGTAAGGATACCAAGGAAAAACAAACAGAGATTATCGATGCTTCCTTTGAAGTATAGTAGCCTTCCCTATACTGTTTGTCTGTAATAACAACTCCAACGGGTCCCGAACCAATCCAGGAGGCTATTGAATCTATTGCGGAGCGTCCCGGTACTTTAAATAAGGGTCTCATGAACCTTCTAATTAAGGTTCCCAAGTAATCCATTAATCCAAATTCCATTAACAGAGGCAAAAAGAACCCAGAGAAGAAAAACCAAGTGGCTAGAACTGGAAATAAGTCATTAACTACAACACCCCCTGTATTTGGATTGGATATTTTATCAAAACCTAATGTATTGATAGAGTTTATAATCCCATATCCAAATATTGCTGCCACTACTCTAATGGTAAGGGTAAGGGGGGTAACCAGAAATAATTCCCTTAAAAATTTGTTATTATTAATAAATTGAGGTTTAAAGAGGGTAGAAATTAAAGTTATTACAGCACTGACCATAACAACATAGACCATAAAGACTGGTAATGCTTTTCCAAAGGAAGCCCTGAAAAGTGAGGCCATATAGCCAACACCAATGGTAAAATCCCCTCCACCCCAAGGAATAGGAATTACAAATAGCAGTAATCCAATGATTGATGGAATAGCAAACTTTAAAATCTGATTTGTGGAAAAGTTTTTAATTTTTGAAGTTTTTTGTGTATCCATAAAATGGTCCCTCCTTTATTTTTTAAAACGTACTTTCATAGCTTAATAGTATTTTACTACACAATAAACCTGTTTACAATGTTTTTTGAAACATCGTTTCAAATTTTAACATCTTTGCAAAGTGAGGTTTTCAAATTTTTTTATATCATATATAATAAAATATAAATGATATAGTAGATTTCTTTACCATATGTTAAGCCTCAAGACTTCATATGGAGATTCTACTCAACCTGAAGTAGATAAAACAAAATCTCTCCCTTGTAAAAGTGAGAGCTTTAAATTTCATATTATGTAAGGAGTAAATTCATGACAAATATCAATACTATGATTGACCGTGCCGGTCAAATATTGGATTACCTATATAATTCTAAGGAGCCCCTAGGAGTCAGTAAAGTCTCCAGCGACTTAAATTTACCAAAAGCAACGGTTTTTAGAATTCTTATAACCTTAGAAAAGTGGGGTATCGTTGAAAAAGAGTATAACACAGATAAGTATAAACTTGGAATGGTTTTAATAAAATATGGTGCTAAAGTCTCATCTAATTTATCTCTAGTTCAGATAGCTAAGCCGATTGTAGATAATTTAGCAATTAAAATCGGAGAGAGTACCAATTTGAATATTGAACACAATGGGTATTCATTAAATATATATAAATCCTCCAATGACAATTCCATATTAACCTCAAGGCTAATTCCAATCAGCCCATTAAATTGCTCTTCATCGGGTAAGATTTTTCTGAGCACTAAATCTAAGGAGGAACTTATTAAATATTTTAACAGTAATGACTGTTCAAAAAGAACTATGAATTCCATTGTTGATTACGAAGTCTTTGAAGGGGTACAGAAAGCTATATTGAATACTGGCCTTGCCTATGATAACGAAGAATATGAATATGGACTCTCCTGTATCAGTGCGCCAATATACCATAGGGGTAAAATCGTGGCTGCAATTAGTGTAAGTGGGCCCAAGACCAGACTGGAACTCAAGGGATTCGAAATGATTGAGAATACACTTAAATTTTCTTGTGAAACTGTAACAAGCTTAATAGACTACTTAGAGCCAGGTCGTTTATTGTAGAGGCTTTTTTATATCAACTTTTAATCTAGGTTGAAAAAATCCATAGTTTGTTAATAGAGTGGTGTATATATTGGAGAAAAATATATAGAATGTTTAAGAGATTAATTTTATTAAAATTCAAGAAAAATACATTCTTTCTTTTACTTCGTATTATAGATTAAAATACTACTGCATGTATATTTTTAGAATGAAAAACCTGGCATAAAAATGGTAAGTAGTACAAATCTATCTGCAAAATAGTGCTTTGAAGTTTCCTATCACATGACTTTGAATTAAAGATTACATGGTCAACTAGATTTAGAAATTTCCTCATCTAACTTAATAAGTATATCCTTAGCTTTACCAATAATAGTTAAATCAAAATAATTATAATTCAAAGATTCTTCATTATTTATGTAAACTTTAAAGCCATTAAACATCCTTGGAAGCTCGTTTACTGGATAGACAGCTAGGCTAGTCCCAATTACAATAAGTAAGTCTATTTTATTGAGATTAGATAATGTTTTACTCCAGACCTCTTCAGGAAGGGATTCGCCAAACAGTATTACCCTTGGTCTAAGGAATTCACTATTACATTTTTCACAGCTTCCCCTATTTAAAAAATTAGTAATATCTTCATCTGATTTGCAATCATCACAATTTACGATATTTATATTACCATGGAGCTCATATACTTCTTTACTTCCCGCTTTTCTATGAAGGCCACTGACATTTTGAGTAGCAATGGAATTTATTATTCCTTGCTCTTCAAATTTTGCTAGGACATAGTGTCCTTTATGTGGATTTACATCAAATAATTTCTTTATACGATAGCTGTAAAAATCATGGAATAGGCTATAATTATTTTTTAAAGCTTCTCTAGTAGCTACTTCTCTTGGGTCTATATTCCTCCACCAGCCACTTCTGCTTCTAAAATCTGGGATATTACTTTCTGTATCCATCCCAGCTCCAGTTAAAATCATAATATTTTTTGATTTTTTCATAATGGCTGCTAGTGTTATTATTTTATCCTCCATTTTTACATTATTATTGCTTGTCATAATCTCACCCCTAATTTCATTTTTATCAAACTCAAAAAAGTATTGTGTATTACTTAACTTTACCCTATTTTAAGGTCAATCATAATTCATTACTTCTATTTATTCCTATGAATTCCTTCATCTTTTCCAAATTAAAAACAGGGCAAATAATAAAATGACCTGTTTTATAATAATTTAACCCATTGTGCTACTTCCTACAGCCGGTAGTTTTCATATTTTCTTTGAAATTTATCTTGAATGTTAATGTTGTTTCACTATATATACAATTTTCCCTAACATCTAGTTGTATTTTCTCAGTCGTTTTCTAACTTCACCGACAAGTAGTCTCTGTTCATCGTACTTTATTATACCAGCAGATAATCTGCTAGCTGCCATAGGCATAATCCAAGCATCTATATCCTCATAAGTAATATCTGACAGTTTCGTATATTCATCTATAAAGGCTTTAATTGTTTCCTCCCTAATTGGATTAATACAGTCTGTAATCCCACCAGGAATATTTTTAAATGATTTTCCATATTTAACTGTAATAATATATTCTGCTAAGTCTGCTTCTGGATTGCCTATTGAAGCGTACATCCAATCAATTAATAAAGCTTTATTGTCTCTATCTCTAATTAATATATTATTCAGATTAGGGTCTCCATGACATAATTGTTGTTTTATCGGTATACTATTTAAAACATCTAGCACTAATTTTTTCTCTGAAGGGGTTAGGTGCTTTGCCTCCTCTATAGAACATATAATAGCCCTTCTTTGAAATGGCATATTCTCAGCTGATCTTCTATGGGCTTCCCTTAGAATCTTCGCTGTTATTCGTGGGACATCTTTATAATTCATTCCTCTTATGTTACCTTTAGTATTAAAAGAACATAGGGATTGATTAAGAAAGTGGTCCATCAAAGTATTTCCATATATACGTTCAAATACAATTCCTAGGCGATTATAAATCTCCACCATTTTAAAAGGCTGGGGTACAGATAGTCCACTCTCCCAAGCAACTTGACTGTTTAAATACTCTGTTACCATTGCTTGACTATATGATCTGCTCTTTGCTAATTTAATTATTTTTTCATTATTTTCCCACTCAAAAATCTCAGCAGAAACTCCTTCATTAATTTTTTTACCCAATTTTGTATTCATTTTTTATCCCTTTACATAATACGCATAATCATTTTACAGGTGTGTTGAATTAGTTCTCATATTTATTATTTAATAGCTTATTTATATTTCTAATGAATTTTTCATCAACTAAAACTACCCGCTTTGGAAGTATCATACCATGAAGCGGGTAGTTTTAATTTGTGATTTAATAGCCTTTCCATTTAAGGGTAAATGAGTATACTATTTACAACTGGCCTTTCCCTTCCATCTGACGGCCTATTTAAGACTTCACCATTGTAGTAAAATGAACTTGAACCTCCACCATCTAGGTTATATGCATCTTCCACTCCCAGCTCTAATAATTTATTTTGAACTCTTTCAAGGCTAACTCCATTACTCCATTTTCCTTGGCGACCATCTATAACTATCATAATCAAATCTCCATTACCATATCTTCCAAGAATAGTTCGAGGATGCTTTGTTTCTTTCCACAGCTTTGGAAGTGGAATCTTCTTACCATCCTTAAGCAGCATAGGTACAAAGCTTACCCCTTGATATGGGTCAAGGTTAAGTATATCTTTAAGTTTTCTTGGAACGGTCCCTATAACTTGTCCTTCTTTATTAATACCAGTGAAGAAGAAATTTTCACCATCTTGATAAAATGGCTCCAAAAGCTTGCCATCCACAACAGTATTTGCTGTCATCTTTACATACTTCTTCCCGTTCTTTTTAGTTGAAAAAAATCCTCCTCCATTTATAGCAAGTATTGCATTATTTCTCTTTGCCATACTAGACACTGTTTCCACCTGTCCTAGTTCATCTTTTGCTATAGCAACTTTAAAGGCTGAGGGATCAAATAGCTTCACCTTTGCAATATAGCCCCTATAGCCCAACTCTTTCAGTTCGAAAATCTTTATTTCAACTTTATCAGAAATATGTGCCTTTATTGCTGGGCCCAGCATCTCTAATATCTTTTTTTCATAGATATCTTCAGAAAACTTCTTCTGCTTATCACTGAGATCAGAAAGCTCTGTAATTTTATCTCCTTGTTTATTAAAGGTTTCACGTTGATCTTTTGCTACTTCATGAAATTTATATATTTGCTTTTCTAAGCTTACAATATCTTCGTGGAAACCTTCGGTCACTTCATGTAACCCCTTAATATCCGTTCTAACCTCCTCTAAAGGGATATTCAAAGCACTAGAGGTTTCAATAAAATCCATACTAACTAGCATTAGACTTAGAAAAGGTGCTATTAAGAAAAAAATAAAAATATTAATTTTTCCCATTTGGTGCCTCCTCTAAGATTCTAAGACTCTCTTGAAGCTTAATTAATTTATCATCTAAATACTTAAGTCTTTCTTCTATATTTTCTTGAATATCGTTACTATCTGATAATGTTGAATCTGCGTCTCTAATCTCTCTCTTTAAGCTTCTTATTTCTTTTTGCAGTCTATTAATATCAGAGCTAACCATTTTCACTTCTTCACTTAATTGCTTAACTTCCAATGCATTATTTTGCATAACATTATTTATAGATTTATCAATATAGTCCTTTGCATAAACATATCCATAATATACAACACCACTCCAAAGAACTATACATGCAATCGCAAGAAAAATATTAAGCAATATTTTCTTACGTTTCTTTTTTTTCCTATCGTCTTTTTCAGTACTAGTTTTACTCAGTTCACAGTTTTGTAATTTTATATTTTCTGACATAAAATCTCCTTTACTCTTATAATTTTATAGATGCATTCCATATATAGATATGTGACTAAGAAGCTTAATAAACGAAAGCAGACATTGAGGTTTCCTTTAGAGCGATTTTTATAACACATAGGGAATTATAGACCTTATAAATATATA
>JAKSBP010000102.1 GCA_022361035.1 Clostridia bacterium
TACAATGAAAAAAAAGGTAGCATTTGTTTGCGTACACAATTCATGTCGCTCTCAGATGGCCGAAGGTTGGGCTAAGAAGCTAGGTAGTGAATATCTCGAAGTCTATTCCGCTGGAACCGAGGAATATCCACAAGTTAAACCAGGAGCAGTACAGGTGATGGAAGAAGTAGGAGTTGATATGGGGGACCATTACCCTAAACTTTTAAGCGACATACCAGAGGAGATAGATATTCTAGTAACTATGGGCTGTAACGTAGTGTGTCCCTACGTGCCTTCCAAACATTCAGAAGATTGGGGACTTAAGGACCCCTCCGGTGGCCCCATTGAAGGATTTAGAAATACGAGGGATATAATAAAGGAAAAGGTAGAAAATTTAATTGATAGAGTTAAGAAGGGTAAGTTGTAGAGATTAAATAACCTCATAGAGCTGGCTTCTAAAGCTAAGACCTTTAATATTTTTTTCTATTCCTTGTTACATAGTCTTTATCTAAAATATCTAAATCTAAAAATAAATTCAATTTTTTTAGATTGACCTACAAAATACCTAATAAAAAATACTATACTTATTGTCCCAATGGCATAACAATATGTCCTCCCTACATATAAATAGAAATGTAAGGGGGGACTTAGATTGAAGAGAGCCTTTTTATGGATGATTATTTGTATAGTCTTTATAAGTATTTTAATGGGATTTGGAAAAACAATCTTTAAAGATATGGAACTCTCACAATATCTTACAAATACATTTAGAAACAGAAAAATTAAAGAATATAGTATCTGGGAAGAAAGAAAAATGCGGGAAAACCCCAATTATAAAAATTTAGCTATATTCATAGACATAAACGCAAAGCTCCTCGAGCTTATTAATCAAGATAATAATGAAGTAATAAAGAGATATTCAATAGCTACCGGCAAGGCAAATACACCCTCCCCCATAGGAAGCTGGAGGATAACAAATAAAGGTAAATGGGGAAGTGGATTTGGGACTAGATGGATGGGGTTAAATGTACCCTGGGGGAAAGAAAAATAAGAACACATGAAACTAGATAGTAAAATGGTCTAGTTTTTTTATAGTTTTTGTACTTTTGTAGAAAATTAAAGGGAAAAGAAAAATTGTGTAGAAAAATTATGTACATTAATGCAAAAATTTAAAGGAATTAGTTGAATTTTGCCCTGTCTAATTTGTAAAATAATAATTAAGTAAAATTATGAAGAATGTTGGAGGTAAGTATGAGTGATTTTTTGGATACAATTATAGACATAACCTCATCAAAATATTATATTCTTTTATACATTGCTATATTTCTACTCAGTATGGTTCAAGGAAAAATAACAAGTTGGTATGTTATGAAAAGGATAAATAAAGTTATGTTATCTGATTATAAAATAGTAGATGAATTAAAAAATGAGTTAGTTAAGAATTATAAATTGGAAGATAAGTTTACAGAATACTATAATTGTTTTATAAAAACTCGAATATATTTATTTTTAGGAATTGCTGGTTTTATACAATTAATTGGATTGTTAGGTGAACAGAATATTGACATATCAAGTAGAAATATTTGCATGTTAACAATAACAATTTCGTTTATCGAATTTAGGGATAATAGGAATACATCAAAGAAAATCAAGAATGAAATTGATATAGAATCTTCAAAATTGTTACACAACTTTAGACAGTTTGAACTAATGGCAATGGAAGATTCTGTACTAGATGTATTAGTGAAACAAAAAGATATTACAGAATCAGAAAGAGCAGAGATTATAAAAAAAGAAGCGAGAAACTATTTGGAAGATGATAGAAAGTGGTTATACTGACACCTCGATATTTTCAGCAACGGATTTTGAGAAGGTTGCTGTATGTAATGTTTAAGTTTAAGAATTTGTAAAACGTTGTAATGACAATATGTATATAGATTTTTAAAGTTAACTAAAACTGATGAAAATTAATAGAAAGTATCTAACTGGCAAGAAAAAGGCAAAAAGTATGACTGATTTTAGTTTTGCTAAATAAGAATGAGGAAAAAATAAAGCTGGGTGTTAAAGAAAGCGTCTAGTTTTTATAGTTTTTGCAAAATTTTGGAGGAGAAAGAGAGGTTATGTAGAATAAAAGTATGTAGATTAAGATAAATTTGAAAAGGTGTTAGTTGAACCTTCTACTATTATCTTTAGAATATTATGTAGCTATTTAACATAATGAGGAGTGAGATAATGACTAATGATGAGTTAAATAAAAAACAAATCGCTTTAGAGGCTGAAATAAAGGAAGCTAGAAATAATTTAACTACTGATCGATTAGATATGTCATATGGTGAAATTATGAGTATGTATGAGAGAGATGAAATTATAATTTCGCCTGAATTTCAAAGATTGTTCCGTTGGACTAATTATCAAAAAACACGTTTTATTGAATCAATTCTATTAGGTATTCCAACTCCACCAATATTTGTTGCTGAAGATAATGAGGGAAGATGGGAATTAGTCGATGGTCTTCAAAGAATATCTACAATTCTATCTTTTTTTGGTGAATTAAAAGGCAATAAAGATAAAAATAACTGGATATTTGACGAAGGGGATTTAATAAAGAGTTTTGAAGATTTTAGTTATAAAGAGTTGCCAATAAAATATCAAAGAAATATCAGAAGGACATATTGTAGAGTTGAAATATTAAAGTGGGATAGCAAGTTAGATATGAGATACGAGTTATTTAACAGGTTGAATACTGGAGGAGCACCTTTGACAGAGCAAGAAATAAGAAATTGCGTTTTTAGAGGTATTTCAAGTCAATTTAATGAATATCTAGATAGAGTTGCTAAGAACGAGAACTTCGTTAATCTCATGAATGTAAGTGAACAAAAGAAATCAGAGGGATATTTGCAGGAGTTAGTGCTTAGAATTAGTTCACTTTATAACAATTGGAATAATGTAAGTACTAAGCATATGTCAAAACACATGACTAAATTCATGGAAAATGCAGTTAAAAATGGATTTAATTATAATTTTGAAAATTTACTTATAAGAACTATTAACGTGTTAGCTCCTTTGGGGTCAAGAATTTTTAGATTTAGTAATAATCAATTATCTACAAGCTTGGTTGATGCTATCTTTACAGGTGTTGCTATGAATATAGAACATTATGAGTCTATTCCCCCAATTAAATTGACTAACAAAATTGATGTGTTAAAAATTGATGAA
This sequence comes from Clostridia bacterium, assembly GCA_022361035.1. Taxonomy (GTDB): domain Bacteria; phylum Bacillota; class Clostridia; order Peptostreptococcales; family Caminicellaceae; genus JAKSBP01. The sequence continues at coordinate 3,196 of JAKSBP010000102.1, forward strand.
GAATTTAGAAAATATACAGGTTCTGATTCTAGTAGTAAAAGTAGAGTTGTTAAAAGAATGAACAGGGCAAAAAAGCTATTTGCGGAGTATTAAATATGAGTGTGGTTGATGAACTTAGAAATGAATTAGATGAGGAAATTAGATGGAGAATCGATGAGATTTCAGTTTTAAAAACCATACCATATTTGTATAAGGTTTCAGAAAAACAAAAGACTATTTTAGAAAAATACTCAATACCCTCTCTTTATGCCCTGTGGGAAGGTTTTGTTGTAAAAAGTTTTGAGATTTATTCGAGAAAATTAAATGAATTGAGTCTAGATATGGAGAATGTTCATCCAAATATTCTTACACATGATTTAGATATGAAGAAGAGATTGAAAGATGGAAGAGTAAGTGCATTAAAGCAAATTGAATTTACTTTAGATTTAAAAACTTATTTTTCTTCAGAATTCAAAATATCTGGAAAAGTACCTACCAAATCAAATGTAGGCTTTAGTACTATAAATAATATTCTACAGAGATTTAATTTGGAAAAATTCGAAAAGCGTGAGTTTAAGCATAAGATGTGGAAACTGCTAAAATATAGAAATGATATAGCACATGGTGAAAGCAGTTTACATGTGGATAAAGATATTGTATTAGAAATGAGTAGAATTGTAATTGAATGTATGGACAAATTGTATGATATATTAGAGCATAGTATTATTTATAGGACTTACTTAAAATAGACGGTTATACTAATGTAAATACCTAAGGGACGGGGTTATTGACAACATATTTTGAAATCTCTAAAACTTGTTAGAGGAAATATCTTTAAAAAATTTGGATTTCATAAGATAAAGGATTTATAATAATTGAATAAATATTAGACTCAAAATATATTGATTATGTTCAAAGAAAATGTTGATTTTGAATAATGATGATATTTAAAGGGATTAGTTGTATAATATAGAAATATTAGCAATGTAAGATTTGGCAATTACATGTTTAGGGGACGGAGTTGTGGACAATTTTAAAACTGAATAAAAATTAAAAGTTCTAGACACTCTTAGTTTAATATCTTGCTTTTTAATTTGCTTCTATGTATTATGAGGTTATGATAAGATAAACTTAAGGGGTTGATAACTGTGGAAGATAAAACCTTTGAATTGATAGAAAAGATATATAATGAAATGCAAAATAAGTTTGCTTTAATGCAAAATGGATTTAAAGAAGTTCGCAAGGACATTATGATGTTAGACAGGATATTGTTAGGTTAGAAAATAAGATGGAGGAAAACTATAAAGCTCTTTAGGATGGATATAAGCAAAATAGTGAAGCAATAACTGAAATCAGAGAAGATATAAAGGATCTAAAATCTAGGGTTGAAAATCAAGAAATAGAACTGCGTGTAATTAGAGGTGGTAAATAGAATCCATGAGAGTCTGTAAATAATTTTGTGTCTAAAGGAAACTCAATATCCAAACTGACAATAATTATTTAATTAAAGAATTGTATAATTTGGTACCAAGTTTGATTATATAGTTGCCAAAGCTATAAGATTATATTCATAAAATCCTATA
>JAKSBP010000409.1 GCA_022361035.1 Clostridia bacterium
CAAAGTTAACAAGATGATAGGCTTTAACAAACTTCCAAGTTCAAGGCACGCTAAAATCGAGGAGCGGAGCTTGCTCTACTGCAAGTGAGCACCGGAGATTTTAGCAGTAACGCAGAAATTGGGAGTTTGTTAACAGCCTCAAATAACAACCAAAAAGGTTGTTATTTTCTATATAAATTCTATATTACAAATCAATTCTAAAGGATGCTAAGGCCTCTGTTTCCCTTGGTGACTATTTTCCCCTAACCCTTTCATTTCTCTTATTTATGAGGGAGCTTTAGTACCTGACCAATGGAAAGGTTATTTTCATCCTTAATATTGTTCAATTTTTTTATTTCTTCAATCTTTCTCTTAGTGCCATAAAATCTCATACTCACTGAATACAAGGTTTCCCCCGCTTTTAATCTATAGGTTTTATAAGGCTTTTTCAAATCCTTGGGCTTTTCTGTCTCTTTTTCAGGAGTAACCTGCTCCTGTTCTTTGTCGATAATCTTTAATTCCCCCGATGGAGAATTGTCCCTGATTACTATTATTTCATCCTCTGATTCTTCTATTTCTTTAGGATGGGTATCCTCAAAGGCCAATAGTTCCTTTTTATCATCAAGAACAAACTGTTTTATACCATAATATCTATCACCATATTCATCCCTAAAAATCCTATGGGCTGTTTGGTAATTCCCCTTAGAATCCCTTACTGTTACACGCCAGTAATAGGTACCCTTCTCAAGATTCTTCACTTCCCACCTAGGATTTTTTATATCCTTAACAGTTTTAATAGGGGTAGAAAAGGTTTTATCTTTACTTAGTTCAAAGTCGTAGTACAAATCATCGCCCTGAAGGTCAAAGGATTCTTCCCAGGTAAAAATATATTTATTCTCTCTGTAATGAGGCTCATTTAAATTAAAGGGCATTGGATTTTCTAATAGCTCATAATAATAAAGACGATTAATTTCCGTTAACTCCGCCAGTTCTTCATATTGCCTTTTATAGGTCTCTAGGGTAACGGGTAAATATTTAAAGTCGGGCAGCTTAGTTATATTAGATAGCAGGACATCATAATAACTATCTAAAAACATTTTAGTCCTTTCTTTATTGACTATTTTACTTATCTTTTCAATTTTATCATTTAGTGCATCAACGTTCTCGGCCTCTTTAAAGAATCTTTTGTGTAGTACATTGTCCCAATATGCCGATAGTCCCCTTTGCCATTTTGGTCTATTCTCCTCAAATGACCATGCATCGTCAAAATTCCATGGCATAAAGTACCATTTATTGGAGTTTAAAGGACTGTATAATAAATAGTCTGTATTTGCCTTTCTATAGTTATCAAAGAGGATATTTATGGCCATCCATGTTAAATAATTTTCTTTATCAAAATGGGTCTTAAAAACCTCATTAATATCTTTACTATAATCGTTGACATCATTAAGCATATTTATTAATTTTTCATGGTCTTCCTCTCCCCTTATCTCTAATATCTCTTCAAAGCTTTTCCTAGAAAAACCCTCATCTTGTTTATTTTTTATATTATCAGGGTATCGTAGGAACTTAAAGTCTTCTACTTTGTATAGATGGGCATTTGGATCTAATCCCCGATTTTTTAGAAACAGCGTATTGGGTTGTTCAACTTGAGTAAAGAATCCATAATCCCTAAAGGTTTCATCTGGAAAGTCAGTTGATAAATCCTTTACAAAGAGTCTTACAAAGCGAGTTCTCAAACTAGTTATATTTGGTATGATTTTAAGGTAGTCAAAGGACAATTTATTACGTATACGTAAAGGGTCAAAGTAGTGCTTATTGAGATTAATAATATTTTGATTATGCCATAATCCTTTTCTATCGAATAATCTAATCTTAAATGACTTTTGGAGTGCTCTTCTCGATGATCTTCCCCTTATTTCAATTGTAGCATTTGGTTCTTTTATAAATATTTGATTTTTTAATATGTTTTTATTCTCATCTTCAAAGAAAATTTCAAGTTTAGATTTCTTAAGCTCATTCTCCCCACTAAATTTTATAAGCTCCTCAAAGTTATATGAATTTTTATCATTATTGTTTCTAGGCTTGAAAACTGTAACATATATATTATGAAGATGGAGTTCTTCATCGTCTTTGTAGATATCTAAATCTTCAGCTAGGCCAATATTGTCAAGTGGATTTGTCCAATTCTCCTCATCAAATACCTCATAAAATACTTTCTGATTCTGTAAATCTCTATATAATTTAAAACCATAAATTCCAAAGTATATAATGGTAAAAGTTAATACAAAAAGGATACCTCGTTTCATCCATCGCCGCATAATGTCTTCCTCCATTCAGTGGCACAACACCATATATAACCCATATTTTTATCAATCCTTAAAGCTCCCATTTTTACAGGAGGTAAGGGGGTTTTATTTTCCTACTTTAGGTGGGATAGAGTATCCTACTTACTAGAGGAGGTTACTCAGCATAGTCACCGTTATATTTTACTAGTATTGAACTATTTACTCCATCTATCTGAGATAAACTCTCTACGTAGGAGGTATTATCTCCTACTTTTCTCAGTTCCAGGGTAAGTTCCGTTTTTCCATTGGAAACGGTTTTAGATTTTAAAACATAATTTAATTTATTAAGTATTGGCAGTATAGCTGCCTTAGCATTTTCTTCATACTTTATTATTAGAAGGTATGTGGTAACCTGAAATTTTCTACGTGACATTATCATTAAAACCATACCAATAAATAGGGACCCTCCAAGGGCTATAGAATAAATCCCAGCCCCGGAGGCTATGCCCGCTGAAATTGCCCAAAACATAAATACAATATCCTTTGGGTCCTTTATTGCAGCCCTGAATCTGACAATACTGAGGGCTCCAACCATACCTAATGATAGTACTATATTTGAGCTAATTGTCATTATAACTAAACAAGTAACTAAACATAGCAATACTAGGGATGTATTAAAACCATGGCTGTATATAACTCCTTGAAAGGTGATTTTATATATATAGAATATAAATAGGGCAACGATTAAAGTAATACAAAGCCCTATTAAAATATTAATTAGTGATAAATTCTGAAAATTACCAAGCTCAAATATACCCTCTTTAAAAATATCCTGTAATCCTAGCCTTCCGTTCATTGTATCCTCCTATAATATATATTAGTCTATGCGAAACTACTGATGGCTTTTCTGCACATTACGTATTTAGACGCTTGGGAAATATTATGATTACATATTTGAATTAAGTTACGAATATGAGTAGGTAAAAAGGAGTCGTACTTAATTTCCATAATCATTTTAGGTTCGGAAAAAACCCTTTTCGTTGCGATTTTATCATCAAATATATCATAGGAATTAATGCAGGCCCTTAAATTTTTATCAAAGGTTATTCGCACATTGCCTGCCTCAGAGATATAGGCTTCCCTATCATAATCAACTATCACTGTAGGTCTAAGTAACCTAGTTTTCTTCTCAATATAGAGTTCCCTTAATAACTCATTATCTGATGATTCAAGCTGATGTTCACCATCTACAAGCATATAAAATCTATCCTTAGTAATGTTAACTGTATCTTTTCTTATATATTGACCATACTTACTTTTTTTCTCCAATTTTATAATACAATCACTGACATTATAAATTCTTATCCTATACTTTTTTCGTTTGAATATTCCCCATTCCTTTTCATTAAGGGCACTATCATAAATATCATCAAAGTATAAACTGCGAACATGATAGCCCTCATCAATGACGCTATTCTTATCTTTATTCATGCCAAATTCAAGTCTTTTTTTCAAATAGCTGTATTCATAGTTATTAATAAAATATTTAAGCTCATGTCGCAGCTTTTTGTTCCCATGTTCCATCCTTCTTCCTCCATGCTTTAGTATCCTATTAAGTCCTATATATTTGTAAATTGCCTTTATA
>JAKSBP010000324.1 GCA_022361035.1 Clostridia bacterium
GGTAGTATCCTCCAGCTTTTTTCGTACCGAGATACACTTCACTGCCAAGTGCAAAGTTGCTACCTTCTATATGTATTACTTCATTACCCTCTAATACACCTTCATTTGGGCTTACTAAAATAATCTCCGGTGCTGGGTCATTTGGTAGTGGTGGTTCTTTATAGGTAAAGCCCCCTGCTAGAATTGTATACTGTCCATCGGAGTTAACTACCTTTACATCTACAGGACCCGCCGTGTCCGATGCTGGGGTTATAATACGTATTTCTGTATCACTATTATAGTAATAGCCAGTACCTGTATTTAAGCCAAAGTATACTTCCCCATGGACTGTAAAGTTTGCTCCTTGTATATGTACTATCTCATTACCCGCCATTTCACCTTCATTTGGAGTTATAAGAGTAATCTCTGGTGCCGGTGGCAATTCATAGGTAAATCCATTTTCTACGGTGACATTCGTTCCATCGGGATTAATTAATTGAACGTTAACAACAACTGGTGCTGGAACTTCAGGTGTTGTAACCGAAACAGAGGTTCCATCACTAGATACAGTGACACCAGTCCCTTGAAGTTCTCCAAATTTCACTTGAGCATTTTGCATAAAATATTGCCCTACTATCTGAACACTTGTTCCTCCTGTTATAGGACCAACAGCTGGATCGATTGTATTAATTATAGGGTCAGCAAAATACCTGAAATCAGCGGTGGCGAATTGTCCATCATCATTTGTTACTGTAATACTAGTATTTCCTTGCTGACCCGCAGGTACAACAACCTTTAATTGAGTAGAGTCTACAAACTCTTGAACCACTGCCTCAGTATCTCCAAACTTAACTATTAGTCCTGGACGGAAATGCTCACCGGATATGGTGATTATATCTCCACCAGCAACATTAGAAGAATCACTACTTAAACTTATAATATTAGGAGGATAATGCTTTACCGTAATTGAAGGTGCTAGAATATCTTCATTTATCCGTGTATCAGTATAATCCAAATAGGTAATATTGGACCCTGAGGATACTGGAAGATGTCCAATTCTTTCACCAGTCTTGTGACGTATTCTATATTTAAAGATAAGTTCCTCATCCTTAAGTTCTTGGAATTCCCAAGTCAAAGTATTTCCTAACACTGTAGGCTTTGGAATGTTATCCATATAGGAATCGGGAACAATCTCAAATTCTGGAGATACAATATCAGTCAATGTTACATCATATGCACTAGCTTTACCAATTTCATCTACAATTCTGTTATAAATTTCAACCAAACCAGTAGAACCTAGTACGAAGTGGTGATGCTGTGCAGTTGTTGCCATTTCCTTTAGTAAAAGGTTTGGACCACTGGTATCTGGGTCTTCTCCTACGTTTAATAACGCAATAGTATAGAATACAATATCTTTTTCCTTCGCTGCGGCAGCCGCTTGCTTCGCATAATCATAGGCGCTTACTGGTCCATCCCTTGGTATAGTAGCATCACCATCGGTTAACAATACAATGATTGGCTGTGCATCTGCCCGCTTTGCTTCTAAAAGTCCTACGGCAGTATTTATGGCGTCACCTGTTGCAGTTCCACCATCTGCATTAATGGTATCAATATGAGCCTTTACACTTGCCACATCCGTAGTTAAATCAAAGGAATTAGTCATACCAGGGTTGCTAAAATCTACTACACCTACTCTATGCTTACTCATATCCATTAAGTCAATGAATCCCTTGGCTGCCTCCTTAGCATTATGAATCTTATCTTCTCCTTCATTTGGAGCATGATTAGGACTCATACTGCCAGATTTATCTATAATAAGAATTACATCATTTGGCACTATAACGTTTACCGGTGATGAACCTTGAACAGATAATATTACCTCTGCTTCTTCATCTACAAAAATAGAATTAGGATTGATAGTCTTGTTTACAGTAACATAACCAGTTGCTGCATAACCAAGAGAAAATGGAACCAATAGATGAAATAGCAGAAATATTGACAGGGTCAACGAAAATAATCTATTCTTATTATACATCTTACCACCCTTCCTCCTCAGTAAATAAAAGTAAAATCAACAATAAACTGTTTTTGTCTAATAAACAGTTTTTAATCATAGTCAAATCCATATTATCCTTAGTTCAATCTGCGATTTATAATAAAATCTTCTATGTAGCTACTTTTATTTAACTAAATTTAAATTAATCAAGAGAAGAACTTTATTTTTCTTCTCTTGATTATTTAGTTTTATCTTAATAGTTGAAGTACTCCTTGAGGCATTTGATTAGCTTGTGCCAACATTGCTGTCGATGCTTGCATTAATATGTTATTCTTTGTGAAAGCTGACATTTCATTAGCCATATCTACGTCTCTGATTCTAGACTCAGCCGCTTGAACGTTTTCAACTGTGTTATCAAGGTTAACAATTGTATGCTCTAAACGATTTTGGAATGCACCAAGCTTAGATCTCTCTGCTGAAAGTATACCGATTCCACCATCAATAGCAAGTAGTTGAGTCATAGCACTAGTATGATCAGTAATACCGCCTACTGCCGCAACACCTAAATTACCACTATCCATAGCAGCTACGTCAATAGTTAAAGTATTCTCAGCTATTGGTTCATTTGCACCAATTTGTAAAATCAATCCACCTACTAAGTCACCATTTAACAATTTCTTCTTATTGAACTCAGTTGAATTAGCAATTCTATCAAGCTCAGATACTAAAGAATCTAACTCTGCTGTAATTGCATTAATATCTTCTACTTCATTTGTTCCATTAGCAGCTTGGATAGTTAACTCTCTCATTCTCTTCATTATGTTATGTGATTCATTCAATGCACCTTCTGCAGTTTGAATTAAAGAGATTCCATCTTGTGCATTTCTTGAAGCTTGTTGTAAACTTCTAATTTGATTTCTCATCTTCTCAGAAATTGAAAGTCCTGCCGCATCGTCACCAGCTCTGTTGATTCTGTAACCAGAAGATAACTTTTCTAAGTTCTTTGCTTGGAACCTATTGTTAATTTTTAATTGTCTGTGGGCGTTCATCGCCATAAGATTGTGATTAATAATCATAGTTATATTCCCTCCTTGTTTTTAACCTGCTTTTAATGAACCTCCATTTTCATTACTCAACTAACTCATAAAACAGTAACTCATATATCTAATAAGTCTAATGGCCACTCGACTTACTATAACTAATTAAATAAACTTCAAAACAATTAAGTATTAATTCATCAGCCTCTATTGGTATTGAAAGCTTTCATCATCTTTATCCTCTAACAGTTCACCTCTCATGATCTGCATTTCCTTTGGCGCTTCAATGGCCAATCTCAGATCACCTTCCTTACTCTTTACAACTTGTACCTTTATTTTGTCACCAATCATCACATATTCACCAGGTCTTCTTCCAAGTACTAACATATTGTTTCCTCCTTTGATAATCAATCTTTTATTTGACTCTCCGATAGGCAAAAAGAATGAACTAACATCCTAATCAATCCTGTATCCTACAGGGTAAAAATTAGGCTATCAGTTCATCCATGATCTGACATAAATTCTTTTCTGAGTCATTAAGCAGGATTTCTTTTGAATTAATGCATTTTTATTGAATTAATTCATCTTTCTTGAATTCCTTCTTTTTTCTCCTATATCTACTATAATTATCGATTATATTAGGAAAACAATAAATAGTTTTTTATTACTATTTAATTTGAATACCTGGGACAAAAGTTCTAAAACAAAAATAACAGCACATAAAAAAGATAAGCTATAGAGTGTATTTAACTGCCTTATATAGCAAATACTCATCAGCTCATCCATGACCTGTTATTTTTATTAATTATTTAATTTTATCTTCTCACTATATATATCGTAACAAATCTACAAATACTTTATACTTTTTTTAACATTTTACTACTTTTATAGTCATTTTTTTTAAAAGCTACAGAATTACAAATAATCTTCTACACCTTTCTATCTACAAGCAACCCTGCTCTCTCTATCATGTCTGCTACCATATCTAACAGTTTTTCTGGTGGAATCTCCTTAACAACTTCATCTGTACTATTATCAATAATTTTACCATAATCTGCTTTGTTGCTTCATGAATTGAAAACTGGAGCCTAGTATTACTCACCTGAAAATCATTA
>JAKSBP010000300.1 GCA_022361035.1 Clostridia bacterium
ATATTTTCCATAATAGTAGTGTTAAATAGAAAATTATCCTGGGAAACATAGCTTATTAATTCCATTAGTTTTTCAATTGAAAATTCATTTATATTTATACCGTTTATAGATATTTTCCCTTGCTTTATATCCCAGTAGTGAACTAGTAATTTTACTAGTGTACTTTTACCACTTCCCGATTCTCCAACGATGGCTGTTAAAGTATTTTGCTTAGCTAAAAAACTAACCCCTTTAATAACTTCTTCCTTTTCATAAGCAAATGTTACATCTTTAAATTCTACATCATACCTATTTATATCTATATCCTTTGTACCAGTTTTTAACTCATCGCCCTCAAAGATATTTTCTAGCTCCTTAATTTTATAATCTAACTGAGGTATTAATGGGAAAAATTCTAACATCCTAACTAAGGGTACTCCTATGCTCATAGAAAGTAAAAGTGAAAAAATAAGTTTACTTAGTTCTAAACTTCCATTTAAATACATAAAAATTCCTACTGGTAATAACAGTATTACAGTACAAGGTAATATTGCCCCATACATAGCCATATATGTCCAGCATTCTTCAAACCATTCTAAAGTAAATTTCTTGTATCCCTTTACAGAATCCTTATAAAGTTTATATGAATCCGTTGTTCTTCCAAATATCTTTATTACTTCCATTCCTGTAATGTATTCTACTATTGTAGAATTCATCTTTTCTCCTGACTTATAGTAAGTTCCCATTTTAGCAATTCCCTTTTTCATCAAGATAGTCATTGGGATAATACCAAAGGGAATAGAGCCTAAAGAAAGGAGTCCCAATCTCCAATCTACAATAAAGATAACAATGTAAGTAAATATAGGTACTAAAACAAAGGGAATTCCTTCAGGTATCATATGTGCAAGTAATGCCTCTACACTATCAGTATCTTCTACTAGATTTTTTTTGTAGCTGCCTACTCCTTTTTCGTGGATTTTACCTAAAGGTAACTTTCTCATTTTTTCTATAAATTTAATCCTCATCC
>JAKSBP010000044.1 GCA_022361035.1 Clostridia bacterium
AGAATGGGGCTGTGTATTTTTTCACACAGCCCCATTTTAAAGTTGTTTCTAAGGATTTATTACATTTAGGATTAATATGCCGAGATTAAATACTGATATTCCAAGACATATCCCCCAGGGGGTATTTCATTTTTAGTATCTTTTCAACATTTATCCCTTTCATATATAAAGGATAATTAACTTTTTCATAAAATAGACTCCATATTGAATAGTTATTTAGTCTTTTAGATTCAGCAAACCTAGCGTACAGCCTATCATTGAAGTCCATATTTTCCTCATCCCAATCAGTTATATTTTCATCAAAGCCTCCAATGTCTTCAAAGTTCTTTCTAGGTACTATGAAAATATAGCCCACCGATGCCGGTTCCCTTTTGTATACGGAAAAACGTATACCATTCATATTTAGCTTAGGAGAAAGGGTATAAAAATCCCTAGTTGAATGTTGATTTAAATATATGACATCTCCATAGGGGACTATGAAGGGATATTGTTTTAACATATCAAGGCCCTTTTTTATAGATTCAAAATTAAAGGCTATATTGGAATCGGCAATAATAAAAATATCTCCCCTTGCCCTTTTAGCAGCATTGTTTATGGTTAAGGATTTACTGTAATTATCCTTTGGATAATCACCAATGACAATTTCTCCATTAGGTATTAGAAACTCATACCTTTTTTTTATACACATCCAATTCTTATCGTTATAAAGACCCCTTTTATGGTTTATTAATATGGAAATATTACTGTCCTCTATTATATTAGTCATTAAACAACTCCACCTTATAATATAATCTTTATGCCATTATATTCTTACCTATAAAAAAAATGAATACTTTATATGAATAATCATATATAAGTAACAGTATTAAGATTTTAAATAAATAGAATATAGAATAAAGGGAGGAAAAATGATGAAGGCTTTTCATTCAAACTGGACTAAACCATTTTTTATAAATCACCCTGACGAAGAATATTACATAGAGGATTTTGACCTGCTGGTAACTATATTGTCGGCATTAAAATGGAGACAAAAGAATGGCTCTATTAAGATGTATACTGATAAGCTGGGTGGAGATTATTGTTATAGCTTAGGACTATCAGAAATCTATGATTTAGGAATAGATACCTCCCTGGAGGAAATAGTACCTAAGGCATTGGACCCTCTTTTATTCTGGGCTGGCGGTAAAATATATTCCTTGAAGACGGAGGAAGTGCCAACGGTTATGCTGGATATGGATTTTGTAATTTGGGATTCCATATTTGAAGAAATAAAGGGTCAGGACCTATGTGTTAGTCATAGGGAAATTTTGGGAGGCCTTGTATATCCCGAATTTGAAAGCTTTAGTACCCTATATAAATATGGTTATGATGAGGAGTGGGACTGGAAAGTAAATCCCTGTAATACAGCCCTAGTTTATTTTGGCAATAGAGAATTGAAGGACTATTTTGTTGATGAAGCAATCAAGTTTATGAATAGTGACTTCGATATACCAAAGGAGCAGAAAAAAAGAGTGATATTGATGGTGTTTGCCGAGCAGAGGCTCCTCGCCATGTGTGCAAAAAAGAAGGAGATAGAGATAGCATCCTTTATATCAAATAATATGGATATAGATAAATATAAGAAGTACACCCATGTTTGGGGATATAAAAGTGTTTTACTAAATTCAGAATATTTAAGGGAGGAATTCTGTAAAAGCTGTATAGATATAATACTAAATGACTTTCCTCATATGTATGATACTCTAAATAAAATCCCTTCCATCCAAAGATATTTAAAGGGAAAATAAACCTAGGGATAATTTAAAAGCTAGTAAATTTTTAGGGGCTTATAAAGTAAAATTTAAGCCCTTAAAATATGTCACAAAGCCAAGTAATTAAAAATATAATGTACCAAAAGAGAATGTAAATTTATTTAAATTAGATGTACAAAATAAAATTTGGGGTGGTATTGTAAATGAGTAAGAAGAGTAAAAAATGTAAACCCTTTGCATGGGGATACAACAATTATGGACAGTTGGGATACCCCACCTTTAGGGATACCTTTGTAAATGTATGTAATATAGATGACATTATACAGGTTGACGGAGGAGATGCGCATAGTTTAGCTCTACGTTCCGATGGAAGGGTATTTGCATGGGGAGATAATTCACAGGGACAGCTAGGGATTAATTCAAGAGTTGACCGAGATGTTCCAACAGAGCTGGTAAGGATTAGTGATGTTACCTTTATATCAGCCGGATTTTTCCACAGCTTAGCCGTTAAATCCGATGGAACGGCCTTTGCATGGGGAGATAATAGTAACGGTCAGCTTGGAGATGGAACCTTTGCAGATAGTGATATACCAGTACAGGTTAATGGATTAACCGATATTGTGGCAGTATCCGGTGGTTTGAACCATAGTCTAGCCTTAGATTCTAATGGAAACGTATTTGGATGGGGAGAAAATTTTAGCGGACAGCTTGGGCGGGGTTTTTTTGGGGGTCTATTTCCAACAGCAGCGCCAGTAATAGGATTAACCGATGTCATAGCAATAGCTGCCGGTGATAGGTTTAGCTTAGCACTAAAATCCGATGGGACAGTATTTGCATGGGGGGCAAATTTTAATGGTCAGTTAGGAGATGGGACACAAGCTTTTAGAAATGCTCCAGTTCAAGTAAATACAATAACCAACATAATAGCAATAACCGCTGGTGATTCTCACAGCTTAGCTCTAGAGTCCAATGGAACCCTATGGTCCTGGGGGTTAAACTCCAATGGCCAGTTAGGAGATGGTACTAGGGAGAATAGGAGACTTAGTCCAGTAACGGTTGTAGATATAACAGATATTGCCCTAATGCAGCTTGGAGCCATAGCAGCTGGGGGAAACCACAGCATGGCACTGCTTAACGATGGAACGGTAAGAACCTGGGGAGAAAATGACTTAGGCCAGCTTGGAGACGGCATAGAGGTTGATAGTAATAGGCCAGTTGAGGTAATATGCCTAAAGGGTGCTATATTTGTTGGTGCCGGCTTTGACCACAGCTTAGCCATAAAAAATGATGGAACTGTCTGGGCCTGGGGAGATAACACTTTAGGTCAGCTAGGAAGTGGAGAGTTCGGAGAATTTAGTACTATTCCAGTAAAGGTAAGGGGCATAGAGGGAGTAACGGATATAGCCTGCGGAGAATTCCATAACCTAGCCCTTAAATCCGATAGAAAAATAAGGGCATGGGGAGACAACACCCTTGGTCAGTTAGGAGATGGAACCTTCGGCGGTGGAAGGGATGTACCCGTTATGGTAGTTGGTATTGACTGTGTGGAGGCCATATCCGGTGGAGAAAATCACAGTATAGCTCTAAGAGAGGGCGGAAAGGTATTTGCCTGGGGAGATAACTCCGAGGGTCAGCTTGGAGACGGTACCCTGATAAATAGAGCCATACCGGGAGAAGTCATTGGACTGCCTAGAATTATAG
>JAKSBP010000411.1 GCA_022361035.1 Clostridia bacterium
CAACAAGACTTCCGGCTTCGTATGTAGCAGTAAAAGTAGTTTCTCCTGTAGCTACTGTTAGTGTTTTTTCTGTTAAGTTTTCTTCAGTAACATTTTCATCTGTTACTAGCGTTGCTTGAATTGTTGTTTCGTTAATAGCACTTACACTTTCAACAGCCAACTCAGCGTCACCAATCGGTTTTTGAGTACCTGCTTCATATCTAGTCTCATCACCGTGCTCATCTAACCGGGTTATTTCAGGCCATTGAGTTTTTTCTGCATCAGTAACGAATTGGTTACCAAATATAGTTCTAAAACCTTCATCATTGAAGTCGTAGTATAAAGCATCTCCTGCCTCTACTAATGCTGTTTGAATTTGTGCATTATAGCTATCTTCAAATAATAAATCAATATGGTATGCTTTGTCGCCTAATATAACAGTATTCCCAGGAATCGCTGCATAAGCGCCATTAACCATCAATAATGAAGCAGCTGCAACTAAAGACACAACTCTTCTTTTCTTCATGTTTTAGGTCCCTCCTAAAATTATTTATTTTTTTCGTTTTGCTAAATACATTATAATATATTTTATACACTAAAAATAGTGGTATTTAATGTTAAATTTTCAAACATTAAATACTGTAGAATTTTTTTAATATATATCTGTAACCTCAAAATATTTAACAACTGGGGTACTATCCTCTGCCCTTATAATCATTTTCACCTCACCACTTGCTGATTTAAGATCCAAAATACCGCTTGCAAGAAGCTTGGAATCATTATCTAAGAACTGAATAGTAATTTCCTTATCAGTCAGGACAGTAATTCTTTCGCTAATATCCCTAGTTACATCTATGTTATCAATTGGCCTTAAAACTCTGAATTGGGTAACATCAGTAAATGATTTATCAACAGAAATAATTGTTATTCTTTTGATATTTGGAATGGAACTTGATTCTACCTTAACATCTGCATAGTATGTATTAGGTTGTTCGATTACTCCTCCATTACCCTTATCATATACTACCTCGGCACCGTTAGAGTCTAAGTAGGTAATGCTTGGCCAATCCTGTATAACCTCTTGGGGTATTATTTCACCTGTAAACATATCTCTATAATTATCATCATCTAACCTATAACTAAGTCCATATCCATTAGAAATTGCTTTATTAAGCTGTTCATTTATATCATCAAGCAACTCAGGTAAAAAGAAATAATCTATATGATAGGCTTTATCCCCTAAGATAATACTTTGATCAGGAATTTCAGCAAAAACCGCTGAAGACATAATCATTACGAGTGAAATGCTTAGAATTAATACATTCTTTAATTTCATCGTTTCCTCCTGATATGTTTTTTACTAAGCTAGCCTGTAGACACTACAGGCTAGCTTAATATTATTATTTTATACTAAAATTACTTAACTTCAAATTCTACAGTCTTAGTTGCAGAAACATCTAATGTTCCTGATGCTAATTTCTTACCATCAACATCTAATATTTCAACTTCTACTGTTTTACTGCCACCGCTAACAAGTACATTAGTTTGTTCACCAATTGCAACTTGGCTACCACCGTTTACCGCGAAGAACTCTGCACCTTCTACACTAGTTTCAGTTACAGTAACCCTTTTTATTGCCTCAATCGATCCAACTAAAACATCTGCTGTAGCTGTTGCTTCTGGAACTATTTCCTCAAGCTTAGCTTCACACTCTTCTAGCTTTTCTAATAAAGAATCACTAATTTTGTTTTGCTGAGAACTAGTTAAATCTTCATAAGCTTCTCTAGCTTCTTCAACATCACTTTTGTCGCTTAACTCAATTTGACTTGGATTTGGCAAATCAGAAATCAATTCTCTAACTTCCTTTACAGCCTCATCAACGTCAGCATCTTCTAATCTCATACCATCGTCTAAGTCTTCTTCTTCAGTGTACTTGATAACTACGATTTCGTTATCCTTTATGATGAACTCAAGAGCGTCTCCTTCATCAATGCTGTTTACACTCTTTTCATCTTCTTCAAGGTAGATAACTGCATCTTTATCAAGTTTGTAATCTTCATCATCATCTTCGCTACCTTCATAAACCACTATATCGTTACCATCTTTTTCCTTAAACCAGATTGATCCACCATCAGCGTCACCTATTATATCGTAATCATCATGACCAGAATCCTTAAGCTTTAATTCTCCACCTCTTAATACAAATATGATAGGTGCTTCATATCCAATATCTTTAATCTCATCTTGGTCATCGTCACTTGATACTGTATATTCTTTTTTACCTTCTTCAAATACATCAACTTCTACAGTCATAACATCGCCGTCAGTTTCGTAGTCTATTAAATAACCAACGTATGCATCGTCATCTGCTACTTCATCGTAGTTTTCTAAGAATGCTAAGAACTCTATTTCATCATCTTCATCTTCGTGAGTTACTATAAGAACTTCAACTGCATTTTTAGAACCTGCACTTGGGATATCAAGATCTTCGAAATCTGCCCACTTAAGAACTTCTAAATCATCATCATCATTTTCATCATTTTCTTTATACTCACTGTAATCGATGTATAAAGAATCTGTTCTATCATAGTAGTTGTCTCCATCTTCGTCTTCAACATTATCGTCACTGATTTCGTCTAATTCAACAACTTTTATAACTCTTCCTCTAGATCCGTCATAATCTACTGCGTCTCCAGAACTTGCATCGTAAACCTTAGCTATTACATCTATATCTCCATCATCTTCTACATCATACTCAATGATGTCACCTTTAGCAAGATCATCAAAATCAAAACCATTTTCATAATCATCTACATCATAGGTGATAGTGTCACCAGTTTCTGTCCATAACTTCAGTACATCATCTATACCTTGGTCTGTTCCAATGATAACTGCATAATTTCCAGTTGTAGCCTCAACATCAGTTGTCAATAATGCTACTCTACCCTTTGTATCTCTAACTATTTTTACATCTTCATCATATACATCGTCAAATATATCATCTAAATCAGATTGTCTATTTCCTGATTCAACTGAATCCATTTCATCTAATGAGTAAGCAAAATCATTAGCTAATGAGTAAGCTGTATCATCAACGTAAACTTTACCTCTAGTTTGCCCTGTATTTGCTTTACCTCTTTTAACCTTTGTTAACTCGCCTGTTACTGCTTCTTCTCTCTTAACCATTATATAGGCTTTGTCATCATCGTTACCATCTTCATAGAAGTAGATTACATCGTCCTTTTCAAGGTCTTCTAATTCTAATGCTGCTCCAGTAGTATCATAAAGATAGAACTCATCATAATCTTCTAAATCTAACTCTTCGTCTTCACTTGCATTACCTTCTGTGAAAGTATCAACGTACTTAACTATAGAATCATCAGTATCTACATCTAGAACAACACCATTTACGATTTCAAATGTTGCTAAATCTACAAATGCAACTTTACCTTTTTCAAGTACTATATTACCAAAGGCATAGGAATGGCCACTCGCACCTTGTACTTTGTAATCCATTTCCTCACCATCTAATAACTCTGTTAAGTTAAATACTAATTCTCTATCATCATCGTCATCCCACTCAATTTCATCAGTTACATCTTCGTTATTGATATAGAATCTTAAATTCTTATCAAACTTGTAGAATTTACCTGATTCTCTAATATATAGCTTACCGTCATCATCTTCACCATCTTCATCTTCTTGACCATCTTCGTAAGCTATACTTCTGAAGTAACTTGAAGCAGGAGTTTCAATTTCTGTATAAATTAATAATTCACCATCAAAGTATCCTGTAATTTGTAAACCTACTAATGCTTCTGCACTAACAGATTCCTTATACTCAACTTCTATTTCATCATCTTCATCATAATTAATACCATCAATTTCTACATCATCTTCTATAGCTAATAATGTTAATTCATCTGAATTTAATTTGTCATCTAATCTCTTAGTAGCAACAACTCTAATTTCCTCTACTTTATCAATTCCAAGTTTATTTTCTAATAAAGTCTCATCTGATACTTCGTAGTTAATGTCATCGCCTTCAAATTTGTCAGCTTTAACTACTTCTGCATCTAAAGTGTTGTTTAACATTACAGCAACAGAACCTCTGTCAGCTGTTCCTGATGCTGAAAATTTAACATCATCAGTAATATCTAATTCTGCAGCCTTAGCTACATAGTTTCCTGGCCAAGCACCGTGTAAGAATCTATCTTGGTAACCTAAGCCTCTTACAAGCATTGTAACAGCTTCACCGTAGCTTACTTCTTTAGTAGGCTTGAAAGTTCCATCTGGATAACCTCTTAAGATTCCTTGCCCTACAGCTGTGTTAACATATCCTGAAGACCATCTGTCAGCTCCAACATCTGCAAATTGAGTTGCACCCTTTGCAGCATCAGCAGCAGCACCTAATCCTAAAGCTTCAACTACTAATTTAGCAAATTGTTCTCTTGTAACTTTTAATTCTGGATGATATTTTCCGTCATCCATACCATCTACAATACCAAATGCTGCCAATCTCTCTACAGCTTCTTTAACTGCTTCGTCTTCGATATCAGCAGTGATATCATTACCAGCGAAAGCAAAGCTCATTGAGCCTAGTACTAATGAAAGTACTAATACTAAAGATAGTATCTTTCTCATGTGTCAATTTCCTCCTTTAAAATTTTCATTTTGTTTTAGGGATTAATAAAATCTGTCAATCCATCCTCCCCTGCAAGGATGGAGGACATAATTTCTATAGAAGTGAAAAAAATCTCTTTTGGAGTCTCCTCTTCACATTCTAAACTAGATTATAGCACCCAAAGTATAAGCAGTCAATCAAATGGGCCCTAATGTAATAAAACTGTAATACTAAAAATCGTAGCTATTAGATGACCATCAAAACTTCTAAAACTACATATTTAATTATACTCTAAATATTCTTTAAATACCATTACAGTATTATTACATTTAATTACACAGGGGTTACATAATCCCTAGTGTCCACCAAGCCCACAGCTTTTTGTGGCAATGGTGAAATCTCCACCTCAATTTTCAGTCTGCCATGCACTAGCAAATTTCTCAAGATGGTAAAGGATTATATAACGCTCCTTAGAGTATGTCTTATGTATTCTTCACAAATTATATATATTCTATCTAACTAGAAAAATTCCTGCAAAAAATAAAAAAAAGGCCAAATATACCCCTTTTATAGGTAATTTAGCCTAGGTTTTAGTCCTATACTTTTATTAAATATCTACTACTTCTTATTAAAATCCAGCTTTGCTTTCTATATATATAAATATTGAGCCTTCCTCTATGGTCCCTTATTTGTTTTCCAATACTCCCTTTATAAAATCCCTAAACAGAGGATGGGGCCTTGTAGGTCGAGATTTAAATTCCGGATGAAATTGTCCTGCCACAAACCAAGGATGATCCTCAAGCTCTATTATTTCTACCAGTCTTTCATCTGGAGATATTCCACTTATTATAAGTCCCTTTTCACACAACATTTCTCTAAAATGGTTATTGAATTCATATCTATGTCTATGTCTTTCATATATAAGGTCTTCTCCGTAGGCACTATGGGCCTTTGTTCCTTCGTATATCTTACATGGATAAATTCCCAATCTCATAGTACCGCCCATGTCCTCTATATCTTTTTGTTCCGGCATTAAATCTATAACGGGATTAGTAGTCTCTAAATCCAGCTCTGAGCTATGGGCATCCTTTAATCCCACTACGTTTCTAGCAAACTCTACTACAGCCAACTGCATTCCAAGACATATGCCCAAAAATGGTACTTTGTTTTCCCTAGCATATTTGGCTGCTAATATTTTACCCTCCATGCCCCTATCTCCAAAACCACCGGGTACAAGTATTCCGTTGGCATTCTTCAATAGAATTTCCATATTACTCTCATTTAAATCCTCTGAGTGTATCCAATCAATTTCTACCTTTGCTTCATTGGCTATCCCAGCATGTTTTAATGCTTCTACCACTGAAAGATAGGCATCCTTTAATTCAACATATTTGCCTACAAGAGCTATTTTAACCCTGTGCTGAAGGTTCTTTTCCGTTTCAACTATCATTTCCCATTCCCTTAAATCCGGCCCTTCACACTTTAAGCCCAGTCTATCGCATACTAGCTGGGGTAATCCTTCCTCCTCTAACAGCAATGGAACTTCATAAAGGGAATCAGCATCTAAATTTTGAACTACGTTATTGGGGTCCAGATTGCAAAATAATCCTATCTTATCCTTTATTTCATCGGATATAGCCTTTTCTGTTCTACATACTATCACATCTGGCTGAATACCAATCTCCCTAAGTTGTTTAACGCTGTGTTGTGTGGGCTTGGTTTTTAATTCCCCTGCCTTTCCCAGATATGGAATCAGCGTTAAATGTATATACATTATATTTTCTTTCCCCACATCGTATTTGATTTGTCTAATTGCCTCCAGAAAGGGAAGACTTTCTATATCCCCTACTGTACCGCCAATTTCAGTAATTACAACGTCAGGGTTACTGTCTCTGCTGACTCTGAATACCCTATCCTTTATTTCATTAGTTATATGGGGTATTACCTGTACCGTTGCCCCCAGATAATCGCCCTTTCTTTCCTTATTTAGTACTGACCAGTATATCTTACCTGTAGTAATATTACTGTATTTGTTAAGGTTTATATCTATAAACCTTTCGTAATGACCAAGGTCTAAGTCCGTTTCTGCTCCATCATCTGTAACAAATACTTCCCCATGTTGATAGGGACTCATTGTTCCTGGGTCTACATTAATATAAGGGTCAAACTTTTGAATTGTTACTTTAAGTCCCCTTGACTTTAGCAATTGGCCTAAAGAGGCCGCTGTAATTCCTTTGCCGAGGGATGAAACTACACCACCGGTGATAAAAATATACTTTGTAGACATAGATATCCTCCTTGTTTTTAATAGGTCCGTCTTTCAAGTTCCAAACTGAAACTTCTATCTTCTTACAAAAAAAGTGAGAGGTCACCCCCAAGGGTGACCTACCTGTCCTCACTTAATATAATGGCAGGGCACCCTAAATGGGTGCTCTTTTTTCGTCATATTTTTTCGTTTTCCACTGTAACAACTACATTAGTATATAATGAGTATATGATGAAGTCAAGAGGATATTTAAAATTTCCATTAAAAACTAGCCTAGACTATAATCTCAAAGCTAGTTCCTTAAACTCTAGCTCTAAGACCGATTCCTTAAAAGCTTGAAACCTTTTGTATGGCCTTTTCAAGCTGTAAATCCTTAATCCCTTCATTATATACTTCGATTGCCCTTTCATACAGTTTATCCCTAGTGGTATAATCCAATACTCCGTAGGGCGATAACCCTTGGAATTTTTGGAATTCCTTGATTGCATCATATGTCTTATCATCTAATATACCAGTAACTTCAACATCGTAACCTATATAGCCTAGCCTCTGCTGAGCTCCATAGACGTTTAAACCCTTATCCTTCTTCTGCGGCTTAACGTCTTCTATCATAGGTACAAAGGTTTTGATATCATCTCTATTTTCATGGGCTATATTTTCTATAACCAAGTCTGGTGTCAAACCTACTCCATCTATCTTTCTTTCCTTCGGTGTCAAATATTCCCCTATGGTAATCTTAAGTCCTCCTCCATTTGAAAGTGACAAGACGTTCTGTATAGTACCTTTACCATAGGTCTGAGTACCGATTACTATTCCTGACTTTGCATCTTGTATAGCACCCGCAAATATTTCTGAGGCACTTGCACTTCCACCGTCAACTAACACTACAAGAGGTTTATCCATATCCTCAAGCTTAGATTTACGAGTATCCCTTTTATCTTTTCTATATTGTATATGAACAATGGGTAGCCCCTTGGGTACAAAGTAATCTGCAACCTTAACAACCTCTGAAAGTGCTCCACCAGGATTGTTCCTCAGGTCAACTATAAAGGATTTTACATTCTTATCTAGAAGGTCATCTAGGGCTTTCCTTATATATTCATTAGTATTTTTATTGAATTGAATTATTTTTATGTAGCCAATGTTATCATCAATAACCTCATATTCAACTGGGTTTATTTTTATAATATCCCTTACTATATCAAAATACTTTATCTGGGTATTACCCTTCCTTAATATTCCTAATCTTACATCTGTACCGGGTTCTCCCCTCATTAACTTTAGTACCTTTTCTAGATTGTATTCACTAATATCAATATCGTCAACAATTTTTATAATATCCCCAGCCTTTATCCCAGCCCTATCACCGGGAGTTCCCTTAAGGGGTGCTATTACAGTAACATTACCATTTCTCATTCCAACTGAAATTCCTATTCCACCAAAGGTTCCCGATGTATCAAGGTTAAAATTATCATAATTTTCAGGAGTAAAATATTTACTATGTTGGTCTAAGGCCTCAAACAATCCTTTATAGGCTCCTTCCATTAATTGTTCATCAGTAACATCATATTTATACTTAGCCTTTATATACCTTATCATAAGCTCAAGATATTCTATTCTCTCTCCAAGGTTTTCAAAGGTCTTCTGTGGCTCCCGCCCATAGGCAATTGACGAAAAAAGTATTGTTATTATCAAAACTCCAGCAAGTATGGGGGATAATCTAGTCTTTTCTCTACTATTAATCATGTTCTCCTCCTTTATATTAGTTGTATGAATCTAAAGCTAGACTTAATATTATTCTTTTAAAATCAACTCTTCAGTTCTTTACATAAAACTCTAAAGAAACACAGAAAAAAGAATAGGCTTTCATACTAAATAAGATTTTAGAGTCACACATCTACAATAATTTTAGGTTGATTTTTTAAAAGTACTGTTCAAAGCCCTATAAATATATTGTATTAGAAAATTATAGCTTGTGTCCAATAAAATATTCTTTAAAATTATATTACAGATAAGGAGTAGGTAAAAGGGGCTAAGATTAGCTTTTTATTTTAAATAAATTCTTTTAAAGACTATATTTTATCCCCTAAACTATATTTATTTTAATTGTGCTGTCTCTTCAATTATACATAATAATACCCTATAGGCTAGACTTTCTTACAATCTATCCTATAGGGCACATTTTAATATTTATTTATTAACCATTTCCTACATAAAATTTACTATGTTTTCTCTATAATCTCTTTGAAGGTCTCTTTGAAGGAACTCTAAAAATCTTACTAGCATGGCAGAGGCCTCGGCCCTTGTCATGATTCCATTAGGATTTATACGATTACTTTGGTCGCCATAGATTAGACCTACTTCTCTGGCCACATATATAAAATCCTTAGCCCAATATGGAATTTCCCCATCGTCATCAAAGGAGGTATAGTATCCAGGAGTAGGAGCTTTAGTCTCAAAGCCCAATGCCCTTATTAATATGGTTATAGCTTGGGCTCTAGTAAGGGGCTCATCGGGATCAAAGTTATTATCATTAGTTCCCTTTATTAATCCCTTCTCTACAGCTTGCTTTACCTTATCATAGGACTCGTGATTTACGTCCACGTCGTTAAAGTAGGCAATCTCGGGCTCCCTATTCCTTCTTCTTTCCACCCTGCCCCTATCATTTTCCACCGAGGGCCTTATGTCACATGCCTGTATAATTCCCTTGGTAAACTCAAGTCTCGTCATAGGTGAATCGGGTAAAAAGAAGGTCACGCTGCCCTCAAATACATCAAGGGAATAGAGTTTTTCAATATATTCCTGGGCCCAATGGCCACCTAAGTCTTTAAATTTAGGGATAATTAAACGTTCAACTTTAGGATTCATCTTCTTAGATAGAGTTATGGTTTCCTTCTCTCGCCTACCCCTTCTAGGAACACCATCCCGCCACTGGGGTAAATCATAGTTATATTTTGATACTACTTCACGATTAGTTATCCTTAGATGCCCTCCATCAAAACTAGAGAAGTTGGCTTCATTTTCAGAATACTTGAGGCTTTTTGAAGTACTATCGGAGGTCTGTATATTTACAGTTCCCTGCCATTCTACTTCCTCCTCCTCAAGCTCATCATCCTCGTCCCCTTCTAATAATATGCCATCAAAATCGATTACATAGTTTATCAATTGGGTCTGGGTTCCTCCCCAAAAGTTTTGATATCCCACATCTCCACCGGAAATATCAAGTATAATCTTCCCCTGTTCGTCATTATCTCTATAGTATTTATAATATTTTCTTCCTTTGAGATTTCCCGAGTAAAAATCCGAAGCTGGCCTATTGTCTATAACATTAGATTTTGAAAACTGAAAATCCTCTAAAACAAACTTTTCATCTCCTATTGTAATAGTTTCAGAATAATTATCATCTACTTCAGTATAGGCTATTGTCTGCCCTTTATCGTTCCTCTTATCGTATTTCGTTATCAAGGTAAGTCTTCTAGAAAATTTCCCCTCTATTTCCTTATCTTCAGGAGTCAATCTAAAGTCATACTTGATTTTCTTTTCATCTTCCTTTTCATTTATGGTAACCTTATATTCTCCTACAAATTTTATAGGCTCTCCCGTAAGAAATACTACTTCGGAATATTCATATTCATTATGGACTCCACCTACAAAGTCCAGGGGTTCAGCCCATCCTTGAAAGGGAATAAGTGCCATAATAATTATTATAACCGATGCTACAGCTCTTTTCACTAATCTTCCCCCCTTATTTTACAATAATGATTCTGGCTTTGCTGCTGTTTCTCAATAAATACAGCCTATCTTGTGGCTTTAATTCTTCCGGTGAAATCATCCTGTTGTCCTTTATTATCATAGCCTCATCTAAAAGAAGTCTAAGGGTCGATCTTCTTGCCATCCATTGATTCTTACTAGGACTCCAATCCTTTGCATCCCTCAGATAGGCCCTCCATCCAACCGATGAAGTTTCTACTAATCTTTCCACTGTTCCATTTGTTACTCTTTGGCTATTTAATGAATCCAGTCTTTTCTTTACTAAGATAGCAGATATCCTGTCACCATCAGTATATACATATCCATGCCAATCCCTACCATTGCTATTCCTATCATCTACTGAGTAATCCTTCATAAAAAATTCTTCTGCCCTTACCATTTCATCCTCTTCAAGGTCATATATGAAAGTATCGTCGTCATAGAACAGTTCTTTCTCATCACGGAAGGATTCCCATTCATTTTTTTCAAGTAGGAAGAAATCGTCAAGTATAACCTTATTCTTCGTTATCTCCTCCAATTCTCCTGCATAGATATATGACTGTCCAATGTTTGAGTTATTTACATCTTCGTTATATACATAAATAACATCCGTTATTCTTTCATTATTTCTTCCGTCGGTTATAACCAAAGCATCACTATATGGATTTAATGAATATTTATCAACCATTCTTCCATTTTTTATTATTATAGTACCATCATTAAACTTCAGATTTACTTTATTCGATAGCTCAAAGTCCTCCGTGTACCAATTTATACTTTTTATTTTATCGGAATAAGATCTTTCATAAAGGTTTTGAATAACCATTCTCTCTATTTTATCCTGTCCAAAAAAATCCTTGACCGCTATGTATACCCTCTTACCGTTGTAATATTTAAGCTTTGTAGGAGGAATCTTTGTTCCACCCGTATATATAGGAGCATCGGATGAATAGAGGATAGTTATGGAATTGCCTACAAATCTCCATCTCCCGTTTTTGAAAACCTCCAAATCCTCAAAGGTAATACTGTTTTCATAAAAATCTGAAAAACTAATATCTCCCCTGTAAAGCTCCTTGATTTTTATTGATGTATCCTCTTCTATCTCTACTCTGCCAATTATGTTCGAATCAAATTCATCGAAATAAAGCTTGACCCTATCTCCTTCATAAAGTGTATCTAATGTGGCAGCCCTATTATCCTTTATTACTATGGTTCCTGGAAAGGTATAATAGGTTTCTTCCTCATTCCAAGGAAGCTCGACTACTAATTGATTCCTATCAATCCTCTTTACTATTCCACTTCTGTATTTCCCACCCTCTTTTATATATCCAAGGTTGGAAGCTGAATAGCCTTCAATATAGGTTAACTTCCATTCACTAACCTTTCCATAGACCTCTATTCCTGGTCTAAAATCTGAAAGCTGTGCGTCCCTGTTATCAATCTTTATTATGGCATCTTCAGCTAAAGCCATCTTATATATGCTTCCACCGTATTCTTCTATCTCTAGTTCTTCTCCATCAATACCAGTTAAAAAGCCTTCTATTGTCCTGTTGCCATAGGTACTCAAGGCATAGCTAAAGGAAGATAGATTGATAAGAAGAATACATAGGGCAATAAATATTAAAGGTTTTTTCTTCATAGATTATCATCGCTCCCTCTTTAGAGTCACAAATCCCCATACATGTTTGTTGGTTAGGTTCAAGCTTGAACTAGGTAGGGAATAATTCAAAAGGGTTACAATCATTCCCTACCTAATCCCTTATAAAAAGATACTACTATACTGCTTTAAAATCTAAGGGCTGAACCATAACTTCTCCAATTGACATAAATAAATATCTGCTAGAATTATTCTCTTTTCCCCACTACTGAATATTTACCTAATCTGTCTGATAAAGTTCTAACATTGATTACATATTCATGGTTCATGGAAGAAATCGAGGTCCATGAGCCTTCATATTCATCGTATCTGCACAGCTCTACTCTTCTATACCTTCTCATTTTAGCTTTTTGTGAATCAAAGTCAAGCACTATTTCAAAGGACCCTTTTAGATACTCAATATTTTCATACTCTTTACCGTCAAATAAGTATCCCTCTAGGATTAATGGCTTAGACAAAGACCCCTGGGGAGACTTCATCTTAACGCCCTTTGAGTCTTGGGAGTTAAGACCAATTCTAAGCTTTACTCCCAGGCTTTTATCTTCTCTGTTTTCCCTTATAGTCGAGTTATAGAAAATCTTAGGATTAAGCTTTAATCTGAATCCTCCTCCAGTTATGGATATATCCCTTGCATCATAACTAGCTATAACAGAGCTAGGCATACTTACTATTACCTCTTTTACCCCTGCAAATTTAGTTTTAGTTAAATCCAATTGTATATCCTCATCATCGTAGTCAGAGGTTCCAAGGGTCAACTCAACCTTGTCTCCTATTCGCTCTGTACTTGTCTCCTCAGCTATTTCACCATCTTCATCTTCAATCTCCTCAACGTCTCTTCCCGTTTCAACAGTGTTACTTTCCCCATACTTTAAGGATTCCCCATATTCTCCTACGGATTTTACTAGGAATCTATATTCCGTTCTTGTCTCTAGGCCTTCTTCATATACGATAGAGGTTGAATCAGTAGAACCTATATACTCTGCTCCTCCATCGTCTATAATAACGTATACTTCATAGTCAAAGGCATCTTCCACCAAATCCCAATCTACCTTTATATATTTATCATACATAAGAGTAGCGACAACATTTCTTGGAGGAGATATATCGGGCAATCCATATTCAAGGCCCTTATATATATTACTTCCTCCATCATCTGGATTTATAAGGATTAAGCTTAGGCTCCCCAGTGTACCCTTGGGAGTAATAACATCTAAGGTTTCACTATCTTTATATTCTACCTTTGATGCTCCAATACCTTCTTCTAATACATAAATTTGTTCTCCAATGTATACCAACTTACCCGTGTCCGATTCTTCATCCTCGATTTCCTTTAATACAGGATTAAATATTACCCTTGCACCACTGCTAAAGCCTGAACCCTTTATTCTTATTTTCTCTCCACCCTCTACTGAAATAGTATATATTTTCTTATTATCTACACTATCCACTACCGAGGTTATTTTAGGAGAACTTATGTAGGTGAAGGTTCCTACAGGTGATGACAGCTCTCCATCGGGATTTTCAACCTTTACTTCTACTGTACCGGGGGCATGGGGCGGTGTATAAACTTCAATAGTCTTATAATCTATTACCGTTACATCCTTTGAGGGAACCTGGATGCTTCCAAAATATACAGTAATCTTATTGTTGTTCATTATGTCTCTGAAATCTTCCCCTTTAATTGTTACCTTTGTTCCTCCAGTGCTAGGGCCCTTTCCAGGAGTTATTTTACTTATACTTGGAAATGTCTCTCCCTTAATAAATTGAATATATATAGGCATAGGTTGAGATTCATCGGAGGAAGCAATACCACCGTCCTGATTTTTAACCACAACTCGATGAAGAACCCCTACAATATCTTCGGAAACAGCAGGCATGGTAAAGGTAAGCCTATTGGGCAGTTGATAGGCAATGTCTGCCTCATTGATTGTAAGTATATCAGAAATTTGAATTATTGCACCTTCCCTAAAATCTTCTCCATATATACTTACTATGTTCCCACCTTTATAGGTTATCTCTACAACCCTTGCTCCATCCTTTTCTACTGGCTCCCTTCCCTCCTTGGTTATGTTAGTAATTTTAGGAGAACTATCGGGATTTTTGTAAGTAAAGATTGTCTGCGCTTTTCCACCGTCGGGATTAATGATAGTAAGAGGAACTGTCCCTATGGTATAGTAGCTTGGGGTGTTAACTATAAGATGATTGGTACCAATATATTCAACCTCAGGAGAATATCCCCTTTCTACATATAACCTGTTATCATCCACCCATACACGTATTAGTTCATATCCATCGTAGGAACTACCCTGGGGGTCCTTAAGCATATTTACAGGTATGTATCTTTCTGTGTCATTATAACCCTCTATTCCTCCAGGAATTTGATATATGACACCATCTATTTCTATAAATGGTCTTAATACATCATTTACACCATCGTATTCAATTTTAAAGTTTCCTTCAAGGTTAACGGTTGTTCTTCCATTATTTATCAAACCTGAGTTTTCCTCAGTTCTAGGTATATGCCTATTGGTTATTTTTCCAAAGTTAACAAGCACCGTAGATTTATTTTCCTCTATTACATTACCATTTGAATCATAGTTGTATACTTTAATATAACTCCTCTGGAAGTTTGATCCCTTTATTTCTACCTTATCTCTACCCTGTTTTCTTCCTTCATTTGGTATTACTGAAGTAATAGTAGGGTCAGAGCTATTGTATGTAAAATTAACTTTATTTGAAAGACCGGAATCATTATTTATCACATATACCTCCACTGCTCCAGCTTGGGCAGGTGGAAGGATTACCTTGAGGTACCCTGTAGAAAACTCCACAATTTTAGCTCGTTTATCCCCAAAATATACCTTGGGCAGTATGGGGGATGAAAAATATTTATCGTATATTTCATGCTCTAAATCTACAGGCTGCGACCAGTCATCGATAGTTCCAATTTGGTCTTCATTATTCCATTTACCATCATTATTAATATCTTCATAGACCTCGTCGATATCCCAAGCTTGGTCCCTATCTTTATCATCAAAGGGTTCAAAGAATCTGAAATCAAAGCCTGTTATTTCAACTATATTTCCACCGGCTGCATTTCCACTTCCCGGCACTATTTTAGTAATTTCGGGATTACTTGTGGGGATAACATAGGTAAAGCCATTTTCCTTACTGTCACTTCCTCCATCTGGGTTTAAAACTACTACAGGAACCGTTATTCTATCCGTATCTAAATCTGCACCTATATCTCCCTGATAAGGGGGAACCTTAACTGTTATCTGGGTTCCATCCGTATTTATCACTACGTCATCTTCAGCTATTTCAACTCCATTTATATTGACCTTAGTTTTTGAGATTCCATTATCCATGAACTCATTACCAAAAATAGATATTGTATAGCCGCCCATATTTGAACCCTGGTTAGGCTCTATTTTATCGATTCTAGGATTTGATTGAGGCTGCCTAAAGTAGTAAAAACCTGCTTCATCCTTTTTAGTATCCCTTTTAGTATCTGGATTTACTACGGAAAGGTCGTAATATCCATCGGTCTGCAGGATGGGTACAGTGAAGTATATTTTGTTTTTACCTATAACCTTTACCCTATCTCCTGTAATTATATTGTCCTCTATCTTAAATGGAGTTTTAATTCTAAGATTCTTAGTTGTCACACCATCGGTGAGCTCAATATAATCTCCTGTTCCATCGTTTTTAACGGAAAGGGTAAAGATTCCTCCACCTTCCCTTTCAGCCCTTAGGTCTGAACCATCTACTTTTATGTCATACCTCTCGTCAACTCCATTTGTAATATAGGGATCTCCCTTTGATTCAACATCGATTATATAGAAAACATCTTCGGTTTCGTCATGGAGTACTATACTATGATAATATTCCTCAAGTTTTAATTTTCCTTCCGATATCCTCAGTACCTTCCCAACTTTATCAAAGTCAGTTTCATCTGGAGCAGTATAATTCTCAAGGATAATCTTTTTAGTCGTAGTATCCATGTTATAGGTATTGATATCCATTCCTTCTAGAAAAATTCTAGCTCCTACGAACTTCAAGATATTATTTTCATCGGCTGTAGGGTCAGGTTTTAAGAAATTATCTCCATCTACAACTACCAAAATCCCTGTATTACCCCGCTTTGGTGAAAAATCATTTATTTGGGGATTTGTATAGGTTTTTACGTATATAAAGGGGTAAATATCCATTCCACCCTCTTCATTCATAACTAAAATCTGGGTTTCTCCTTCTCTACCCGGTGGAGATATGAAGGTTATCTCCTTTCCATCCTGGGTACGTTCGATATTCTGGACCTCACTTCCATCTATAAAGACCATTACTCCATCTTGAAAGTTGCTCCCAGTTATTTTGACTTCTTCTCCACCCTCCACTGTTACTATGTTGGGATTTACTTCGTTAATTACTGGAATCTTGTTACCATCGGGTACTACGAATTCTACAGCATTATTCAACACATAGCTCAAACCCATATTTCCAGAGTTTCTAACAGGGTTGGTTATCTTCACAGAGTTCTTCCCAACATTGGTAATAATAGTGCCACTAGGAATTGTGACTAGTATCTTAGTTCCTATTTCATTTCCCTCTGTACCGTCCAGTTCTTCCCCTGAATTATTGAATATTCTTACATCTGCATTTGGGTCATAACTTGGAAAACCATCAAAGCTTTTATTTAAAACTACTTCACCAATTTCTATATAGGGATACATAACCTTTTCAATTCCATTGCCATCAACGTATTTATGGATTGCAAAATTTTCTCCATAAATACCTATAAGGATATCCTCTTGGGTTTCAAAGTTTCCACCGCTACCGGCTACCTGTATCTTTTTAGGCAGTATCTCTATGACAGTTGGAGTTAGCTTACTTGGTATATAGGTGTAGCCGTCCTTAAGCTCGGCCCTTTCCTTAATAACTATATTGCCTCCTCCAGAAATTTGAAAAACTGTTTCAATCTCCGCCACTACATCCTTTACGGGATCATCCTCTGCATCGGTTATCTGAGGTGTAATAACCTTCAGAGTGTCTAAATCCTTAGTGAAATTAAAGTCATCCAATTCAAATTTCACCTTACCCCCAATTGTAATGCTGATGTTTCTAGTTACTTTATCCACGGGCAAGCCATTATACTCACCGGATACATAGTCATAATCTATTGTCAATTTATCCCTGTCTATATCGGTACTAAGATTTGCAGCATCTATATCTTCAAGACCTACCGCTACGAATTCAGGGACGTTCAAGGTTCCCAAAAACTCACCAGATATTGTGATTTCCTGACCTGCATCGGGACCAGAGTTTGGTTGAACACTTATAATGGAAGCCTTGCTGCTTCCGTCGATAACATAGAATTTCTCCTCTGGAGAACTCAAATCACTATTATCTAATCTTACGATATGGGTCTGATTTACTTCTTCCATAGGGTCCTTGTCATCTGCAACAGCATTAGTAAGAACAACATAATATTCTCCTACGGGAATATCAGGTACTTCCACCGTTAAAACGTCTTCATCCGGAGTATCACCAGAATCAGGTAAGAAGGTCTTATTCCTTCCTTTGTTTTCACTTGTATAGGGGTCAGTTCCGTTTATGTCCTTTAGAAAAAACACATCGTATTCATCTAGAACTTTACCAGTAAAATATACCTTGTCCCCTTTTTCTCCACGGTTTGGGAACATTTTTAAATCATCCACATTCCCAATATTTTCAACTAGCCTAAACTGCTCTTGATAGTTATATATGATAGTTATATTTACTAGGTCATCACCAATAGGAAAATCAACGGGTTCATCGACCTTTTCCTTCTCAAAAACTACATTTTGCAGTCCTAAAGGTCCCGTTAAATTGTTCTCTGCATATTCAGAACTAGTTGCCGTTAACGGATTGTCAAAGTTAGTTTCAACTCCAAGGTGCTCATATTTCCCATATATATCTGGGTCCGTGGCAATTTTATCTAAATTTGCCCCTTGAAGGGTTATTGTTCCTCTATCAGTAGTATCCCCCCTCAAAACCTGCCTTGTAACATTGGATAAGGTGGGCATATCTGCTTCATTTAGAGGAATAGAAATACCCTCTATTATTAAAGAATCTCCAAGTTGATCATCGGTCAATTCATATTGAAGGATACCTGGAGAATTGACTGTCCTATTGGTAAGCTGCTCATATTTAGTACTAGTCATAATACCCACTTCGGCATCTTGAATATTGGTTCCCATAATCAGGATTCTTCTTTCTACTAGATTCCTATTTCTATTATATACTTTAAAAACCGTGACTTCATCTACCTTGAAATTGGTAATATCGGCAACGCCACCATAGGATAATAGATCCTTCCAGTCTCCCATGCTAAATACTAATAAAAAGGCTATAATGAAACTAAATATCCTGGTTATCAGTCCTTTACCTCTTTTTTGTCTTTTCATTATATTTTCACCACCTTATCAAATTAAGTAGGAGATACTAATCCTCAACTACAACGAATATACCAGGTCCTTTACTCTCTATGGTCACTTCCCTATCTACTAAATCCACAGATACTTTTACCATATAGAAGTTTCTTGTATACTCATCATACTTTAATACCTTAAGTCTCTTACCATTAGCTTTATTAAACGGCATATTAAGAACCACTCTATCTAGGGTGGAGTTTTCAGCCTTTACCCTTATAAATTCTGATTTTATAGCCTTATGCCCTAGCTTTTTCCTCAAGGCTTGTTTTAAAACCTGATCTGCCCTTCCAAGGATTAAAGTTATTTCATCATCATCGGCATCGGAATCCAGCCTTACATTATAGAGGTCTATATCGGCCCATCTAGACTTCGTCTTTAAAACACCTATTTTTTCATCCTCATCTCCCTCTATAACTATCCTTCTCACTAAAACATCACTACCCATGAGTTCATCGAGGTCAACTTCAACATACCTATCGTCGGCATACTTTGAGTCCAATATGATTGTATTTTCACTGACCTTTATATCTGCCCTTACTTCTCCCAGTTCAGTTTCCTTAAGGCGATACTCTTCAATAGGTATTCTTTCTCCTTCCCTTACCACACTAAATACACCATACAATTCCCTAACATGATTTTCATCATTTTCAATATACATGTTGTATATACCCGGCTCTAACCTGTCATTCCCTTGAGGAAGATATACTTCTAAATAGGTATTGCCATCTTCATCTTCTTCTATTTCAACATCTTCAGCCCTTATATCATTAAAATACACCTCGAGGGTATGATAGAAAAATTCCCCTGAAATTATTAGAGGTTCATCTTCATCATAGTCTTCTACTACACTCCCCACAAGAATATCGGTAATAACAGGGTCTGCCATAGTTGTAAAGCTCCATGTAATTCCTTCATTCCCCACACTGCTGCCAGAATAAACTACAACATCGGATGCTAGGGTTACATTATAGCTGGTTTGAGAGTTTAATAGCTTTATTGGCAAATAAAGATAGCCTTCTTCCCTAGCTCCATTCTTTTCAAATATATATTCCATATATTTATCTTTTTGACTTTCCGATGTATTTTCATCGGATAACACTCCTATTACACTTCTAATAAAATCGGTGTTGATTAGGGAAACACTACTTCCACTTGCGGTTACTGAAGATTCTTCCATAAGTCTTGAAAGTCCTATATAAGTCTTAGAGCCGTCTACACCTTCAAGGAATCTTACCTGTAATTCCCCCACCCCATCATTATCTGTATCGGGGTCGCTGAAGGTTACTTTTAAGAAATACACGTATTCTCCATCAATTTTCTTTCTATTTATTGAATACTCATCATACCATACATCTTGATCCGATGGCTCCATATCTATTAAGTTGGGATTGCCCCTTGGAGTTATGATAAGACCTTCCTTTTCAACATAATCGCCACTACTAAAATATATAATAATTTTAAGCTTTAAATCCTCATCTATAGCACCAAATTCATCAATGAATTCATCCTTTTTTTCGTCCCTTATTTTTATATTTATAGTGGTTACATCCTTAAATTCAACGTCCTCCGATGATATTTCCACTTTATTTAACTCATTAATATCCAGAATTTCTACCTTATCTATCCCTTGCTCAAAGTTATATCCTCTTGCTATAATTTCCCAGGAATCCTTAGCAATATCCATAACATTCTTCATACCGTTCTCTAGGTACAGTATATCCATTTCCCCACCTATCTGGCTTTTTACTACAAAGTCAAATTTTAGCTCAGGTAAAAAGGCGCCTGATCTACTCTGAAATGTATTCTGTGGAATTATCATAAGGTAACGCCGACCATATTTTAATTGTTCTGGATAAATATATAACTTTGTATATCTTTCTCCATCCTTTATATAATACTGGGTTACAATTTTATTTACGCTCTTTATCCCAGTTCCAATTTCATCATTATCAGGATGGTAATACACATCCTTTAAATGAATACCTTCTAAACCTTTAAACAGATTTTCTTCACTTCTATTGGGTATAATCTCACCCTTTATATCTATGGCTATAGGCTTTATACCAAACCTTTCAACTATATCACTATCATCATGCATTAAGAACCAACCGTATCTAGGCATTTCAAAATATGGTGAATCCTCTTCAATATCACTAAATTTATAATCCTCCACCCTTTCCCAGCTTACACCTGAACTTACGCTTGATTCCTTAGTCCAAAAACTGAATTCAATATCCTTTTTGATGTTATAGCCATTTAAATCTTCAATAATGCCCCTATCAACCCTTAGCTTATACTTATTCAGGTTAGTGAGGGAATTCTTAGGAGTTATTTTTAATATCCTATCCTCACCTTCATATTGAAGAATTTGTACCCTCTTAATAGACAGACTCTTTAGCTTTGTCACATCTTCAAGGTCTTGGAGGTTTGTAATTCCTTCAGGTAACATATACCGTTCCATGTAGTCATCCCCATCGGTCTCTATGTATTTAGAGCTATATATATGAAGCTCACTATTGTACTCTTCACTATAGACATGCTCTGCAACTGTTGCCGTCCCTTCATAAAGCTGAAAATATTTGCCGATTACCTCTATATCACTATATGTACCTTTATCTAAATCCCACTCAAAATCCTTATCAAACTTAATGGCTCTATCAAAGCCTATATAAATACTTTCATGACTGTTTAACTCCGTTGAATCCATTTTTGTTATGTCATCCTCTAGGGAAATGCTTGATGAATAGGATATTACCTCTGTAGTGTTCAATTCATCTATGGTAGTAAAGTTAAGGACTATCTCTTCGTTGCCTATACTTTCATCCGTTTGAAGTTTTACAACGCCTTCCTTCATCCAAAAATAATAGGGAGTATCTGCCCTTAGTAAACTGCTTATACTACCGGCAGCATTAAGCTCAATAACTAATGTCTTTTTATCCGAATCCAAGTATACCTTTGCGTTCCCAGGGTTTAAAAAAATCTGTTCACCATGGTCATCTTTGATTTTAAGCTTAGTGTTATTTAAGATGTTAATAGAGTCTATAGCCCTTAGTTCATCCTTAAATTTTATCCTTATGGTCGGTTCCAATTCCACATTTTTTTCATGGTTTATAGGGCTTGTTTCCTCAACTATCTTATTTGTCTTAAATTGAACCGTTGTCCATTGGCTGCTGTCGTCTCCATCATTATATATTTTAACACCCGATAATGAATTTTTTAAGAACACAGTTTCATCCTTGAGCCTCACTATATATTTTGAAAAGTCATTTAACTTTTCTCCATTATTTTTCTTAAGAATAAGCTTATTTTTATCCACGGATACAGTGAAGTCTTCAATGCTGTCATTCTTAGAGTCTGATAAATCCGTATTCAAGCTTAGGGAAACTATATCTATATACTGGCCCTTATAAAAATTCATATCCTTACTTAACCATTGATTTAGAGAAATATCATCAATAAATTTAAAGATGATACTATCGGAGGTATCAATTCTTTCCTGTAAATTTACTGGAGACGTAGATAATAAAATATCATTATTTCCATCTCCTGCGGTTACAAAATCGAAATAGATATCCTTATTTATCCTATTCTCTTCTGAATTTATAAGCATTCCTTCGGGAATATATATGGTATATAATGTATTTTCTTGAAGCTTATATACCCGTTGACTACCATCGGGAGTATAATATGTTTTAGTTCTTAAACTTATTTCATAATCATC
This sequence comes from Clostridia bacterium, assembly GCA_022361035.1. Lineage (GTDB taxonomy): Bacteria > Bacillota > Clostridia > Peptostreptococcales > Caminicellaceae > JAKSBP01. The sequence goes on from JAKSBP010000411.1 coordinate 22,468, forward strand.
TGCTGTAATATCGAATTTATAGCTTTCCTCCCTCTGGTCATCGTTGCTAGCTATTATAACAATCTCACCTAGGCTTCCATCCTTATTTAAGGTATATTTAGTATTATCCCAGGTAATATTTATGTTGGAAGTATAGGGACTAATGCCCTTTTCACCATTCTCAATACTCTGGCTATACATTTTTACATTAATATTTACATTTTCCTTTATTATCTCAGCTTCAGATACTACTATTGAAAAAACAAAGGAAAATAATAATATTCCTAGAAAAATTACAGGGAATATATATCTTCTTTTCACATTATCTTTACTATATTCTATCTTCTTCATAGATTATAGTTCCTCCCTTCCATAAAACATATTTATGTGAACAAAGGCATCTAAGGACGCTTTGTGGTTAGTTGACCCTCGGATATTCCGTGGTCTTAAAAAGCAATAAGCCTATGACATATATTATAATATCATAAACTTTAATAGATCATATAGGTACAAACAAAGTTTTCAACTTAAGAAATTATAACCCTTTGAACTTAATCTGTTGTACTAGCAAACTATATGTCTGGCTATAGGAACTAGAACAATGGGTCAACTTAGTAAAACTATGTACATATAAATATTTTAAATCTTAATTATTTGTTAAAATATAGAATATATCCCTGTGGTAAACCCTTTAGTATCAAATGTTTTATAATAATCATCATAAATTTTATGAAATACTATCCCTTATATTTATCGTCAAAAATCTCTTATATCTTTAATAGAGAAAATAATTCAAATTCCCTAATTTTCGACCCTTTAACTTTTAGGTCTTTTATTTTGGATATAATTGGTGTATCCTATTACTAGATATATTACTGTGGAAATCAATATTAAATATAAAGGTTATTTTTCTCCATCATTTTATCCCATTAGACTAAGGATGGGCAGCAGTTCGAGATAAGTTATTGGTAAAGCTTCAAAGCCAAAAATTGATATTTGCTATTTAAGAATTCATAAGTTTTACCGAAAGAATATTAGAAGGGTTTATTATTTCAGTAAAATTTATTTTAAATTTTAAGATAGCATGACTATACATAAAAAATATTTATTCTGGAGGTATACATTATGAAAAATAAATTAGGTTTAATTTTGCTATTTTTCTTTATCTTAGGCACTACTATCGCTTTTGCCCAAGAAAATGTCGTTTATAATGATAGATACGTTAGACAGTTGGAAATGGAAATAAAAAGTTTAAAATCCCAGCTTAGATCAAGAAACAATGAAATTAACACTTTAGAAGGCAAATTAAATAATCAAGATAAGGAAATCTTCGACCTGAAGGACAACCTAGAGGATAGAAGGGATGACATCAATACTTTAAATGAAAGAATAAATAACCAGCTTACTGAAATTACTATATTAAAAAATAACTTAATAGAGAAAAATACTAAAATATTTAGCCTTGAAAGGGGCCTTCAAAGCAAAGATAGTAAGATAGAAGAACTAAATAATCTTTTAAATACAAAGAATTCAACGGTTAATGGACTTGAGTTTAATATATCCGTTCTAAAATCTCAAATAGATGATTTACTAGAGGATGTGAATATAAAGGATGGAAAAATAAATTCCCTTCAGTCTAACCTTGCACAGAAAAATCTAGATGTAAGTAATTACACCTATGAACTAGACAGATCAAATTTTGAAAATGACGACTTAAAATACAAGACCTCTCAATTGGAATTAGAAGTTGACATCTTAAGGGATAGGTATGCTGATGATGGTGATGATGACGACGATGAAGAGGAAGAGGATATTGAAGATATGCTAGAGGATGATTACGATAGGTATTCCGATGATGATGTAACTCTGAGATTTGATAGATTCAATGTTAGTATATCCTCAAATGAAATCAGGGTAAAAATGTACGGGTCTAACTTTGATAGAAATGATGAATGGAAGGATAGGGATAAATCAGATTTCAGAGACTTTATAGAGGATCTCTGCAAAGATATAGACAAGGATTATAACGAGGATATTGAGGTTATAGTCTATGATGATGATAAGGATAAGGTAGGAGAGTATTCCTACGACGATAGGGACAATGAAATATCGGACTATGATGAATACTAGACAAAAGCTGGGCTAAATGCTCTTAAGCTTAAGATTTACCTTAGAATTTAAAATAAGCACTGTCAACAATTATTGAATTTCAATAAATCTTGATAGTGCTTTTATAATTTTACCACTGAGCTATGGATATAATCCTTTAAAATTTTTATTACTTAGCATATATCTTCCTAGTTTAAACCAGTTTTCTATCGACCATTTCCTTTACTATAAAGGATGCCACATGCTCGGCATAGGTACCCCTTCCAAAACCTGCATCATATCCAAGCTCCTTTGCAAGCTCATGGCCTATTCTAGGGCCTCCACATACTAATACCACCCTATCCCTGATTCCCTCTGCTTCTAAAATCTCTACTAGCTGAGTCAAGTTGGGAATATGGATATCTTTTTGAGTAACTACCTGGGATACTATAATTGCATCGGCCTCAAGCTCTATTGCCCTTTCAACTAAGTCCTCGTTTGGAACTTGACTTCCAAGGTTATGGGTTTCTATACCCTTATATCTTTCAAGACCATAATGGCCATCGTAGCCCTTCATATTCATTATAGCATCGATGCCTACCGTATGGGCATCGGTTCCAGTACATGCTCCCACTATAACTATATCTCGCTTTACATTTTCCTTTATAAATCCTTCAACTCCATACTTATCCATTACTTCAACATCAACCTTTGGAACCTCTATATTCAAATAATCTACCGTATGCTGACATTTGCCATAGACCACAAACATAGTATATCCTACTCCAAGGTCTTCAGAGTAGACGACACTTGGCTCCTCTATGCCCATTTTCAAAGCAAGACGTCTAGCGGCTTCTTGAGCCTCCTCTCCAGAAGGTATGGGCAGTGTAAAGGAAAGCTGAACCATTCCATCGTTTAAGGTATCCCCATAGGGCTTTACCCTAGTTAAGTCCACTTTTTGATTTGACATTACTTTTCACCCCCTAACATAAGCTCAATAAATGGATTAAAATACTTGTCATCCTTAACTATAACTCCATCTAAGCCTTTACCACCATTAAAGCTTCTCTTAACTCCTGCAAGCTTACCATGTTCTATTATGTTAAATAATCCTTCTTTTTCAATCTCTTCTAGCATAAGAGCTGACTTTCCGAGAACCTCGGCAGCTCTGTTTTGGATAATACCACCTTTTTTATATTCAATTTCATCCCCAAGATTTCTCATGTTACCAAATATATACTTTGCATTTTCTATTGATAATGCTCTATCATGGAGGAAGGGTGTATGAATAGCCTCCGTTAACATTCCCAAAAGCTGTAAACTTTGTCCTGTCATAATGGCAACCATATTGAACAGGGCGTCTTGAATGTGGCCTTTAAATATGTTTCCAGTTTTAAACTTAGTAGGGGGCATATATTTTAGAGGCGCCCTAGAAAATATCTCCCTAGCCATTTGTGCCTGAGCAAGCTCCCATAAAAAGCCATTCTCTATATTTGGGTTTATCTCAAAGGCATGGCCAAGTCCCATCTGTTCTTCTGGAATACCAGCCTTTAAGGCAAATTGTTCATTAATAAATTGAGATGCCAAAACTGTATGGGCTTCCTCTACTGCATCGGCAGTAGTAAGATAATTATCTTCTCCTGTGTTTATAATGATTCCAGCAAAGCCATTTATAACCCTTGAGAAAAATTGGTCTATAAGGGTTCTTTGCATGTTTATATCTCTAAACAGTATCCCATAGAGGGCATCATTAAGCATTACATCTAGTCTTTCCATGGCACCCATAGCAGCTATCTCCGGCATACAAAGCCCTGAGCAGTAGTTACATAGCCTAATATATCTTCCTACTTCCTCACCAGCCTCATCTAATGCCCTTCTCATTATTCTAAAGTTTTCTTGAGTTGCGTAGGTTCCTCCAAAGCCCTCTGTAGTTGCCCCATAGGGAACATAGTCCAAAAGGCTTTGGGCCGTTGTTCTTATCACTGCTATTATATCGGCTCCCTGTCTAGCAGCAGCCTGGGCTTGAAGAACATCTTCATATATATTACCCGTTGCAACTATAACATAGAGGTATGGCTTTGTACCTTCTCCAATATTATTTATGAAATCTTCCCTTGTTCCTCTATTTTTCTTAATTCTTTTTACCATTTCTACAGCTAGTTTATTAATCTCTTCTCTAATCTTTTCTCCATTAACTATAGGAAGCTTAATTATATCGAGTTCACCTATGCTAACTTCTTCAGCAATTTCCTGTGGAGTTTTTCCCGTATTTGCTACGGCATTACCTATCCAATAGGCAACACCCATTGAGAGTCCTCCACCCTCTTTAATATGGTCTACTAAAACGTTGGGAAGGGGCTTTTCAATATCATCTACACCATCTACTCCTAGAAGTCTTGCTACTGTCCTTTCAACGGTTACAGTAGTATGCTTGTCTATAAAAGTTTGCATATCCTCAGCAATACTTCGAGCCGAATTTCGAGCTTTTTCAATTAGCCCCTTATCTAGATTCAGCTTACTTTCCATTATATCATACCCCCATATGTTTTTTAGTTTAGGCTCTGGACTCTTTCTGCAATATATAGTAAAAAAAGGTCTAATTCCTTTCTAAAATACTCTCTGCATCCTCAAGTATTGACTCCTCAAGTCCCATGAGTCTTGAAATATTAATAGCATCCTTTGGTACTTCCTTTATGTCTTTGATTTCCCTAAGCCTATAGTCCATATAATAATGAAGCATATCTATTCCTTGCTTTTCTTCCCTTATTGTCTTTGATATTTGGTGAAAATCCTCTATAGACAAACCCCTTACTTGAAGATGTCTTACCTCACCATCATCTGCAAGGCCGTCAAAGTGGGTAGTGATTATTGTTATTGTCTCCTTATCTTTAAGATAATTAATTATGGCCTTTGATAAGGCGTATCCCTCTTTTGGATTAGTTCCCCTGGCCAATTCATCAATAAGTATAAGTCCTTTTCTATTGGAATCCTTAATAGCTTCCTTTATTTTTAATATTTCTCCCCCAAAGGTACTAAGTCCCATATCGGTAGACTGTATGTCTCCTACAGAAAAGAATATAAATTCCTTAATAGAAAATTTCATTTTCTCCGCCGGTACAAACATACCATATTGGGCCATCGCCAATAGAAGACCCACAGTTTTTAATGAAACGGTTTTTCCGCCCATATTTGCCCCGGTTATGCAGGTAACACCCCTATCCATCTCCACCGTAATAGGTGTAAATTCTCTACCATCTTTTCTTAGGCTGTTCTCCACTTTAATATTCCGACCATTTATTATAGATATACTATTTGTATCTGTTATCTCGGGCTTTACTCCCTTAAAGCCAATGGCATGATAGCCCTTAGCTACAAGTAAATCAAGCTTCCCAATAGCATTTATGTTTTTCTCTATAATATTAATATATTTTTTAATCTCTTCACTTAAATCCCTTCGAACTTTAAATTCTTCCCCTTCTTCCAATGCCTTTAATTCCTCAAGCCTTTGGCTAAGATTATCGATATCCAAGGTATTTATTGTTTTAAAGGTTATGTTCATATATGTTTCAAGGCTGTATGTTAAAAATTTATATGCTTTAAGTATATTTATAACTTTATCGCTATCCTTATTTACTGTAATCTCTCCATTGGGCCTTAGCTTTATATTTAAATCTTCCTCTACTCTATCCTTTAGTTTTTTTCTTTCTCTGTTGATTTCTTTATCTACATCCCTAATTTCTCTTCTTATTGCCATAAGTTCCTTAGAATATTCATCATATATATAAAAGGTATTGGTTCCACTTTCACCGGGGTCAAATAGTTTTTCTAAACATGGTATAGCAATGGGCCTTACATCCTCAGGTATATCCCACTTTAACTTCCTTAAGGTAATATCTAATTTTTTTAAAATACTAAGAAATATCTTTATTTCAAAAAGTTCAGTAGTACTTAATATCTCACCTTGGTCTACCCTTTCAAAGGTCAATCTAAGGTCTTTGATGTTTTTGAAATAGTTTCTCATTTCTACAAAATCATATCTCTGTCTTTCGATTAATCCCCTTATCTTTTCTATTCTGTCAAACTCCTCCATAAGTTCCCTTTTATCTTGGGACATATAGGGCTTCATAGCCTTCTTATGGGCTTCCCCATAGGGCGTATAGACAGTAATTTTATCAAAGATAAAGTCTAAATCAAGATTTTTTGCCGTTTCACTAGATATAAACATTTACACACCTCCACCCAATATAAGCCCCTGATAACGCCTTTATATCTCCTCACTAATCATTAGGTCTATCACAGGTAGGGGGTTTAAAATTTCTTTCATCTTATTTAAAAATTCCCTGGGAGAGAAGTAATAACCCAAGGGAGAGTAGGGGTTAATGGTTACTGCCAGCAGGTTAATTTTTTCTAAGACATTGAGTTTAATGCCAGTTTTTTGAAAATACTGCCAATCCTTATAACCAATAAAGACCCTTGTGGCATCCTTAAGGACAAAGGTAATATCCTTAAAGAGCTTTGTAGATGAGATAATGTCCCTTAATGTCCTTGTTACTAAAGAGCCACTTATAATGACATATCTCGAGTCTTGTGTTAAAGACCGAGCAATTTCTCTTCCGCAGCCTAGGGCGGTTTTTATATCTAGCTTTCTGATGGAGTATCCATTGTCAATTATAGATATTTCCTTGTCTTTTAGGGCCTTCTGTGCTATGTCCTTTACTCTACTGTCCCCTACCCCTTCTATGGTAAACAAATTTGTCTGATGGGCAGTCCTTTCTATGACTTTGTTCATATCCCTGCTAAGGACTGCTCCAGTAGCTAGTATGGTAGCTTCAGTAATTGATGGAGATGCAGAAGATAGCCTGTCTAGTGCTCCATCCACTATGGCTATGTCAGCACCATAGTTTAACATCTTTTCCAATACTCTTTTTATCTCCTTGTTAGTACAGGGCCCTGCTATTTGAACGTATCCAGGGGAAAGGGCCCTAGCTATCAAAACCCGTCCAAGGGAAGTAGTATAATCGGTTATTTCAAGTATTTCAAGGTTCGCCTCACAAACTTCAAAAATTTTTTCCACAGTTGCAATTAAACTTCCTTCATTTATATAAATTAAGGGCTTTTCAGTAAAGGTAACTATATCCTGTTTTTCCCCGTCTCTTCCTATTGATGTAATTCCAAGACTTAAATTATCCTTTGCAGCTTCTCCTATTAACTCATTTACTGTAACTGTTTTACCTGAATTTTTTGCCATTCCTACTACGGATACTATTTTATACTTATTTTTTATCAAGTTAATCAACTGCATAATAAAAGCCTCCTTTTTAGCTCGTAGCTAGTGGCTATTCCCTCTTTTTCTTCTTTCTAAATCCGATGGCTCTAAGGCAAGTTGGTTACCTTGAAGTAAGCCGGCTACACCTGTCATCCTTTCTTTCCTTTCTCCTCTGCATACAGGGCATGAACACTCTTCTTTATAGGCCCTTGGCTCCGTATAAGTAGTTATAACTCCTTCATAATTTCTAAGGATAACCTTTTTAGGGGATTGAGAAATTAGGTAGTTGGGCATTACTGGTATCTTTCCTCCGCCACCAGGTGCATCTACAACGAATGTAGGAACAGCATAACCCGATGTATGACCCCTTAAGCCCTCTATGATTTCTATTCCTTTAGAAACAGGAGTTCTAAAATGCTCGATTCCAGCAGATAGATCGCATTGATAAATATAATAGGGTCTTATTCTATTTTTAACTAAGTCATGCATTAACCTTTTCATTATATGTACACAATCATTTATTCCTCTTAAAAGAACCGATTGATTCCCTAGGGGTATACCGGCATCAGCCAATAATTTACAAGCCCTTTCTGCTTCAGGGGTTATTTCCTTTGAATGATTAAAATGAGTATTTACCCAAACTGGATGATACTTCTTAAGTATGTCTACAAGCTCCGGTGTAATTCTTTGGGGAAGAACTACAGGAGTCCTTGATCCAAGCCTTATAACTTCAACATGGGGAATTTCCCTAAGTTTACTTATGATATATTCTAATCTTTCATCGGATACTAGGAAACAATCTCCTCCCGATAACAATACATCTCTAACTATGGGAGTATTTCTAATATATTCTATAGCTCTATCTATGTTATCTAATGGACTCTCATCATCTTTTTGCCCTGCAAATCTTCTTCTAGTACAATGACGGCAATACATGGAACACATGTCTGTTATTAGAAGGAGTACTCTATCGGGATATCTATGTGTGAGGCCTGGTACTGGCGAATCCGTATCCTCATGTAATGGGTCCTCTAAGTCAGCGTCACTTATATATGTTTCATACATGCTAGGAACAGCCTGCTGTCTAACGGGACATGATGGGTCATCCTTATCCATTAAAAGTGCATAATAGGGGGTTATTCCCATTCTTAATTTCTTTAGTGCCCTATTTACTCCTTCTTCTTCCTCCGATGTAAGGTTGATAACCTTTTTTAGGTCCTCTACTGTATCAATTCTATTTCTAATCTGCCAATGCCAGTCATTCCATTGTTTATCCGTAACATCTTTCCATAGTTCTACTTCAGAATAATGTCTCATAAATTTCCACACTCCTATTTATTATTAGGGGAAGATGGAAAGGGAGAAATATTAAAACCTCCAAGATTCCCACTATGTGCATTTTTTATGCATATAATTCCTCATATAAATCTCTCAGTTCCTTACTTTCCCTCATTATCTCTATGGATATCTTAGCATGCCCCTTTGTATAACCGTTTCCTATTATCATTTTTGTATCCATTCCCACTCCCTCTGCTCCAAGGGCAGCCTTTGTAAAGCTTGTAGCCATACTGAAAAAATAAATCATACCATCATCCTTAGTTGATAGTATACTAGACATCTCAGTGTCAGGAACATTAACGCAGTTAATAGTTACATCTGCCATTTCTCCTCCAGTAGCTTCCTTTACTTTTTCCATGACTTCTACTGGCTTAGTAGCATCTGCCACTATATATTCATCGGCTAGATTTATTCTTTTAACTTTTTCTATACTTCTTTCACTATGACCTAGACAAATAACTTTACCGGTTACCCCAGCCCTTTTCTTTGCTTCATAAAGACACAACATACCAGATTTTCCAGCTCCACCTATCACAAGGACTGTGTCTCCAGGTTGAACAAGCTTTGCAGTTTGGGCCGGTGCCCCAGCAACATCCAGTACCGATAGTGCCAGGTTTTCAGGCATATCATTGGGTATTATGGCATATATGCCACTTTCAAAGAGAATGGCCTTTCCTTCTATGTCTACTTGGTCAATATTCTTTCTTACTTCCTTTATACTGTCAATCCTAAGGGGGGTAAGTGATAGGGATACTAATGTGGCAATCTTATCTCCCACCCTTAAATCAGTTTTCCCTTCTAGGTGGGAACCAATCTTTTCTATAGTACCTATAAGCATACCACCAGAACCAGTTACAGGATTGTGATGTTTACCTCGTTTAGATACTATGTCAACCATTATTTCCTTGATTCTTTCTACATCGTTTTCAGCCTGGTCCTTGATTTGAGTAAAACTGGCAGAATCAATATTAAGTGTTTGAACATTAATCAGTATTTCATTGTCGTAGATATCCATATTGTTATCAATTTTCCACGCTGGCTGAGGTAATGTCCCCTTCGGTTCAATTACTCTGTGCGTACCAAATTTACAGCCCTTTTTCATCTTTGCATACCCCCATATATTATTTTATTATGGTAATACCATGTAATTTAATTCTGTTATTTGTTAAATGCAAGTATTATGCCATATATTTTTATATTAGGTTTAAGCTTAAGATTAGACATATTAATGTACCCTTTAGATAGTAACTTCCCAGCCTTTATTAATATTTGCAAAAGTATTAAAATTATTAATCTACTTTAAGTTTCTAAACACCCATGCCGAATTTTGGGCACCCCCTAGATGTTAACATCTATTTTTAATTTTTTCATCTTATACTGCAACGTTTGTCTAGGGATTTTAAGTAAGGAGGCTGCCTGGCTGATATTATTATGGTTCTTTAATAGGGCCTCCCTTACCATCCTCCTTTCAAAGTTTTCTAGGGCATCCTTTAGAGGAAGATTTTCTTTTAAGGCTTCTGTTCCCATGTTCCTATGGAACCTGATTAGGGACTTAGGAAGATATTCTAAGGTTATCATATCTCCATCTATGATATTAAGAGCCCTTTCAATAACGTGTTCAAGTTCCCTTATATTCCCCGGCCAATCATAGCTTTGAAAAATAGATGCTACTTCTCCAGATATTCCCTTGACATTCCTATATATTCTTTTATTATATTTTTTTATAAAGTGCTCTGTTAATAGGGGAATATCCTCCTTCCTATCCTTTAAGTCCGGTATATCTATAGTAATTGTACTGATTCTATAGTATAAATCCTTCCTTAAGCTCCCCTTCTTGATGGCTATCTCAGGGTCTACATTTGTTGCAGCGATGATTCTCACGTCTACCTTAGTTGTATTTATATCTCCGATTCTCCTGATTCTGCCATCCTGCAGAACTCTTAACAGTTTTGCTTGAAGTTCAAGGGACATTGAATTTATCTCATCTAAAAATAAGGTTCCCCCATGGGCCAATTCGAATAAACCGGGTCTATCATATGCATCTGTAAAACCTCCTTTAACCGTACCAAATAGTATTCCTTCAAGTAAATTTGCCGGCAAGGCTGCACAATTTTGTGCAACAAATGATTTATTCCTTCTTCTTCCCCCATTGTGTATTGCCTGTACCAAAAGTTCTTTACCAGTACCGGTGTTACCGTAAATCAGTATGGGAGAAGAGGACATCGCTACCTTTACTCCTATGGATTTAATCTTAAGTATTTCTCTACTATTTCCAATTATGTCTTCAAAGGTATATTTTACTTCATCGCTTTTTATACCTTCCCTATTTTTCCCCCCATGTATTTGATTCTGTAGGTCTATAAGTTTTTCTGACAAAGCCTTAACGTCAGTGATATTCCTAGATATCTCAATTGCACCAACAATTTCACCACTATCCTTTATAGGAAAGGTGGAATTTATGGTTGTTATTTTTTTATTTCTATAGTTAGTGTAGGTCTGCTCAACATTGTATATAGGTATTCCCGTTCTAAGAACCCTAAAGGTGAAGCTTGTCTGCTCCTCTAAGGATGGATAGACATGAAATAAATGTTTTCCGATTACGTCTCCCCTATTTATATCATCCACAATAGCCGAAGCCCTATTACAATAGACTAGCTTTCCATCCTTGTTTATGATTTGAATACCATCACTAACATAGTCTAGGATTATATCAATATTTTTTTGGTTTAATAGGTTTTCCATATTTTCCTCCTCCTTTCATGCCAGTTTTTCAGCCATCAATGCCAAAAATTCGTCATAGGGGTCAAAAGAAAGGCGACCAAAGTCGCTTCAAATAACTTTATGGTTGCTACATTCTTTCGTAAACAGGAACCTCAAGTATAGTTAATATTTCCTCTATAAGTATTTTAAGATTGCTCAAAAGCTTTAATAGTGTCCTGAGTCTTTCATGGCTCAATTGCCTAAATAAGGTGGAAGAATTTATCCTGTAGAAAATCTCACTTAGTTCATTAACATATTTTATAAGCCTATAGGGTTGATTTTGATTTATAGAGTCCATTATTACAGTTTTAAAGTCTGCCATTTTTTTTAGGAGTTCATTTTCTAAGACATTTATTAACTTCTCATTAAACTCCCCTATATTTTCTACATCAATACCTTCCTTTTTCAATAGTTTTATTATGGAACCTATTCTACTATAGGGGTATTGGATATATCTCAGGTTATCCCTAGTCAGTTCTATGACGGCTTCATTGGTTAATACCTCATTTGCAAGGGTATATTTAATCCTATCAATTCCTAGGCCATTTATTACATCTATTAAGGTAGGATTATATACCTCAATCCCGTTTCTATATATCCTTACACCTTCTACTATAAATCTTCTCCCATCAATATTTGTGAACAGTCCTTGGGCTAAGGAAGAACAAAAAGTAATACTATCCCTCAATTCTTCTTCATCTAAGGTCACTTCAACATCTTTAAAGTTGGACATGAGATACTTAATACTTAAGTCATCATCATAATCCTTTATCAGCACTATCCTTCTAACTTTATATCCTGCAAAGCTATATATATTTCCCAAATAGTACATATTCATAAAGACTCTAAAACCTTGTAAAGTGAGGATATTCCTTGACCTTTCTAAAATTATAGATATCTTTATATTTTTCTTATCAATTTCTAATTCCTTAAAATCTCTATCCTCTATCATTTTCAAATGTTCTTTTATCAAACTTTCTTTTTTTATATAAAAATTAATGAAACCTGAGCCCATAACCCTTATATCCTCTATAAAATCATATCTGTCTATGAGCCTATTATTTATCTTATTTGCTAATTCAAGGGGATTCATATTTACCTTACCAGCCAATTTCATGGCAATATTTGAAGAAAAGTCCCCGAAGTCCTTTTTCCTTGGAATTTGGATATCCACTTCTTCAATATTTAAAGCTGCATTTGTCACTTCATGGCTAGCTTCCATTAAAATCTTTTTTAGCTTACGTTTAATTTTTATCACTCCATATTGGTTACTACATTATTTCTATATCTAACTTATTAGTTCCCTCGGAAAGGCCTTGAAGGCTCATTCTATATTCTAAGGATATAGTACCCTTTTCTTCCTGATTAATATCAAACTCTAATTTTTTAGTCAATATCTCCATTCTAAAGTTGCCATAGGGTGTGCTGTAATTTGTAACATGCCTTTTTCCCTTTTCAAATACCAACTGAGATGTGGCATTGCCAAATCTTTTCATTTCAATTTTATCATCGGTAATCTTTAAAGTAGTAGTACAACCTTCCATTCCCGAAAGTTCAGATTCTTCATAAACTAGATACTTTGCATTATTCTTATTATATACCTTACCTTCCGTTATAAGTTCAATAACATCCTCCTGTGCACCTGAGGGCAACTGTGTCCCCTTTATCTTTAGTATTACATCTTTCATATATTGAAACCTCCAGTTATAGCCTCTAGCCTTTAATGACTAGCAGTCTATTTATCATCATATCTTTCTAGGGCAAGTTCTATTAGCTTATTTATAAGTTTATCATAGGGCAATCCTGTTTTTTGCCACAGTAGGGGATACATGCTGTATTTTGTAAATCCTGGCATTGTATTTACTTCGTTAATATATACCCTATTTGTTCCTCTTTCCAAGAAAAAATCTATCCTTGATAATCCACTGCAATCTAGAGCTCTATATGCAGTTACAGCCATCTGTCTTATTTCATCAGATTTATTTTTAGGGATATCTGCTGGAATTATGAGTTTTGATTTACCCTCGTCAAAATATTTGGCTTCGTAATTGTAAAACTCATGGGATGGTATAATTTCTCCCACAACAGAGGCTAAGGGCTCATCGTTACCTAGTACTCCACATTCTATCTCTCTACAGGATATACTTCTTTCAACTAATATCTTTCTATCATATTTTGCTGCTCCATTTAAACCCTTAATTAGTTCATCCCTAGAGCAAGCCTTTGTAATTCCCAAACTGGAACCAAGATTTGAAGGCTTAATAAATACAGGATATTCAAATTTTTTTTCTATTATGGAAATGTACTCATGGATATAAGCCTTTAACCTATTCCTTAATACCACAAAATATTCTACAACATTTAATCCAACTAATTCAAATATTTTTTTCGCATATATCTTATCCATGCATAGAGCAGATGCTAAGACTCCTGCACCTACATAGGGTATATCAGCCATTTCTAAAAGCCCCTGTATAGTTCCATCCTCTCCATAGGGACCATGAAGGACTGGAAATACAACATCTATCTTATTTTCTAGCCCTGGAGGAATTACATCAGAAATATCATATTCTTTTTTCCCAACAGGAATAATGGAAAAGGCATTTTCCTTGGGCCTATCCTTTAGTAGTTTATTTGATATATGCTCCCATTCACCACTCTCTATCTTCTCTATAGGTCCATTATATATCATCCAACTGCCTTCTTTAGTTATACCAATAGGAACTACATTATATTTCTTTTCATCTATGGCTTTGATTATAGATGTGGCAGACATGAGAGATATTTCATGTTCAGCAGATTTCCCTCCAAAAACAACCCCTATATTTATTTTTCTAGTCATATTATTTCTACCTCCACTATAAATTCACAACTCATATTTAACAGTCTACAGTCTTTAGCATAAGCTAAAGGGATTCTCAGGGGTTTATATCGTAACTTAAATCATGAATAACACATTTATAGATAACTAACATTTAGGATGAACTTGAAAGAATTCAGTTGCATTTTCTACATTTTTTCCTTTCAAATTTATTAATCTATCAAGTTGGTTATCTATACACATATTAAAGACCTTAAAGCTTTACTCTAATAATCTTCAACTATATATATTCTTATTCTATAATTATTAATTTTATTATTCAAATGTTTTTTTCTACTCGATACTAAACGATGGAAAAATATAGGAATTAGCCCCATAACTCCGAGAGCTAAACCATAGGCTTAGATGGCTTCCTGTCCTTTGACCTTTCACAGCATAGCCTTGCACAGAATTACCCTTATCTAAAAAATTTCGAGGCCTAAACCTCGAAATTTTTAAATCATCAATGTACCATTTTCACGTTTTATAAGCTTGAGTATCTTTTCTTCTGCCCCCGTTTCAGCATTTATGTATATAAAAAAGGTATCTCCCTTATACTTTGTTTCAAATTCGTAGCAAAAAATCTCCTTGAGATATGGAGTAGGTATGTAGCAAAGTCTTGGTTTTTCTGAGTTTTCAACCCTTATGCTTACTTTTTCCTTAGCCTCTTCTGGAGTTAGTTTAGGCTCTGGAATATTCCTGTTGTAATTTGATATAAGAAATTTTGTACTATCAAAGCCTACTATGGCACCATTATCTAGGGCTACCTTTAATTTTATCAGATCTGGATAGATTACAACATCATCCTCCACATATACATAATTTAATACCAATACGTTATTAGTAGCTAAACTAAAGGTTGGTTTCATATTTTTAAAGCCCTTCTCTTCTAAAAATTTAGAGGCCAGCTTTACTGCTTGGGGACGGGATATATTGCTTTCCTTTACTTCTCTGTTATTTAGCATCAATACAGGCCTTCCTCCAACTTTACTAATATCAATGTAAATTGGATTTTGCTTATCTCCGCCCTTATTTTCAGGCTTTAATGTAAAGCTATAGGTGTTAATCTTCGTGTCATTTTCTTCACTTCTACTTGTTTCTTCTACTGTTCCACCACCAACAAATTCAATTGCCCTCTTCCTTGCTTCTTCTTCACTTACTTTTTTACCCTCTAGCCTTGGCTTCATACCTTGAATAGCATGTTCTGAAAAGGGTCCGTCATATATTAGCTCTGGATATTCCACCATTCGTTCTTGAAATTTAACTAACCCAACCTGTATCTTGCTCTGTTCTCTTCCTTGTCTATTTAACCTCCTTGTCCCCTCTCTCCTAAGCTCTCCCTTCCATACATCATCCTTTAGGGCTTTATCGTGAAGTTCATGTAAATCTTTACCTAAATCTACTGCATAGCTTTGAAGCTTCTCCAGATTGGTAATATCCTTTTCAGAGAGCTCATCTCCCTTTAAATTTTTTGTGGATAGAGCAAAGGTATAATCCCCTACCTGATTTAAAAACTTCTCTATTCTGCTTACTTCCACATGCTTGATAGGTAATTGACATAGATTGTTTTGAGCATTGTATGCGTTCATTAAGATGTTTGAGTAAAGGATCATGTTTTCCTTTTCCTGGGATGAAACTAAGAGTTTTGATATATCCGTAGAAATCGTCTCAACACTCCCAACTAGGTCATAGAACATTCTTTGAAATTGATTATCTAGAAAGGTATAGTATTGATTCTTATCTCTAAGCTGCATTCTACCCCAAACTCCCGTTCCTATAAGAGCTATAACTAATATGAGAATTACTATATGGCTTTTTTTCATCTCTTTACCTCCCTTCCATTAGTCTCCAAACCAGTGTTTCCCTATTTTCACCCTTACTTTACGACTCCATATCCATTTACTTGTTGCAGTTGCTGGATTCCAATAATAGAGAGCACCATATGTAGGGTCCCAACCATTCATAGCATCTCTAGCCGCCCTTTTACTGCTTTCTACTGGGGCCAAATTTATTTGTCCATCGGTAACTGCCGTAAAGGCTCCCGGTTGATATATTACCCCTGCTATGGTATTGGGAAATGTAGGACTCTTTACTCTATTAAGTACTACTGCCCCTACTGCCACCTGGCCCTTATATGGTTCACCTCTAGCCTCTCCTGTAATTGCTTTTGCTAACAAATTCAAATCTTCATTTCTAGATACGCCCCCACCTCCAGAGGCATATTGAGCCCTCGGGGCTGCCTGTTGATCTCCACCAACTCTAAATCCTAATGCTCTTAAGGTCTGTGGTCCTACTACTCCATCTACTACTAAACCATTTTTTCTCTGAAACTCTTTAACGGCTGTAAAGGTTCCTCCTCCATAGACTCCATCTATTGGCCCATCATAATATGCCCATCTTCTTAATGTTTGCTGAAGATTCCTAACATCTTGACCCCTAGAACCCCAATAAAGGGTTTCCTGGGCCAGTGCCCTATCAAAGTAGATGTCCATTGCAAAGATGGAAATGCCAAATATCACTATAAAAATTCCGCAAACTACAGCAGTGATTCTTTTCAAAATTTTACCTCCTCCCATGTTTTAGGTTCAAAACTATTTTTTGTATTAATCTACAGGTTTATTCATATAGCGTTAAAATCAACTAAGGTTGATTTTAACAGTTGTAAGCTTTAAACTCTAAATACTAGGTTTTAAAGCTGCTTCTATAGGTATTTTTAAAGTCATATATTATAAAAAGCTTTCATTTTCTCAGTAATAAACTGGACTACGCTTTATAAAACTGTTTTTTACTTAATACATCAAAATACATTAAAAAAAGACGATTTAATCGTCTTTTTTATATGCCTATTATTTTACTTAGTTTCCATTTTGATTCTTCGAAAAGTTCAACCACCTTGAATTTAAGCTTTATAGGCAGTTCTCCGTTCCTTTGTACCGAATTATTTATCATGTCATATTCTTCCTCTGATAATACCTCCTGCAATTTGTCCTTAGTATTTTCATTAGTTAAACCCTGTTTTATATCTATGAAGCATAGTGGTGGGAATAATACACACCACCAGTTTTTTCCTCTCCCATTTCCTAGAACTATCCTTAGGGCTTCATAGTTCCCCGCAGGTAAGGTTATACTACCATAATTCTTTGTTGGGAAGCTATGTTCTTCAAGGATTATATTCACTGGATAATTAAATCCATTTTCCTTTACTTCCTCCATAGCTATTTCTTTTATGTAATCCCTATTTTCTAGTATAATTTCCCTTGCCCCACCTATGTCCTCGGCCTTAAATTTACTATCCATCTCCTTTAAAATTTTATCTCTCACTTTGAGTTTGAGGGCCTGGTCAAAGGGAGCATCGCTGTTTGCAATGACATGAAATCTTATTAAGTTTTCTTTAAAGCTTTCTCGATTCCTATAGAAATCGGAAACATAAATTGATATTAAAGATACTATAATTCCAAAAACTATTATTATTGGAATATAAATTTTTTTATTCTTCATAATAATTCCCCCCGTTTGCTATGTTTTAAATTTAATTTAAAATATTCTACTGATTATCTGGATTCATTAAAAGTATTAACAAAAAGGGGAATTTTTAAACGAAAATGTTATTTTTTTGATGTGGTAATTTTTGCTTTAAATATTTTATCTTTCAATTCCAACTCTTCTAACATTCATTTGGAAATCCACCTTAACCTTTGCCTTAGGATAAATTTCATCCCAGTCCTCCTTGATTTTTTCCCAAGTATCAGGCTGGAATTTCCTTAAATGTTCTCCCACTTTAAAAATATCTACCTCAAAATCTTTTTGAATCTTTTCAAATAAATCTTCTAATTCCTTAGATATCACTTCATTCATTTTTTTATTCACCCTGTCTATATATTTTGCATCAAAGGCTTTTTCTGGAGTTTCAAAGTAATGCTGAATAATATCCCCTTCCGCATTAATTGTAAAGTTTACGTGTATCTTTCCTTCTTTATCTTCATATGCCTTCATTTCAGTTTGTAAATCAGTTTGATTTACTACAAGGAATTTACCGTCTACTTTGATTGTATAATCAACTACTTTGTTTTCTCCCTTTAAAATTAAAGCATTCCTAGTTTCAAGCTCTCCTAAAACACCTACTATTGTATTATCCTTTAAGATTCCCGCACCACTTATTTTTAAACGATCCTTAGATTTTACTATTCGAGGTGCCAGAGCTCCGTTACTTTCATTAAGATCAATAATTATATTCCCCATATCACCTCTTGCTGCTCTGGTTGGTCTAATTTCCTTCTCCATCAATTCTTCAATATATAACCCGACATCCATGTTTTTACCTGTATCTGTCATCAATATATCTTGGGCCTTATTTGGTGTTACGAAAAAATGCAGTTTTCTATTTAAAAAGGCACTTCTTTGGAATGTATCGAATATCTCCCTAAAAAGGGTCTCATCCTTTGCTAACTCTTCACTAAATATCATGGCCTTAAGATGGTTGGTGTCATAATTTTTATTATCCCTCAGAGCAACCTGCCGCCTTCCTTCAGCCCAGCTTATAGAGGTAGTACTATATATAAAAAATGGCTCTCCTTCTTGCTTACCAGCTATGAGGGCGACATTTGGATAAGTAGCGGTTCTAATATATCTATTTATAGGATTTTCCTGTGTCTCCTTTTCTAATCTTTCTTCATTTGACCTATCATCTTCCTCATATTTGTCATAACCTATAGCAGTAATAAAAGCCCTTTCATCTATTTCCACCTTATCCCAGCATCCACTGCTTATCAAGGGAATAAAAGCAATTATCAATATGAAAATACATATTCTTTTTCTATCCATTTTTCCTTATACCCCCTTTAGTTTTCTTTGTAAAAAAACTGATAAATAAAAGCATTACAGGTATTGCTATAACAAAAACTGTACCAACGTAGATTGAAAACTTATCTAAATAGTCATATACCTCAGCTATATTATCAGGAACTAGGGACAATACATATATTATAGGCAGCAATATTACAGGAATATAATTATGTTCCTTAGATTTTAATATCCTACTCAGTAGAAATACTGCCCCAAAATAGCTAATAGCGATGGTCATAAATATAGATAAAAGCCATGTGGCCATTATTACAACCTCTACATTTTCAACTAGTGTCCCCGGTATATCAACATCTCTAAAAAGAGTTATAACGGGCCAGATAAGATCTTTATTTTCAGCAATACCAAATCTAGCAATGGTTATTCCAGTAAAAATAAAATATACTAAGGAAATAAAGCCTACTGCAGAAATAACAGTTTTCTTTATATTTTCAGTATCCTTTACAAAGAAAGTCCAAATTAAAATTAATTCAAAACCAATAAAGCTAAAAAACAACTTAGGTAAAGCCCTAATTAAGTCTGCAAATGGAGTTCTTAGTATAGGTAAAAAACATGTAAAGTCCAAATCAGGTATTGCAACGAGACTAATAAAGATGGCGGGAATTATTGAAAGGGGCAAAATTATTACAGCCATTCTTGCAATAGATTCTATACCACTTCTTACTAAGTATATAGTTGTAATCAAGAAAATAATGATTATAACCTCTATTGGTGTATTTAACAATAGGAAGTTTTTTGTTATTTCTCCAAAGGCTCTTACTTCCAATGTAATAAGTATGAATATATAGATAAAATATACAAGTCCTACCAATATGCCTATGGGCTTAAAAAGTACAGAATTAGTAATTTCTATTATGTTTTGCTTAGGAAATTTCATTATTAATCTTTGTGTTACTAGAGCTATAATTAAAAATATTATACTACTCAATAATAACAATATTAAACTATCTGGTCCCGCCTCCGTAGCTAAAATCCTTGGAAGGGATAAAACCCCTATCCCAATAACAGTAATAACCAATATAGAAAATAACTGATTACTCACAATCATATCATTATTTCTATCCACTATTATCTTCACCCTTCTTTAAATAGTCTCTACTAAAGCTATCAGCCATTCTATTTTTATCATTCTTTGCTATAAATTCAGGTCTGCGTTTCATTCTATGCAAGGGAGCTCTTATAAAGGTATCCTTAAGATCCTTTATTGACATATTGTAATTTAATGGTGCTAAATAGGGGATTCCAAAGCTCTTTAAATTTGATAGATGTGTAAGGGTAATTAAAAATACAATCATAACTCCATATAGTCCCAAAAATGCAGCAGCCGCCATAAAGGTAAATCTAAGTAATCTAAAGGAAATTCCAAAGCTATAATCTGGAATAGAGTATGTAGCGATAGCCGTTATGGCAACTACTATTACCATAAGGGAACTAACTATACCTGCTTCAACTGCTGCTTGACCTAGTACTAAACCTCCTACTATACCTATAGTAGACCCTATTGGTCCCGGCAGTCTAATTCCCGCTTCCCTAAGCAATTCCAATATACCCTCCATGATAAATGCCTCTATAGCTGCTGGGAAGGGTACACCATCCCTATTTCCCGCTATATAGAGGGCCAGTTCAGTTGGTATCATTCCAGGGTGATATGAAAGCATGGCAATATAAAGGGCCGGTAATAGAATTGATATCATTACAGCTATATATCTAAGAATTCTTAAAGCACTTGCCACTATAAATCTTTCATTGTAATCTTCAGATGCCTGAAGTAAAGTATTGAAGGTAGTTGGTACTATTAAAACAAAGGGAGTATTATCTATGACAATAGCTACTTTTCCTTCATAAAGGCCAGCAGCTACTTTTTCAGGCCTTTCAGTGCTTTGAATATGTGGAAATGGCGACCGCCAATTATCTTCTATGAGCTGTTCCACATAGCCGCTCTCCATGATACCATCTATCTCAATTTTCCTTAATCTATAAACTACAGTCTTTAATATATCTTGATTCACTAATCCATCTATGAAGAGTACAGCTATATCGGTCTTTGATCTTTTGCCAATCTTCATCTGCTTTACTTTGAGTTTCGGATCTCTAATTCTTCTTCTAATAAGTACAGTACTAACCCTAAGTGTCTCTGTAAAACCCTCACGGGAGCCTCTTATAACTACATCTGACTCCGGTTCTGATATCCCCCTCATGGGCCATCCCTTTGAAGCGATTATTATTGCCTTATCCCATTTATCGATGAATAAGACTGTTTCGCCGGTCAATATACTGTCTACCACTTTATTTAAATCATCAACTTCCTCTAAGTCCGTTACAGACAAAACTCCATCCTTTATTAAATCATAGACCTTTTCCCTAACATTCCTCACTTCTGGTTCCGTCATCCTGGAGAGCATCATAAGATTCTTTAATACATATTCATTAACTATTATCTTATCAGCAAGTCCTTCTGTATATACCGTAGCAAATTTAAGGTTCTGGTTTACACCAACATTAAATTCTCTATATACCATATCATCACAATCACTTAAAATTTCCTTTACTTTTTTAAGGTTTTCTTGCAAGTTCTTAGTTATATTAATTTTATTTCCCTTATTCTTCTTAGGTTCAAAAAGTTTTTGATAATCACCCATCATATACCTCCCTTTAGCCAATAACTAATATCTATCATGAATTAGTATTAACATCTTACAATAAGTCCACAAAAAATATTAACTTTAGTAATTTTAACAGTTAGCAGTCAGTGGCTAAAACCTAATATACATATCTCATAGTTATAAAAAATGTTAACCCTCCAACCAAATATAGATAACCTATAAATTTACAAACCCTAGCTTCTTTATTTAGTTTTTTCTTTTTGAGGGCTTTATAATCTATAAAAATAATAAAAAGGGATGACCCTACTGTTAACAACAGCATATACATAGTAGCTAAGCTTTTTATTTTCTCTAAACTTATTACCATTTCCTCACTTCCTTTAGGAAAATTTCTTCTATATAGCCTTTGCAAAACTAATTATCTATATTCATAGAAGTTAGAATATCTATAAGTTTCAAGTTGCAACTCCTCAAATTTTTGAGAAAGAAAGGGACCTATAGACACCTTGGTAGATTAAAATTCCTTTTGATTTCAATTCCCCTAAGGTTACAGATTGTACTTAAGGCTTCTTCCATATAATATAATACATAAAAAAAACCAAGGACCTATATCCTCAGCTTATACCAATTTTATATTATAATTTTTTCAACCCTCAAAGGAAGTACGAGCTAATAAATTTCCTCAATGGGGCCTTTATCAGGCCTTTGATAAATCCAAATTTCTTCCTGATTCCCTAGGCCGAGAACCCTAAGTCCATCACCCTTAGAACTTCAAATTTGTCAAAAGCCTGCCATCTTGTAGATTTTATCTAATCCTTTATTATCTTATTTTTCTTTCTCCATTTGATTATTGATTCCTCTATCATTTCAACATGGGTTTGAGCATATTGCTGTGCCTCTTTTGAATCCCTATGTGCGATTGCATTCACTATTGCCCTATGATATTTAACTAAATCCTCATGTTCATCATATTCGTTAAAATATATTACTCTAAATCTTTGAAATTGCTCGTGTAGTCCTTGTACAATCTGCAAAAGCTTGTTATTTCTTGCCCCTTTAATTATCATATCGTGAAACTTATTATCCAGCTCAATCATATCTTCCTTTTCCATAGTCATCATGCCGTCTTCAAATTTTTTTAATACTTCCTTTAATGCGTCAATCTCTTCATCAGACATCCTTTCAGCAGCAAGGTATGTGGCTAGACCCTCTAAAAACATTCTAACTTCTAGAACATCTAGAATGTCTTTAATGGACATGTCAGCTACATATGCTCCCTTTCTTGGTATCATTTCCACAAGACCCTCAAGCTCTAGCTTTCTAATTGCTTCCCTTACAGGAGTACGACTTACACCAAGCTGTTCAGCAAGCTGAAGCTCCATAAGTCTTTCTCCAGGTTCCAGTTTTCCATTTAAAATAGAATTTCTTAGATGCTCAAATACAATTTCCCTCAAGGGTTTATAGTTACTTATTTCTAATTTACTCAATTTAGATTCCATAATTTTATTGCCTCCCATTATAAGTCCTGACTAGATAGGTCTGTTTATATAGTAATCTTAACTTTTCATAGGCCGATTTTGCTTTGTTATAGTCTTTAAAGATTCCATATACGCTTGGACCACTACCACTCATCAAGCTTCCAACAGCACCATATTCAAACATTTTTTCTTTAATAAGCTTTACTACTAGATACTTGTTAAATATTCCTGATTCAAAGACGTTACATAAATTGTTAGAAATATCATATAGGTTATCCCTTTCAAGGGCCTTTAATAAAGCCCCTGTTTTTGGCCTAATGCTGATATCATCTAACTTTAAATTTCCATAGGCTTCTGCAGTTGATATACATATATTAGGTTTAGATAATACTATCCAGCCACTATTTAATCCTTTAACCCTAGTTAATCTTTCTCCTATGCCCTCAGCAAGGGCTGCATTACCTAAAATGCAGAAGGGAACATCGGCCCCAATTGATGCCCCTATTTCAATCATCTCTTCTAAGGAAAGGTTTAAATCATATAAAATATTCATTCCCCTAATAACCGCAGCGGCATCACTGCTTCCCCCAGCTAAACCAGCGGCAATGGGAATATTTTTCTTAATATCTATATATATACCACCATCTATATTATATTTTTCTAGAATAAGACTAGCTGCTTTATAAGCAATATTGGACATATCTGTAGGTAAAAAAAGGCAATCCGTAGCTATTATAATATCTTCATTAATTTTTTTTAAAATAATTTCATCGTAAAGGGTTATTTGCTGCATTATCATTTTAACATTATGATATCCATCATTTCTTTTATTTAGTACATCTAATGACAAATTTATCTTTGCATAGGCCTTTAACTTTAGTTTATCCATTTATTGCACCTCTTTTCTAAATGGAAGAAGTCCATGAAGGGTCTGATAGTAAAATTTTTTCAATATATATTTAAAATACAATATACAAAATACATTTTTACTTACATACTTAATATTATAAACAAAAAATCCGTAGGAGACTACGGATTTTTCATAATTTATAGGAAATTATATTAAAATTAACCTCATATGATTAAATTGTATCATAAAATTAGTTAAATATATAGGGTTAACACTCTATAAATTTTAGAATATTTAATCATAGATTAACACAATTACATCATAGGAAGGTTTGTAAAAAGCCATTATGAAATTTTCTCCATTAATAGAATTAAAATTTATATTCGTAATTTTTCTGAATTATTATTTTGTCTCCTGGATTAACTTCCTCTAAGTTAGCAATATCATTTGTATCTAAAATTTCCTTTACTGTTGTATTATACCTTTTTGCTATATCCCACAAGCCATCTCCCTCTTGAACAAAATATACAGTTATGCTTGCCCTATTGTCATCCTCAGTAACTTCACCCAAATCTTCAACATTAACCAATACTTCCATCTCATGTTCCTTACTTACTTCACTATAGGCATGAAGATTGAATTTAGCCTCAACCTGCTTAGAGTTAATAGCAACATAGTCAATATTATCGATGTCTAGCTTTACATCCGCCGTCATCTCTTCATTCATACCTTCCATCTCCACATAATGTCTAAATGGAATTTCCTGATTATATGAGTATACTTCCATTTCCTCATTATCAGCCATATACAAGACATTTGTATCAATAAAGCCTTCTATAATATTTTTATTATCTATAAGCTTATAATCTGTAACCATTGGTCTAGCCTTTACTGTAACTACTTTAAATATACTTGGATATTCCGATGGTGTATCTATGGTTTCCTTTATAACAGCATTGGAAGAATTTCTCCCAATACTTTTGAGAAACTTCAATTTACTGGTTTGAAGGTTTAACTTTCTTGAAGGAGAATAGGCATCTAAGAGTACTTCCTTCTCTACATTGTTGTGAACCATAACATTTGCCTTTAATACTGCTTCCACATCATAAACCTTATTTTCTTCGTTTAGGTCTTGCTTTAAATCTGTAAAAATTTCATTTACATTTACTTCAACTTTACAATCCATATTATTTTCAGCCCTAGGAACCTCAATAAAGTGATTAAAGGGTATCTCATGCTTTACTTCATGTATTGGATTTCTCGGTTCTTCTGTAGTATAAATCATATTAAGGTTAAGATTCCCCCCTATAATTACCTTGTTATCTGTTACCTTTTTTTCTGTAACTACAGCATTTGCATTGGCTTCTAGTATCTCAGCAATTTCAGCATTATCTTCTGCCAGTTCAAAGCTTTCTCTTATAACAGTTTGGGATGAATTATTTCCAACTAAATTATCGTAGCTTATATTATCTTTTAAAGCTTGAACATCATCTATCCCTTCAACTTCCTGGACAATATCAATTTCTTCTGTCTTGAAAACCTTACCACTTAAGTTTATAACAGTCTGAATCGAAAGCTTTCTTTCATTCATGATACCAAAATCTATGTGTTCTATATTGTGATTTACCTCGGGAACCATCATCGAATCTATATTATCCATTTCTATGTTTTGAGTAAAGCTAGTTGATGCATTCATACTATGTAAAAGCTTATCAGGGTCGTTTGATGTATAGAGTACTTTATAATTTACTGAACCATCAACTACAATTTTACCTTGTATTATCTCTTTATCGCTTATATTTACCTTTCCTTCAGCAGATAAAATATTATGAATATCTGGTTTAGAATCTGGAACAACTATATCACTTTCTACAAGTGCCTGAATATTTTCCGATCCAATCATTCTATCTAACCTAAGGTTTTCTTTTACTAATCCCACGGACATTATCTCCCATCCCCCTTACAATTTTCTATGAATAATCTGGGTTTAGATTCCTACTATATTAATATTTTATGGACACAAAAATATGACAAAAATTTAGATTCCCCTAAAATTCCTTTTAAGTGCTAACTATCTATAGTTATCCCTAAACATGAAACTTATGCAAAAAAGTTAGGGACCCTATATTCTATATCTTATCTAAGGATTTCTAATGCTTTATATACATATGCAAAAGTGTACAAAAAAAGAAGTGGGTTGTTAAACTTTACCCACTTCTTTTTAAAATCTCAATTAATTTTTCCTTTATAATAAAATAGTTTAAAATAAGATAGATATTATTCCCATAGCTAAATGAAAACCTCTATATGTTTTCCCTAAATAGGGGCATACTCATACATCTTGGACCACCACGCCCCCTAGAAAGTTCTGATGATGGAATAATATGAAGCTTTATATTATTCTCTTCTAAAAGTCTGTTAGTAACGTAGTTTCTAGAGTATACTATTACTTCTCCTGGAGCAATGGCCAATGTATTTGACCCATCATTCCACTGTTCTCTAGCTGCATCAATTATATTTCCATTTCCACAACGAATTAAAGTTACCCTATCAAGGTCTAAATACTTCTTAAGTATTTCATTTAACTCCATCGTCTCCTTTTCTATTATTAATTCCTCTGAATTACTAACACGCCTTAATGAGTAAATCGTTAAGGGACCTTCTATTTCTGGATGAATTGTAAATTTATCATAGTCAACCATTGTAAATACCGTATCTAGATGCATAAAGGCTCTTTTCTTTGGTATGTCAAAGGCTAATACCACTTCAAAACCTTCATCCTTCATAAGTATTCTTTTAGCCAGCCTCTCTATAGATTGGGCCTCTGTTCTTTCAGATACACCAAGGGCAATTACCTTGTCACTCAATATAAGTTGGTCTCCACCTTCGATTGAAGTATCTTCCTCTCTATCATACCAAAAGGGAATATGCATATCTTTAAACATGGGATGATGCTTAAAAATATATTTTGAAAATAATGTTTCCCTATTTCGAGTAACGGTTTTCATACGGTTTAGAGAAATCCCTCTTCCTATGGTAGCAAAGGGGTCCCTTGTAAAATAAAGGTTTGGCATTGGGTCCACTATAAAAGGATAGCTTGATCCAATCATATCGGCTAGGGAAGATTTGTCTTGAAAACTTACCTCCTCTTTTCTAATACCTTCCATCATTTTACCTATCATTTCCCTTGTCGATGAAAAACTTAAAAGAAAATTCTTCACATACTCTTGTTTCTTTCTACTCACTATATTAGCTTCTTTAATAAATTCATCGACAAATTCACCTTTAACCCTATTATCAGTAAGGGATTCAGTAGCTAAATCGGCTAGATAGAATACCTCCACACCATTATCTCTAAAAACTTGGGCAAAGGCATCGTGTTCTTGTCTTGCTATTTCTAAATAAGGTATATCATCAAATAGAAGTCTATCCATTAGATCAGGAGTTAAATTTTCAATCTCTTTTCCCGGTCTATGCAATAATACTTTTTTTAGCTTTCCAATTTCAGATCTTACATTTAACAAGCCCTCTACACTATGCATGCTTACCCCCTATTAAAATAAATGGAATTTTTTTACTTTTTATTCATTCATTCTTATTCTTCTTCAAGTATACATGTAATAATTTATATTTTCAACAGCGTGCTTTTTCAAAGGATGTACCGATTTTCAAATTTATGTAAGAATTATGAATATTCATCCAATGTATATTGACCTAATTTATGGAATAAGCTTTCCCATCACTATTGTTTTTACAGTAGATAGCTTTTAAATTTCTACAAATTTTGCTATATTTTTTGCATAAAAATTTATAGAAAAGAATAATAATTTTTTTAAAAAAGCAAAATTTTTCATATTTAATGGACCATAGAATATTGAAGGTTATGGCTAATTTTTACAATTTATAATATAAAATTGATTCAATCATATTATTTAAAATTTTTAAGATTTCTACTTCTACAAGAAGGGAATTTTACTTAAGTCTACAGGTTTTATATTTGCTCAAAAAAAATAAAACGCCCGAAAATACAGGCATTTTTTTATGAAGCTTGAATTTTTGAATGATCATTACAAAGGGTGATTTCCACCGTCTCAGTTAATATATCGGAATAGCTGTAAGATACTTTTCTCTCAGAATTAAGTCCTCTATCTATTCTAACCACGAAAATGTTTGGATATACTTCTTCTAAAACTCCTTCTTTTACAAACACTCTTTTCCGACCCTTATTAGTTTTAAGTATGACTTTTTGACCTATATAACTTTCTACACTTTTCTTTAGTTTAGTTAAGGTCTCTTTGGTGGCCAAAAAAACATCTCCTTCCTTTCGTTGTATACAGTATAATATTAACACACAAATTGAGATATGTCAAACTTTCGGGCATAATATTATACAGTGTTTATTTGTGTTTGTCAACATATAAAATTCTTACCTTCAATTGGCTAAAACCTTGCTAATACATATTTTAAAAATTTGCTATAAATGGTTTGAATAAAAATTGCTATATTAATGAAATGCATTTAAAAAATAAATGGAATTTTCAGTGCATATATTGAAGGGTAAATTTCACTTAAATTTTTCGATGCAATCTTCCATAGGAAATGACATTTAGGATTACGGAACAAATGGATTTCTTTAATATTATTTCCAAAATACAAAAAAACATGAGTATCTTTATCATGGTAAAGATACCCATTTTTTGATTTGTCAGTTTTTAAGAACACCTATTATAAAATTATGGAGTTTTACTTTCTAGCCCCAATTGAAATAGAGCCTCCTACTAAAATATGGAGATTTAGCTTCTACTAAAGGGATTCACCTATCTATCTTTATTTATATTTGATATCTATAGTATTCAGTTATTCCTTCAGCTATAGTCTGAGCAACTCTTTTAATATAATTATGATCCATAAACTTTTTCTCTTCTTCCCGATTAGTTAAGTAAGCTACCTCTATTTGCAAGGCACTAGTTATAACGGTTTTTAACAGGTAAAAATCTGCAGTTCTAACTCCCCTATTAACGCTCTCCAGTTTTTTGGACATACTTTCAATTATAAAATTTGACAAGACTTCTCCTTCTTTATCTCCTCTATAGTGGTATATCTCTATTCCAGAAATATTTGAATTTGTAAAGGAATTCATATGAATACTTATAAAAAAGTTAGGTCTAACTTCATTAGCTATCTTTGCCCTATTATTTAATGGCAAATATTTATCTACAGACCTTGTAAGAACAACCTTTGCACCTAAACTCTCAAGTGTTTCCTTTAGCTCAGAGGCTATTGACAGTGTTATGTCCTTCTCCATCAATCCCTGTTCTCCTACTACTCCCGTATTTTCTGCTCCACCATGACCGGGATCTATGACTACAACCTTATTGAACATTGGTTTGTTTTTATCGGGTTTTTCATATTCCTTAATATCTATACAAGTATAGTAATATTTCAAAATCTCTTCAGCCTTTTTTCCTTCTATGGCCATTTCATTTGCTCCATATTGGCATAGGCCCAAGCCGTGGCCCCTACCCCTTGTTTCAAATTTAAGAACCATAGGTTTCCAGCCAAACCTAGTAGAACCAAGACCTAAAAGTCTACAAAATTCTGTTCCCTTAAATATTCTATCTCCTACTTTAATTTGTTTAATCCTTCCCTCTTCATCCCTCTCAATCTCTTCAATAATACCTTCTATATTTATCCTACTTAAGGGAGAGCAATTATTAAACTTTACATTCAATTTTTCTTCTATTTCATCTATAGTTAACTCATTCACATTTTTCCAGTATGGAGAGTTACTACAGTGGCTACATAGAACTTTTCTTAAGTATATTGTTTTAGAATCATACACGTTCTCTGAGTTTTCTGTAGCTCCACCACAGGTATAATGGAATTGAGGATCTATTACCTTGTTTTTGAAGGTAATTATTAAATATTTTGTCTCATTTTCTGCCCTTAAAAGTTTTTCCCAATTCTTTTGAAAATCCTTTCCCCATTTTTCCTTTAGCTCTTCCTTTGACATCCAATTTTCACAATACTCTTGTAAACAAATATCAGCTTCATCATGTTCTCTACAACCCTTTCCTCCGAAGGTTCTCGCCTTTCTAATAAGTCCTGTCCTTACTATTATAGTTTGGGCCTTAATGGCCTCTAGTTCAAAATCTATATTAATATGAGCGGCAACCAGCTCTAGTGTAAGCTCATCTATTGACCTATTTAAAATCTTATTTATTCTTTTATCATACACCCTTATTGAAACAAAATTTTCACTACTATTCAATTTTTAAACCTCCTCCAAGTTCTTTCCTCCATTTCCTAGCTAATTGTATTTTATATATTAACGTATTTTAAAATCTTCCCTTGAGTTTCGAGATAATAATACTTAAAAGATATTTTGAGAAAGTAAAATAAGAACTTAACTACGGTAGTTCCTTACTACTAATAAAAAACTCCAATCTCAGAATTCCCCATAACTCATTTTCTCGTTGCCCCTACAATCTAAAAAGATTTTTTCCTTTGTTCAGATATCTATTGATAAGGAGATTTTGGTAATCCCTTTCTATATTTCCCCCTAGTTTGAAGTCCCCCTATTCCTTTAACTCCTGTTATAGTATTTTCAAGTATCTCTTCTATTGAAATAAATCTATCTACGCTAGTATATGCGATTTTTTGACTTATGAAAACAGGGTCTAAGCAATGGATTAGTGTAGAATGATGGGTGTAGAAAACAAAACCTTCTAAGTCTGGGTTTTAAGTTCCAACCATATTTATCTACATCATTTATGACACAAAAAATCGACAAAATAGTCAACGATTATTTTATCATAATAGCTGTAAAGAATTTAACCTTAATATGGAAAAGTCCTAAGTTTTTCCATATTTTGTTTTGCAACATAATTTCAGCTATATTGGAAAATATAAATATTAAAATAATTTCTCAGTACCCTATTGCTTAATCTTTGTAATATAATTTCATATTAGAAAATTTATATCTTGACAATATCTCTATAGAGTATATAATTTTCTTGAAAAGTAATTTTTAAAAATAAGGAGGAATGATAGTTGGCAAAATTAATCAACAATAAACTACAACTTTACGGTTTTAACAATTTAACCAAGACATTAAGCTTTAACATTTACGATATCTGCTATACAAAAACTGAAAAGGACCGTAAAGAATACATTGAGTATATTGATGAGCAGTATAATTCTGAAAGGTTAACAAACATTTTAACCCACGTTACCGAATCTATAGGTGCCAGTGTACTCAATATCGCTAAACAAGACTATGATCCACAGGGAGCAAGTGTAACACTATTGATTTCAGAAGAAGAGGTTCCATTATATGTCCTTGATCCCTCCTGCAATAAGGGAACTATAACTCCTATCAGGGAAAGTATAGTAGGACACCTAGATAAGAGCCATGTAACGGTTCATACCTATCCTGAAAGTCACCCTCAAAACGAAATAAGTACCTTTAGGGTGGACATAGATGTTTCTACCTGCGGTACAATTTCTCCTCTAAAGGCCTTAAATTATCTCATAGGTAGCTTCGATTCAGATATAATAACTATCGATTATAGAGTTAGGGGATTTACTAGAGATGTTGATGGTGAAAAGCACTTTATAGACCATAAAATCAACTCAATCCAAAATTATATTACTGAAGAAACCATTAACCGATACAGCTTAATCGATATGAATATCTATCAATCTAACATCTTCCACACAAAAATGAAATTAAAAAATATTGATCTGGATAACTACTTGTTTGCAGTTAAAGAAAGTGATTTAACTGAGTATGAAAGAAATCAGATTATACAAAAGCTGGATAAAGAGATGACAGAAATATTCTATGGTATAAATGTGTAGGACAAGTTTTTAAATACCCTGTTTCCTTTAGGAATCAGTAACAGTTTATGGGATACCTTTGAGTCTTTAAATAGGAAAAAACCTTTCTAAGGTTTTAGCAGTAATGCTTGGTGTTTACTTTATTTCAGCTATAGAAGTAATTGTAAGAAAAATTTGTATTCTAAGCTGAAAAAATCCTCACTAGGCCACTGGGGATTTTTTCAGCCTTCAAATACTAGTCTATCCATTATATTTTCCAAACTAGGACTTTTAGCTCCTTTTAAATATTCTCTCATAATTTTAAGCCTATGGCTACCTGCCTCTTCCATATCAAAATAGATATAGGTAAACCATGACACCAGTCCAGTTCTTAAAAATTCCTCGGATATTAATTCATTCATAAAAAAGCTTGATTCAATAATAAAAATATTATCTATCATAGATTGTCTATCATATCTTTTTACTTTTCTGCTCACTTTAAATTCATTGCAATATTCAATTTTATAATTAACTATCTCCTTGGGAATATTTATTTCGTAGTTCTTCTTAAAATAACTATTGCTTCTCCTATTCTCCTTTAATACAGATTTATAGTTTTCCTCATATTCCTCTTTATTTAAATGCCCAAAGAGTCTACATGTAAGGGGTCTTACTTCATAAATCCTACATTTACCATCCCTATCTAGAAATGGACATTTATTCTTTGTAACAAGCTCAAAAAAATAATATTTTACTACCCTTGGCATTAGTTGTTTATAGTAGTCATAATTACCCTTTAAATATTTATAGATATTTAAAAATTCTATATAAAAAGTATCGACGGATTCCATGCAGCAGCTTGTGCATCCTTGACACTCCCCTCTATCAATCCCATTATATATTTTATTAAGCTTGCTAAAAAATTTATTTTCATTGGCATGCTCTATTGATTTTTCTATGTTTTTCTTAAGTAATTTCATCTAATGTTCCTCCCATTTTTCTATCCATAGGCTTAAAATTATAGATTACCTGGACTCTACCACCATTATAAACAATAATTTTCTTTATAAGCTTATTTACAACTATATTGTCTAATTTTACATATTCATACAATTCATTATAGCTTGCTATAATATTTTCTCTATTGTTGCACAATTCTAATATTAACCTACTTTTCTTTTTTTGTAAAAGTTCCTCTTCATTTTCTAAGGAGATATTTTTTAAATTATATTTGTCCTTTGTTATCAACCCCTCTAAGTATATATCTAAAAGTCTATTTTTCCTTTTTACTATGTCTTCTATTTGATAATCAAGGAAATTTAAATCACCGCAGCCTTCTTTTCTCCCCATTTCTTCCCTTAATTTATTTCTAATCTCCGATAAATCAATATTGTCAAGAATAAGTCTAAATAAATCCTTTTCTATCCTTAGCCTTAATTTTTTTTCATTCAAGTAGCAGCCTATACAAT
The DNA here is from genome assembly GCA_022361035.1 of Clostridia bacterium. GTDB lineage: Bacteria > Bacillota > Clostridia > Peptostreptococcales > Caminicellaceae > JAKSBP01. Next base: position 55,840 of record JAKSBP010000411.1, read on the forward strand.
ATTTCTTTCCCATTTTATTTACTTTTCCACATATATACACCCCCTTACCCTTTTTATGATGAAGTTTTGAATTACATTCTCCACAATACATTATATCTGTAAAAAGGTATTTTCCCCTAGCACTTTTTACTATACTTCTCCTCTTTAGAATCTCCTGGGCCAGCCTAAAGGTATTTAAATTCACTATAGCTTCATGGGTATTATTAACCCTAATGTATTCATCATTTAAATTTTCTTCCCTTATTCCATTTAGTAAATCCTTTGTCTTGCTTTTGTTCTGAACCAGGTTCCCTATATAGATTTCATTTGTAAGAATGTTTCTTATAGTGCTTTGATGCCACAGATTACTGCTGTTAGATTTTTTTGCCGCCACACTTGGAGTAGAGTATCCCTTTTCATTTAGAAATTTTGCTATTTTATAAAGACCCAGGCCTTGAATATACATGTCAAATACCATTCTTACCACTTCTGTTGTTATATCCCCTGCCGGTACCAATCCAGTTTTTCCCTCTTTCTTATATCCATAGGGAGGATTACTTCCATTATAGAATCCCTTTTTTTTTTTTTTTTTTTTTCCAAATTTAATACGTTCACTTATTTTTTCCGATTCTTTTTGTGCCATAGAAAGTAACAGAGTAAACATAAATTCATCATACTCAAAGGAATCAAAGGCATCCTCTATAGTAATAAATCTTACTCCACTTTTCTTAAATTCCCTTATATATTTTAGTCCTTCAAGGGTATTTCTGGCAAACCTTGAAATACTCTTAGTCAGAAGTATATCGAATTCACCCTTTTTACTATCTTCTATTAGCTTCTTCAAGCCCTGCCTTTTTTCCACCGACATACCACTCTCTATATCTTCATAAATTTTGTAAAGTTTCCAACCTCTTTCTCTTATGTAGCTTTGAAAGTAATTCTTCTGATGTGCTATACTACTTTTTTGAACTACCATTTCCGTTGACACCCTTACATATACAGCACATCTCAAAACAATATCACCTCGATTTTTAATTATTAGCTATAGATAAACAACATTAACATTCAAAATAAATTTCAAAGAAAATAATGGATGCTTCTACATTTTTTATTTGAAATTTATTGGACCTTAAAATTATTTATTTTTATTATTATTAATTCAAGCAATACTTCTTCAAAGCTCTGCTCCCCTTTAAAATAAAAATCAACCTCTTTATCCCATTTATCCACCACAATATCTCCTTCCTACACCCTACATTCTATTAGTGTTCTATGGGGTGAACTTGCATAATTTGCTCCTGCTTCAATCATTACCTCAAAAAATGATTGACATGCCCCTGCAAATATTACAAGCTCATCCATACTTGACTCATATTTTCTAGCTTCTTTAATACTATCAACAAAGTATTTTGAATGTCTATAGTTCTCTATATCAGTAAAATCATCTTTTCCCTTAAGTATACTATCGTGACCTGTCAAGATCAGTATATCTGGATTGTATTCTCTGAGGAGTTTTCCCACAATCTGCGGCTGGTCTTTTTCATCCACAATCTTTCCCATTGCTTCAATGTCTAATTGCTCATATACTTTAAGACAAACGTCTATATACTCTCCATCACCGTCTAAGTGGAGAACTCTACCTGGTTTACCAAAGTGATTGCTTTCCCTTCCATATTCGGAAAGGCTTCTTGTTAAGCCTCTAAATTCATTCTCACTTCTTTCCTTTAAGATGTTTTTTACTATTCTATTTATCTCTTTTGTAAAAACTTTATTAAACTGATTTACTTTATTTAGTGGAACCTTTTTTAAATCACCCTCGGGGGAATCAGTAACAATTCTCAAGTTTGTTCCCTTCAGAATAAAGGTTCTCTTATTATTTGAATCAGCAACTATATCTGTAATTTTAAATAAAATATCATAATCATAGGATTTCCTAGCTACAATATCTCCTATCTTTAAATTAGTCATTAAAATCCTCCTATATATACTACTGTACTATATAGTATGATTTTACAAAGTCTTAGGTGCATAGTCACCTATGAAATAGGGGATGAGTAGAATATATAATAAAGAGTTTTAAACTTATAACAAAGTATGTAAGAAACATCAAGGAAAAGATTAATTTATTAGGGATTTAAGTTAAATCTTAAGACTATATTAACCTAAACTCAATCTTAAAATCCTACTTATAAGTTTACAAAGAGTGGTGATAAAATGATTTATACAATCGTACCAGCTAGAAACGAAGGTGAAAAGATAGATAGTACTTTAAATATGCTTCTTAAAACCAATACCGACAAAATTTTAGTCCTGATTAATGGAACTACAGATAATACCCTTCAAAAGGTTTATAGTATAGATAATGATAAGATAGAAATACATTATTTTAATAAACCCCTAGGATTAGATGTCCCCCGATCTATAGGAGCGTACTTTGCTTATAACTTAGGAGCATCGGCCTTCGTTTTTGTAGATGGAGATATGTGTGGAGATATACACAGTAACATCAACGAAATAATTTTTGATGTATCTTCTAGAAATGTAGACATGGCCCTTACTGATTGTTATTCAAAAACTAATACAAATAACAATATAGCCAAGATACTTCTATCCTTTAGACGTGAGCTAAACCTTGAACTGGGAATATATCATAGAATTGGTTATGCCATACCAAGTCATGGTCCCCACGGTGTATCCAAAAGACTTGTTGAAAAAATTGGCTTTCACAGACTCTCAATCCCTCCAGTATCATTGGCTCTAGCCGTAAGAAACAAGTTGAATATAAGGGTATCTACCCAGATTCCTAATGATATGCTTGAATCCACAATAAAGGATGAATTTCACGCCTTACAAATAGCTAAGACCATTATTGGAGATTGTATAGAAGCTTCTTCAATGTACAGAGATAACAAAAGTAAGAGGGGATTCGATGGTATAGATTTTTTAGGCTATCATAAAAGTAGACGCTTTGATATATTGGATTGGATAATCGAAACAAGCGACTAAGGCTTAGAATTTTATGCTATAGGTTTGAAGGTTGTAGGAATTCTCTTTAGAGTTTAAAGGTTCTTGTCCTTTGCTTATATCAACTAAACCGCCCCTTATATTTCTCTAAAAAGTCAACCCAATAGGGTATTTTTTCTATCTTATCCTTTAGTTCTATATAGTATTGGTGCTTAAAATATTTATAATCCTCATAATAATATCTAGTGGTTATCTTCCATATATCTTTAGGAAATTGCAGGAAAGAGCCTATTAGCCTATATTCTCTTTCCTCAATATTTCTCACCTTATCATATTCTTCAAGGATTTCTAAGGCTACTTCAAAGTTCCAGTTCAATCTATCCATAGCATCCATAATAAAGCCCGCTATATCAAAGCATGTCAGGTCAAATTTACAGGAGTCGAAGTTTATAACGTTAACTTCTCCATCTCCACCTATTATGATATTATTGTGATTATAATTACTATGACAGAGATATTTCTCCATTGCTTTTTCTTTACAGGCCTCAAAGTACCCATTTCTTTGCAGCATTTTTACTGATTCAATCCCCTTGTCATAAAGCATATCCACCTCATTTAAAAACAAAATGTCAATTCCATCCTTAATGGATTTCATTTTTACAAGACTTTTCATATATATGAAGTCTTCACACCTTTCTAAATAATCTTCTTGAAGCTTTTCCATATTTGACCTAATTTCATTTTTCAACGTAAGGTCATAGCCCTTTGAAGCGTTATGAAGCCTTGCTAATGTTTTAGAGGCATTTTTTATTTCCTCACAATTGCTGATATCATATCTTCTTCCCTTTATCCATCTTGTCATAACGTAATATTCTTTATCATACTCTTTATAGGGATTTCCCTCCCAGGTTATATATTTATCTATATTTGTAAATCCTCTATTAATTAAGAATTTTTTTGCGTTATGTATGAATAGTATTTCCGATATGGTGCAATTAATCTTTTTAAGGTTGAAGACCCCCTTATTGGTATGCACAATATAATAATCTCTACGGGGAATATTTTTTATTAATCTGTATCCCAATCCACTAATTATTTTATCAATTATGCTTTTCAAATTCACACCTCCCCATTTTACTAATATATGTTTTAATCTAAATTGATTTTACTAAAACTGGAATTATTCCTAGAAAATAATATATAATATTTAAAGACATGTTTTTTACAAAAACTTATGGGTAATAATAATACCAGGAGGTGGAATCAATGAAAAAAGTTGTAGTTTTTACTAGTAACACATGCCCCCATTGTAATACTGCTAAAGAGTATCTTTCGGAAAAAAATATAGAGTTTGAAGAAAGAAACGTACAGACTGATCCCCAAGCTAGAAAAGAACTCATGAAAAGAAAGATTATGGGTGTACCGGCTATCTTTGTGGATGAAGAGGTAGTAGTTGGGTTTGACAAAAATAAGCTCGATGAGTTACTTCTGTAAAAGGATTAAAATGGGTGTAACAACATATTGAAAATGTTAATAAACTTCCAATTTCAGCTTAGCTTGAATTTGGAAGTTTGTTAAATTCTATTATTAATTTTTATTCGCGTATATCTATATAGATGTGTGATTAAGAATGTTAACTTACTTCAGCAGCCACAGAGAATCCTTTAGGCTCATGCTATCAATCTGTTTATAGATAGGTAATAAGAAGGTAAAACAGATTCATAAAAATCGCTCTAAAGGAAACCTCAGTGCCTGCTTTCGTTTGTTAAGTTTGTAGCTCACTCATCTATATATAGTCATGCTGCATTAGAATTTAAAATATCATTACTATGCATATTTTTTGTTGTGAAACAACCATATTTAGCCCCTTCTTTACAGATAAAGTAAATAGGGGCTTTATAGAAAACTCTATATGTCAACTAGTATTCTAAGCTGAAATTTTAGCTTTAAAACTGAAGAAAGGCCTAAAAGTTTTTGAAACTTTCAACATATAACCGAGGAAATATTTCAGTAACCTCTGTTATCGGTCATCTTCATCATCATACCTATCAATAACCAGCTCAAAAAGGGCTCCTCCATCGCCATCATCTACTTCACTATTACTAGTACCAATGTCAATATCGCCGCTAGGATTGTCATCTAAGGCTGACATTATTTGAACCATTTTAAGCATACCATCAATTTTCTCGGCATTGGGAAAACTCCCGCCCCCTAATATAGGCCCTATAAGCTTCACGATATCCTTAATATCTAATGAGCCTCCATTTTTCCTTTTTTCACTCAATGAATTACTTGTCTCTTGGAATTTATCTATGATATTTAAAGTATTCTTAAAGCTTTCCATATGCTTCTTAGTGGGTTCATCCATAAACTGTTCAAGAGCTCCTATCACATGCAAAGCCTTTTGCCTTTGATTTTTAAACTTTAAGGGTTCACGGGAACCATCGGATGAATTTCTTGTCATATCACTACTAAGCTCCTTTACAGTAATAATTTTAAGCATCACAGAAAGAGGTGAAAAAAGTTTATCTATTACAATTGATTTATCAGGATTCATATATGGCTTTACTGAACTTAGTGTACTTATCATTGTTTGTATATCTTCACTTGAAATATCGATGTTGCCTAGTAGCTCTACTAAGTTATTTGTTAACTTTTTAACATTGCCTAATATATTATCTACTATGGGATTTTTGTCAAGGTTTTTGTCAAGCATTAGTATTAATACTATAGGCAGTAACCAATTGTCATTGATATCAAAGGACTTACTTACAGATTGTTCGTTATCACTGTCCCCTTGATTTTCACTCTCATCCCGTTGAAAATTTAGTAACTCTTCCATATAATCCTCCTCCAAACAACAGATAATCGAGGAATTTGCACAATTACCTTGCAAGAAAGTCTACTACTATATGCAGCTTATAAAGTTTCCTAGCTCTACTATACGTATTATGAAATTCTTCCAAGTCATAACTATACAATTTCTTCAATTATAATTTTATAATATGCGTGAACCTTTATTTTTGTTACGCATATTATGGTTAGTATATAGATAGCAAAAACTAGATATTTATATCTATAAATAAATACTATTCAATTGGAGGTTTTTATATGAGAAAAGACAAGAATGATCGAAGAAGAAAACAGCTTGACAATTTTGTTAACGATTATAAAGAAGTTTATAAAGGTAAGACCCAGGATGATCTTATAGATGAAGTTAAAAAAATTAGGTCTAATATGAGTGATGAAGAGTTTAGAAGACAAATAAAAGCTATGGACAAAATAAGGAGTTTCCTCAATGAAAAACAGCAAAAAAAACTTGATAAGCTTATAAAAATGCTCGAAAAGAATTAATATTTTTTTAAAGTAACTCTTAAAAAGATTCACACATTTTTATGAACTAGAATAAAATATATTAAGCTAACAGAATCTGCTTAATATATTAGCAGGAGGTGTTAATATGGGTGATAACCATTTTGGATTAAATAATTTAATACTCTTCCTATTACTTATCATATTATTAGAGGACTGTATCTGTGGTGATTATTAAGGCAAGTGATAGCTCTAGAGTTAATATCTGATTAATTTTTATCAGATTGAAATAATTTAATGTTAATCTAAAAAAGATGAATATGTTATGAGGAGGTTAAACGTATGTCTGATTATGGTGGCCGTGGTATTTTTGGTGGCAATAATTTGCTTCTTTTCCTACTGCTATTAATCCTTGTAGGAGATTGCCTATGCACTAAAGATTATTGTCTAAAATGCTAAATTTCAACTTGTAAACTGAGGTTTAACCTCAGTTTATTTATTTTTTATGCTCACATTTGTTATCCTCCTAGAATAATATATTAGTGAGCTAAGAAGAGCTTAGTACTTCAAAAGGAGGGTAAAATATGTCTGGTCTATTTGGTGGTTATGGTGGTTTTTTTGGTAGTAATAACCTGATTCTTTTCTTACTTCTAATCATCCTTGTAGGAGATTGTCTTTGTGGCCCATCGTATTATTAGAAATTTAAATTTTTACGCTGAGGATTTTTCCTCAGCTTTTTTATATTTAATCACATTTTTTATCCCTTGAGAATATTATAGAAGAGTGACTTACAAACTTAATAAACAAAAGCAGCCTCTGAGGCTTTCTTCCCAGCGATTTTTATATACCTGTTTAACCTCTATTTATTATATTCAAAACGGGTTTATATCATGAGCAAAAAGGATTCTCAGTGGCTACTTGAGTAAGTTTATCTTTACAAGCGTATATCTATAGTAGCAGCTAAGCCCCTTTAATTTATTAAAGAAAAAC
>JAKSBP010000150.1 GCA_022361035.1 Clostridia bacterium
CACATGCTCCGGTATTTTTGCTGGTTCATCGGCCTCCGCATTACTCTCTGGTACTATATCGTTCCAAGGAAGCTTACACAATCCATATAGTCCGAACCATGTTCTGAACATTGGGAAATAATGTAGGGCTTCTGCCTTGTCTTCAAAGGTTGGAATCTGGTTGTTTACCATATCCATAAATATAAGCCATGCTTCGTCATGCTGGGGCCCTTTATTTGTAAGTCCATATCCACCCTGTTGGGCAAGGGATTCCTTTGGAAGGTACTCTGAAAACTCCAACCCTTTTTGTTCCATCCCTATATCATTTATAAATTCCGGGTCTGCTCCATATTCTTCTATAAACATCTTCTTCATTCTATGGACACCTTGACCTGCTATTTTACCAAAGCCTTCTCCTCTAGACATCTGATGAAGTAATTCCAAAGCTCCATCTATATTTCCGAAATTAAGTTCCAATCCCCCCGTTATCTCCTTATTTATTATTCCATTTTCATAACATTCCATTACGAAGGCTGTTAAAGTTCCATAGGATATTGTATCTACCGCATATGTGTCACAGTAGAAGTTAAGCTCTAGGATTGCTTCCGGGTCAAATATTCCGCAGTTTGAGCCAAGACCTGCGGCATTTTCATATTCTGGGCCATCAATTGTCACTTTGTGTCCCTTGTATGGCCCTGTCTTCAGCTCAAAGTTATCCGCAGCCTTGGCACAGGACATTGAACATCCATACCAACATCCATCGGGCATATTTTGAGTTATATATTTTTCTATAAATACGGTAGATGCTATTTTATAGGTATCGGGATGCTTACCATATTTATAGTTATGGGTTGGCAATAGGTCGTATTCATCCATTATCTCTATAATGTTTGCTGTTCCGATTTTTCTCATTCCATTTTGTTTATCGTCAAGGCTACATATTTCTCTATGAAGTTTTATCCCCGCCTTGTTTATGGGAACTTGGTCGGCAGGATTATTGAGATTTCCCTTTGTTCCCTTATATTTTATTACCAGGGCCTTTATTTTCTTATCTCTAAATACCGTCCCTATTCCACCTCTTCCCGCTTGCTTCAACCTTGTTACCTCTCTCCTCTTGTCATAGAAGGTGAAGTTAAGGAGTCCTATTCTTGTATGTTCTGCTGCCGTTCCTGCTGTAACTACAGATACGTTACGCTTATCTTCTTCATTATCTGCATACATTTCTGTTAGAAGTTCTCCAAGGACATGGCCATCCACAGGCTCTAGTGGTGCCTCTTCTATTGTTACTACTCCACTATTACCATCTATATATACTATTATATCCCTCTGGGCTTTACCTTGAATCTCAAGGGCATCCCATCCCGAGAACTTTAAGTATGGTCCAAAGTATCCTCCTACATTACTGTCCATAGCCATATCTGTAAGGGGTGATAATGAACATACTAAGGATTTTCCTGCCCCTGGGTATTGAGTAATTCCACATATTGGGCCACCTGCTATTACTATTTCATTTTCTGGATCATTCCATTTTGTATCAGGTGTTACCGCATTCCAGAGATACCACAATCCAAAGCCCTTTCCTCCTATGAATTTATCCTTCATCATCTGGGTTACTGGCTTTGATTTGATGTCGTTATCCGATAGGTTTATATATAGAGTTCTATTCGTATATCCTTTATCTATGGTTCCGAGGCTATATCTATATTCTGCCAAAAGCTTATGCCCTTCCTTTAGGGCCCTTATATCCATCATTCTTCATCCCCCTTTTTATTTTTCCCTTGCCGCTGCCGCCTGTTCCTTAGCCTTCACTTGGATATTTTCTACTTTTAGTGCTTCTACTGGACATTGTTTTACACATAATCCACAGACAATACACTTAAATGGCTCAATGTAATCATCATGCTGCATCATAGCATATTCTGGACAAAATCCCACACACATAAAACACCCAACACAATCCTTCTTGTTTATTCTCACTACTCCTTTTTTATCCCTAGTTATTGCCTCTACTGGACATATGTCTATGCATACTCCACATTGACTACAGACACTTATTTTGTTCACTTCTCCTGATTCTATCTTTATACATGATTTTTCCCTATTCCGATCCTTAAAATATGTCTGTGAACATACTTCCTCACATAATTCACACGCTATACATAGTCCTTCCCTCTTAGTTAATACCTTCATTCTTTCACCTCCCGATTTCTTAGCAAGCTACAGATAATTGAGCAAGTTTATCTTTACAAGCCTATATCTTTACTCAGCTTTAAACTACAGAAGGTTCAAATATCAATTGACCCTTCTCAAATCTATTCATGTTAAGCATATCTATTGGCAAAGTGGTTTCTTCCCCTAGTATACTTTCAGCTATTAGAACACCAGTTGCAGGTCCAAACATAAAGCCATGACCGCTAAAACCTACCGCTAAGTACAATCCTTCCACTTCATTAAGGGCCCCTAGGATTGGCTGTCTATCAGGGGTTATATTATAAAGACCAGCCCATTGTCTTATCATTCTTACATTTTTAAGGGGGGGCAGTAAACTTGTTATAGTCTTAGCCATCTCCTCTAAGAAGTGCCATCCTGCGGTAACACGTAAATCCCTGGGTTCTCCTTCATCTCCTCTTCCCATAATCAATCCTCCATGGGGAACCTGCTGACAGTATAGGTTTAGTGAAAAGGACATAACCATAGGGTCAAGTATTGGTTCAATTGCCTCCGTCACCAATATTTGATGTCTCTCCGAGTAAACGGGAATATCTACCCCTGCCATTTTAGCTACTACCTGGGCATGACCCCCGGCAGCATTGACAACTATATTGGTGGAGATGTCTCCTTTATCAGTTCTTATTCCTTTAACTTTACCATGCTCAATTATTATATCCTTAACCTCTGTATATCTATATATTTCAACACCAAGTCTTTCAGCAGCCTTGGCAAAGGCTTCTGTAGTATGGAATGGATTTAAGTGCCCGTCTTTTTGACAAAAAGTTGCACTTACTAATCCATCAGTATTGAGAAATGGGACAATTTCCTTTGCTTCCTCTAGGGTCAAAAGTCTTGATGGAATTCCCAAGCTATTTTGTAATACAATATTTTTCTTAAACTGTTCATGCTCTTTTTCTGTACTGGATAAAATTAAATATCCACCTTGCTTAAACTCTATATCACCTTCATATTTTAACTCTTCTTTAGCATTTTCAAAGAATTCACAGGAAAACTTAGCCATTTTACAATTCATCTTTGTTCCCCATTGCTGTCTAATTCCAGCTCCACACCTACCTGTAGCACCACTGGCTAAGTAGCTTTTTTCAATGACTGCAACATTTTTCACTCCTTTTTTTGCTAAATTATAGGCTATAGCTACTCCAGATATTCCACCACCAACGATTACAACATCAGCAATTTTAATCATGTTCATTACCTCCTCCCTCAGAAGTCTCTACAATTTGTCCTAGGGTTATAGCCTTCACGGGAGGTCTATAGGTTCCAGGGGCAATCTCCGATATTGGCTTTCCAGTAATTATCGATATCTCCTTTAAAATGATGGGCATACAGGTTCTACCCTGACATGGTCCCATTCCAGCCCTATTCATCCTCTTTATCTCATCAAAGGTTGTATATCCCTTCTTAATTAACTTTCTTATATCCTCTAAGGTTAAATCCGAACAACGACATACAATGCTATTGTCTGACATCTTAATCCCCCTTACATTTCAAAATTTCTTATTACTTTCATATATTGTCTTGGAACAGCAATAGAAATTATGGGAGTTCTATCTAAGGTTTTTGATTTTAATACCTTTACCACCTTGACATCACATACGTATTTACCTTTTCTATCTAATCCCTTTACAATCATACCCTCTTCTGGAAGTGGAATGAATTCGTAGGGTATTTTTATTAAGACCTCGTCCTTAGAATATGATGAATCAACTACCATAATTGCAAGTCCTGGACAATTAGCTATACACAATCCACATCCATTACAGTCGTCATGATTTATTTGTGGTAAATCATTAATATCTTCAAATTCCTTTATAGCCTCTTTATGACATGCTGTATAGCAAGGGTTACAGGGTATATTTTGATAACATTCAATTATAGCAACAGGACCCTTTGCCAATCTCTCCTGGGAGGGAAAAGCTTCTTCTATTTCCTGGGGAGTTGGTACTCCAGTTTTCTCTAACATTTCCACACCTCCTATGTAATGAATAAAAGTACCTTCAACAACCTTTGAATTAGTGGTCAGTAATTCATAGCTAATAATAGCTCACTTTTTAAGTCTTTACTACCTCACTTCTTACCGTTACTTTATCAAGACCTAAGCGTATACTATCTCCCATATGGCCTGAACGAAGGGATTCCAGTTGATTTAGATAATCTTTCCTTCTTTCCTCCAGGTTTTCCATTTCATAGCCTAGAGATTCTGCCGCCGCCAATCCTGCCAAATATCCTTCTACCATGGCACTGGTGGCTTCTTCAACTCCACAAACATCACCTGCTATAAAGATACCTTCCACAGTGGTTTCCAGCATTTCTGTTCTAACAGGCACAAATCCCCCTAATTGACCAACATATTTCATTTCACAACCGGCTTGCCACAGCAGCTCTCCCAGGGGGGATAACCCCACAGAAATACACAGAACATCTACATCAAAATCCATTTCTGTTCCATCTACCTGGTTCCAATTCTCATCAAGCTCCACTATGGTTACCCTTTCTAAAGAATCATTACCGTGGGCTTCCTTAACCGTATATCCTGTATAAATAGGTACTCCCATTCTACGTACCTTGGAAGCGTGTACTAAGTAACCACCTATTTTGGGAGCAGCATCAAGTATAGCTTTTACCTTTACTCCCGCCTGCATCAATTGATAGCTTACTATAAGTCCTATATTTCCTGCACCAAGCATTAATACACTATTTCCAGGCTTTACGCCATAAACATTCATTAAGGTCTGTACTGCACCTGCACCATAAATTCCTGGTAAATCGTTGTTGGGAAATGCTAATGTCTTTTCGCTGGCACCCGTTGAAACAATTATTTTTTGAGGCTTAATTTTCACATATTTACCGTCTATTTCTCCATTCACAACACCATCATCATATATGGCTAATACAGTTGCATTTACTAAAATCTCAATATTTTCTAACTCATGTATCCTATCAAGTAATATCCTAGCTATATCAATTCCCCTTACTGAAGCATGTTGTTTTTCGGAACCAAAGAACATATGAGTCTGTTTAATCAATTGTCCCCCTAGCTTCTCATCCCTTTCAAGAATCAGAACCTTTGCACCTGCCTGGGCTGCATTGATAGCTGCACAAAGTCCCGCTGGCCCTCCGCCAACTACTAGGATTTCTACCTGCTTCATAATATTCCACCCTTCCCCTCTTGAGTTTTCACAGCCATACCTTCTTTAAGAGGTTCAATACATGTCCTTACATTTGACACTCCATTAACTTCCATAATACATTGTCCGCAATTCCCAATAGCACAATAAAAGCCCCTGGGTCTTTTTAGCTCATGACTATGGGTTAATACCTTTATTCCTGCTGCGTGAAGGGCTGCTGCAATGGACTCACCTTCGTATCCTTCTAATTCTTTGCCATCAAAGGTGAACCTTATCTTTTTCCCCCTCTTAAATTCTAAAACAGGGTGCTTGTCAATTCTCACCATTCCCCCTCCTAACTCTATAATTTGAGGGGTGTCTCAAAATGACGAATTTCAAAATCCTAAGCTTCATTCATTCTGAAACACCCTAGGACTGAATTTATAAAATGCTTTTATGAGACAGCCCCATTTTATCTATTTGTGCTTATTAAAAGCCTTATTACTAAAATATGCAAATCCTATGCCATAAAATCCTACTGCAATAATCATCATAATAATTGATGTTGGAGACATTTCGTTTCCTCCTTTTTTACTTTTTATGAATTAGTTTTATTTAAATCCTCTAATTCGCTATATGTCATTGGCCCTTCCACTATTTTTTCCCTTAGATAGTTCTGGGTTATAAATGCAAATATTATTAAAAGAATCCATTGCAGTGCAATCGTTCCCACACTAAAGGTCTCAAGTGGATTCCACCAGTTATCTGGATACCATGAAATAGCTTGCTTTACCCACCATCCTGTTATTATTACAAATAATACAGGGAATAATTTTATACACCTATTCCACCATTTGCCAACTTTAAAATCCGCTGTTGGTATATTGATTTCTTTTGTTCTAATCCCTTCAAGTCCATATTTGATTAGGGCTATAGCTACAAATAGACCACTTACAAGTAAGCCTACTCCCCATACCCAGTCCTGATTGTCTAAGAATTGAAGACTGTATGCCGATGGGATTCCAAGTAAAAACCCTCCTACAACCACTATAAGGGTGGCCTTTTTCCTACCCATTCCCATATCCATTACATTCCTTACACCAACCTCTATCATGGGCAGAAGTGAAGAAAGGGCTGCTATGGACATTGTTAAAAAGAATAGGGCTGCCAGTATATTACCTGCTGGCATTCTACTAAACAATTGGGCTAAATAAATAAAGGTTATTCCTTGATTCCCTGCTGATAGGGCCTGGTTTGCAAATTCACCAGAAGGTGATAGGGCAAATATTGCTGGAAGTACTGTCATTCCTGCTACTAAAGCACCGAGATTATTTCCAAGTCCCATTATCATACAATTACCGCCTATATCTTCACTTTCCTTTGTATACACTGCATAGGTTATGATAAATCCCCATCCCGCACCAGTTGACCAAGCAGACTGGGTAAATGCCTCAAGCCATATCTTAGGGTCTGCTAACATATGAAGCTTTGGACTAAATAAATATTCAAGTCCCTGACTTGCCCCTGGCAATGTTACTGCCCTGAACAAAGCTATTAATAAAAGGGCAAAAAGTGTGGGTATCATTATCTTAGATGCCCTCTCTATTCCCGCTGTAACACCCTTATAAATAATAAATCCAGCTATTAACATGGCTATAAAATGAAATAATATCGTTTGTGAAGGTGTAGTAGTAAATACGTTCCAGATTCTCTCTGTCTGTTCTATTCCCGTACCTGCCTCAAAGGTTCCAGTTACTGATAATGTAAAGTATTTCATACACCACCCCATTACCACTGAATAATAAAACATAATAAGTAGACATACTCCTGCTATCCACGTTCCCATCCAGGTAAATTTTTTACCTAAGAAATCCCTAAAGGACCCTACAGTTCCTAGTCTAGTTTTCTTTCCAATCACCATTTCTCCCATAAGAAGGGGTATTGACCACACTAGTAGGGCTACAGTCCATGCGATTAGGAAGGGGCCACCACCATTTTTAGCTGCAACCCTTGGGAATCTCCATATGTTTCCTGTGCCAATTGCCATACCTATACTTGCTGCAATAAATCCCCATCGACTTCCCCACTGTTCCTTTTTTCCACTCATTTCTCATCCTCCTTTTTATTTTAATGGTGTCTTCTTCTATCCTCCCTTCTGCATAAAGTGGTTTTATTAATCTATATGCATAGCTTTTAAAGCATACAAAAACTATGTTTGCTTTTATTAATTTTTCGTAATATTCCATATTACATTCGCATGAAATGTGCCAATTTTCTGCATATTGCTTTTTTCTACAAAACTTTATTCATTTTTTATATTTTTTTACTCATTTTTTAGTAATACTTAAATTTTCTAACTTTTCTACCTATTAGTTATTATATTAACAATAAAAAAATGTCAATCTCTTGACACTTTCTCTAGTAATTCTTTCAATTATTTTATATGTTGCTTTAATGATTTTCTAAATAATGGAAGTGTCAGAAAATTGGCGTTAGTGTCCATTTTTTGACGTTATAGAAAAATCAATATATTTTTTCAAATTTATAATGTAAAATCCATTCTTTTTTTGACTCTTATATCCTCTGTATTGTTAATTTTTTGTTTTAATCTTCTTAAATAAAATCTAATAAAAACTCCAAAATCTTACCCTATATCTATTCCAATTTATATTTTCCCATTTTAAAATACAGTGTACTTCTAGGAATATTTAGAAGCCTGGCTGCCTTTGCCTTATTACCTTCAGTGATTTTTATAGCATCAATTATAGCTTTTTTCTCAGCATCCTTAACTATCTCATTAAGGTCAAAAACTTTTTCCTTATCCTCTGTTTTACCTTGATTACTTCCAATAATACTTCTAGGTAAAAAATTCATATCTATTTTTTTTGCATTATTGTTTTTTACCAATATAACTATTCTCTCTACTATGTTTTTAAGTTCCCTTATATTCCCCTCCCAATCATAATTAATCAGCACACCCATAACCTTAGCAGGGATTTCGGGAATATTTGAACGGTAAGTAATGCAAAAGTGTCTTATAAACTTATTTATTAGCTCGGGTATATCCTCCTTTCTCTCCCTTAATGGAGGAAGCATAATTAGCATTGAATTTAACCTATAATATAAATCCTTCCTAAAGAGTCCCTTTTGAATCATTTTTTTTAAGTCTTTATTCGTTGCCGCTACTATTCTTACATCGACCTCTACAGACTTTGCCCCTCCTACCCTTGTTACCATTCCATCCTCTAAAACTCTAAGGATTTTAGGCTGCATAGACAAAGGCATATCTCCAATTTCATCTAGAAAAAGAGTCCCTTTGTGAGCTAATTCAAATTTACCAGTCTTTCCCTTCTTTAATGCCCCCGTAAAGGCACCACCTTCATATCCAAATAATTCACTTTCCATTAGCTTTTCTGGTATGGCACTACAATTTATTGGTATAAAATGGCCTTTTCTCCTGCTTTCAATATGAATAGCCCTTGCAAAGACCTCCTTTCCCGTTCCACTTTCACCAGTTATGAGGACACTTATTTTGGACTTTGAGACCTTCTTACATAGATTTATCATTTCTTTAAAATCCATATTATTACCCACAATCTGATCGAAGGAAAATCTATTTTCATTGAGGACAGTAATCTCCTCTTCAAGAACCTGTAAATCTAGCTTGGTCCTATCCAAAAGAGCTGTCAACCTAATTAGCTCCGATATATCTCTATCACAGCTTATAGCTCCCAAAAGCTCATTATCTTTATAGAGAGGCTTAGCGGTAATAATATTGTGGGTGTTTTCTCTAGGGCTATTATATACATTTTCATATGGCTGCCCTTCCTTAAGAACCTTCGGTAATAGAGCAGTTGGAAAAAAATCCGTTATAGGCTTACCTATCAATTCTTCCCTTGATACTCCATAGAGTCTTTCAGCCCTCTTATTCCAAAACTTCGTAATACAATTTCTATCAACCACACATATTGCATCATTGACGTTATCTAATATCATTTCAACCGTTGAATCAAAAAATAACATATCCCTGCCTCCCCTATCCCTTATATAAAGAAGCCTATTGTATAGAATATTTATTATATTTCGACAATTGTTCTGAATTACCTTCTTTTTTTATGAAAAGCTCCCTAGAAGCTCTTGAAATTAGAGATTTCCAAGTTATTTTTTAGCACCTTAAAAACCTTAATCCCAGGACTAATATTTTAATTAATAATATGCTCTATGAAGCCCATATAGAAAACTCAATTTCCATTTATTAAAATACTCTACCCCTGTAGGAGGTTTTAATACATATAAAATTAGTAGTTTTAATTCAATCCTATTATTTATAAAAAAAAACGCCAATTGGCGTTTCAGATTGTA
>JAKSBP010000138.1 GCA_022361035.1 Clostridia bacterium
CAAACCCGAATTTCTTCGTTGTTGCTTCAACCGAGAACCCTTCCGTATTTCTTTATACGCTGCGGCCTCTCGCTTTCAGCACGCCTCGAACTTCAAATTTGTCAAAAGCCTATCATCTTGTAGACTTTGTCTACAATCTGACAAGTTCAATAATGAACTTGCTGTTACTTATCATTATTGAAAATACAGGATTTAAACCTAGGAAGCTACATAACAGATTTTTGAAAAAAATGGAAAATTTAAAGATTGAATAATCTTAAAATATGTAGGTCTTTACTATTAACTTTTCATAATTCATTTAATGCATCATTAGTAATTTAAAATATCTTAATTACTAAGGAGGCGTATAAAATGAACAAAGCAAATGTTGTAATATGTGGGACAGGCTCCTATGTTCCAGACCATATTATAACTAACGAAGATTTAGAAAAGTCTGCACCTACAAATAAGGAGTGGGTGCAATCTGTACTTGGTATTGAAGAGAGAAGGAGATTGAACAAGGAAGAAAGCACGTCGGACATGTCTGCAAAGGCAGGCATAAGGGCATTGGATATGGCCAAGATGAGTCCAGAAGAAGTAGATTTATTAGTAATAGGTACAATTACACCTGATAGGATGGTACCTTCATTATCCACAATTGTTCAAAGGAAGATTGGAGCCAGAAATGCTGTGGCATTTGATATCAATGCCGCCTGTGCTGGATTTGTATTTTCAATGATTTCTGCAAAACAATTTCTAGATAATAACTATTTTAAAAATGCTCTAATAATAGGAGCCGATGCCATGTCTATTATGACAGACTATAAAGATAAAACCTGTGTATTTTATGGAGATGCAGCGGGAGCCGTAGTCCTTAAGAAGTCAAATAGTGAAAATGGAATTATCTCAACCTATTTTGGTTCCGATGGAGAAAGTAGGGATTTAGTTACTACCTTTGGGGGAAATGCAGAATACCCTGCCAGCTATGAGGTTGTAGATAGAAGACTTCATTATTTAATAATGAGGGGAAAAGAAGTGGGGACAACTGCTAAAAGGATAATTCCTTATGCTATGAAAAAAGCACTAGAGGAAGCTTGCATTACAACTGATGAATTACAATATTTAGTTCCTCATCAACCAAATCAGACCCTACTTAAAAGATGTGCAGAAATTTTAAACATTCCACAGAATAAGGTAGTAATTACCCTTGATAAATATGGTAATGCTTCTAGTGCTAACATACCCTTGGCTTTGGATAAGATAAATCGTGAGGGGAAGCTAAAGGATGGAGATAAAATTGGTATGGTTACTATTGGTGCAGGGTGGACGTGGGGTTCAGCCGTTGTGCAATGGGGACAATAATATATTAGCTAGGGGGATTTATTGTGAATAATATTGTAGCGAAAGTAGAGTGTAGATCCTATGATTTACATAAGGTAGAAAGAAGTATTGAGCTAGCTTTAAAGCAGATTGGAAATATAGACAAAGTATTAAAAAAGGGAAAGAAGGTCTTATTAAAGCCTAATTTAGTGTCTCCTTTACCACCTGAAAAGGCAGCAACTACCCATCCAGTAGTTATTGAAGCTGTGATTAGGCTTTTAAAAGATATGGGAATTGAAGACATATGGATTGGAGATTCGGGAGTACATGGAACGCCTAAAATATTTTCAATATGTGGTATGAATGATTTAGCAGAAAGGTATGGATGTAAGATATGCGACTTTGATAACTACTACACAGATGAAATATTTGAAGAAAGTAATAAGTATATGAAAAGGCTCCCTTTGAGTAAATATATTACGGAAGCAGATGTAATTATAAACATACCGAAGATAAAGATACATCATGCTGAAGTTTATACTGGTGCTATAAAAAATATGTATGGCAGCATAGTTGGAAAAAATAAAATGCAAATTCATGCAAAAACTCAGACAAAGGACAATTTTCAACATGTACTAGTGGATGTTCTGAATTCAACAAAGCCTGATATATGTATTATGGATGGAATTGAGGGAATGGAGGGAAATGGTCCTGCAAATGGAAAGCCTATAAAAACCAATATGATTTTAGCAAGCTATAATGCTGTAGCTATGGATATAGTGGGGGCAAAGCAAATTGGTATAGATATAAAGGAAGTAGGCTATATAGTTAAAGCCATAAAGAGAGGATTAGGCCCGAGGATTAAAGATGTAAAGGAAATTGGAGACTATATACCCGTAATTGTTTACGATAGACCGGCAATTGCTCTTAAAATATTAGGAAGGGTTGCCCAAAGGTTAATGCCTGTATTTTATTACTTATTCAAGCCAGTACCTAAATTTGACCCGGTGAATTGTACTAAATGTGGAATTTGCCAGGAGATTTGTCCCATAGACGCAATAAAGATGAACACCCTTCCAACGGTAGATAAAAAACTATGTATAAGTTGTTTTTGTTGTCAGGAAGCCTGTTTTAGTGATGCTATTGAAAGAAGCGATGTAAAAAAGAAAAGGGAAAAAAGCCATGGGAGAGGAGCATAGTATGCGTCTCAAAGACAAAATAGCTCTCATAACAGGAGCAAGTAAGGGTATAGGAAAAGAAATAGCAATAAAATTTGCTGAAAATGGATGTGACATAATATTGTTCTATAGAAGCAATGAATTCCTAGCCAATAAAGTAATTAATAGAATTAAGGAATTAGGAAGAAGGGCAATTGCCATAAAGTTAGACGTTTCAAATTATGAAGAAGTTGAAAAGGCAAAGAATGAGATAAGGAAATATTTTGATGGTATTGACATTTTAGTAAATAATGCAGGAATATTGAGGGATAGTCTATTTATAAAAATGAAGCAAGAGCAATGGGACGATGTAATAGACATAAATCTAACCGGAGTATTTAACTCTACTAAGGTTTTTATGGAAGAAATAACGAAAAGCCGCGGGGCCAGTATAATCAATATGACATCTATAGCAGGTATACATGGCAACATAGGACAGACAAATTATAGTGCATCAAAATCGGGAATCATAGGGTTCACAAAGGCCCTTGCAAAGGAAGTAGCCCATAAAAACATTAGAGTAAATGCCATTGCACCGGGTTTCATAGAAACTGGCATATGGGATGATTTACCTCCAGATATACTCGAAAGGGTTCTAAAAAAAATTACTTTGAGGAGAGTTGGAAGGCCTGATCATGTGGCCAATGTGGCTGTGTTTTTAGGGAGTAACCAATCCTCATATATTACAGGTCAAGTAATTGAAGTGGACGGTGGTATAGGTATATCTCTTTTATAAAAATAAATAAAGGACTTTTTAAGGGGGAGGATGTTTATGAATATAGATCACATAGGTATTGTAACTGAGGACAGACAGATACTAAGTACTATGCTTGAGAAATATTTTAATGGACAACCTAGAAAAGAAGTTTTAGATGAAGAGGGATTCATATCCCAATTTATTGATTTAGAGTTTGGAAGTATTGAAATACTTGAGCCTATAAGAAAAAATAGCACTATAGGTAAGTTTTTAGAGAAGACGGGGGGCGGCCTTCATCATATTTCCATTAAAGTTAAAAATATTGAAAAAACCGTTGAAAAAATGATAAGGGATAAGTATGAATTTATCGGTGATATAGTTTTATATGATAGAGGGGAGAAAAATCTTAAATATATATTTATAAATCCTAAATTTTCAAATAAAGTTTTAATCGAGCTACAGGAAGAAATCAAATAAACAAAAGAGGTGAGTTATGAGTATTAACAGAGTAGCTGTTATAGGAACTGGCTTAATGGGAAAGGGCATTGCCCATACATTTGCCTTACATGGTTTTGAGGTAGATTTGTTCGGCCGCTCAGATGGTTACAGAGCAAAGTTTTTTGACTATATTGAATACGAAGAAAAAATGAAGCGGCTTACAGAAAAGGAAAGGCAGAAAATACTTGGACACTTAAGCTTTTATAATATAAATGATGAATTTGAACAACTTATTAACAGCCACTTAGTAATAGAAACTATAAAAGAAGAAAAAGAGATGAAAAAAGATATATTAAAAATTATTGATATCAATACACGGGACAACTCAATTATTGGAAGTAATACATCGACCTTTTCAATAACTGAGCTTGCGTCGGTAACTCAAAAGCCTGAGAGAGTCGTAGGGATACATTTTGTTTCGCCAGTTCCAAAGATGAAGCTAGTGGAAGTAGTAAGGGGGTATAGAACCTCTTATAAAGTAGTAGAAGAAATAAAGGAAGTAATAAATAGAATAAATAAGAATCCATGTATAGTTAAGGATAGTCCGGGCTTTATTTTTAATAGGATGTTTGTACCCCTTGTAAACGAAGCGATACTTTTATTAAGTGATGGACTTGCAGATAGTGCTGAAACTATAGATAAGATAATGGAGGATGGACTTAATCTAAATGTAGGTCCATTAAAGCTGGCGGACCTGGTGGGAATAGATATTATTTATTATAGTATGTTGAGTTTATATGAAAACTTAAACGACCCTAAATATAGACCGGCACCTGAATTGAAAAAAATGGTATATGCTGGATACTTAGGAAGAAAAACCGGGAGAGGTTTCTATAATTACAAATAGGGGGGTTGAAAAATGAATTATTCATCAGTAGGTATTCAAGGAATAGGTTATTGTGTTCCTGAAAAAAGAATTACTAATGACGATGTTGTGAATATGACCGGGCTTGATAAAGAGAAGGTAGAATTTTTTACTGGATTAGAAGAACGTAGATGGGCAAACCATGAAGAAGCTTTTTCTACCTTTGGAATAGCTGCAGCTAAAGAGGCACTAGATGATGCTGGGGTATCCCCTAGGGATATTAGATTATTAATTGTTGCAACTGGGTCAGGAGATTTTTACAGTCCCGCAGTTGGATGTCTTATACAGCATGAATTAGGCTTAGAAAATGCATTTGTTTTGAATCTAAACCAAGCATGTGCTGCTCCGAATTATGCTTTAGCAACGGCCATTAGATTTATGATAGATGGCACCTATGATAAGGCTTTAGTTATATGTGGCGATGTAACAACGAGGATGTTAAGCAGGCACGAAAACTTATTTGTAGGATTTTTAGGGGATGCAGCTAGTGCAGTAGTTTTAGGAAAATTAAAGGATGAAAAAAAGGGCTTTATTTCTGAACATTTTGATTCAGATGGGAGATATTTTTATGGTTCTGGATTATTTAATTGGGGCTCAAGGGTTCCCAGAGAAGAGTTAGGTGAAGGAAAGGAATATTTTATTACAAGGGATGAGATAGCAGGCATACTTTTACCCAATATAATTAAATGGTTTAAAATATCTTTCCATAGTTGCTTAGAGAAGGGGAATCTTAAACAGGAGGATATTAACTTTATATCCCCCCATCCAGCGGCTATGTCACAAATAATTGCTCAACTAGAGTCTATAAATGAAAACTTAAGTAAAACCCATCTTGTAACAGATTTATACGGTCATAGTGGAGGTGGGACAACCTTTATCGTCCTCAAGGAAGCATTAAAAAATGGAAAATTAAAACCCGGGGATTTAATTTATAGTTTTGGTAATGGAGCAGGGTTCCAATGGGCGGGGATGATATTCCGTTGGTGTGATAGGGATGAATTTATTGATTAGGTACTTATTTATATATTAAAAATTTCAATTAGGGGGAATGGGTATGTCAAACACTAGTAATAAAAATAGAGTATATAAAGATGGTAGGACTTTTTGGGGAGTTATAAAAACAATGATGGAGGAATTAAAAATTGAGCAGGAAAAGCAAAAGTTTATTCCTGAAGATTTAAATCTAAAGGTTGGATATAAGATGGATGATATAGATTTTAATCATACTGTAATCATTGAAGAGGGTAATATATTAGCCAAAGAAGGTATATTAGATGATGCCGATGTAGTAATCAAGGTTTCTAGTCAAATGTTTCATGATATGAATATAGGAAAAATAAGTTCGATGCAAGCATTAACATCCTCTCTATTTGAATTTGAAAAGGGGGATATGGGTAAAGTTCTTTTAGCGGGAACTATGCCTACAATGATTTACTATAGGAAAGCATGTGAAATTCACTGTATAAAGTAAATTATTAAGGGACCTTTATTTTAATTTTAAAGAATTAAGGTCTTAGGGATATTGGAAAAATTAAAATATAAGGGATTTTGGAACGGAGGAGTATTATGATTACTAATTTGGCAAATTCAAATACTTATGGAGTAGGAGTTAGGGGTATTGGTTATTTTGTTCCCGACCAAATAGTAACAAACCATGATTTAGCTAAGAAGATTGATACCTCTGACGAATGGATTAGTAGAAGGATAGGAGTAAAGGAGAGGAGAATAGCTTCTGAGGATGAAACTCTATCGGATTTGGCAACGAAGGCTGGAAGAAAGGCTATAGAAAATGCAGGATTAAGTCCAGAGGATATAGATTTAATTATATTAGCTAGGGTAGACCCCGACCATATAGACCCATCCACTTCCTTTTTAGTACAGCATAAGCTTGGAGCAAAGAATGCTGCTGCCTTTGATGCAGTTATAGGTGGTTGTCCTGGAAGTGTTTATGCAATGGCTATAGGAGCTAACTTTATAGCCACAGGTTCCTGTAAAAATGTACTGGTTATTGGAGCCGACATGATAAGCAGAAATATATTAAATTGGGAAGATAGAACAACCTGCTGTTTTTTTGGAGATGGTGCAGGGGCCATGGTTTTAAGTAGAGTAAAAAAGGGTAAGGGAATTCAGTCCTATTTACTTGAACTAGATGGTTCGAGGTATGAAGCATGTATAATACCGGCCGGTGGAATAGCTATGCCAATAACAGAGGAGAATGTAGACGATAAAAATGTGAGACACTTGAAAATGGATAATAAGGCAGTGTGGAATTTTGCTACAACTGTGCTTCCAGATAGTATATCAAGGGTTGCTAAGGAATCGGGGTTAGAGGTTAAGGATGTAGATATGATTATTGCCCATCAAGCAAACATAAACATAATAAGAACCTCCCTTGAGAAGCTGGGGCTAGGAATGGACAAGACCCATACTACTATTGAAAAGTATGGAAATACTGGAGGAGCATCTCCTTTTATCACTATTACAGAAGCGGTTGAACTGGGTAAGGTTAAAAAAGGTGATAAGGTTGCCTTTGTATCCTTTGGAGCTGGCTTAGCGTGGGCAGGCATGTTAATAGAGTGGAACTTGGAAGAAGATTTCTTATAAAAGGGGAGAATACATATGGGCATTTATGACGGCATAGGAATTGCAAGCACTGCTTCCTATTCTCCAGAAAAGGTAATAGAGGTAGAAGATATTAAGGAGAAATATGGATTTACGTCTGAATTTTGTGAAAGGATAGGAGTAGAGCAATTAAATGTCTCAGAAAATGAGTATCCGACAGATATGGCAATAAAAGCTGCTACAAGAGCTATTGAAAAAGCCAATATTGATCCCGAGGAAATAGACCTTATACTATATTCATATGGTGCATTTCCAGAATATTTTATTTGGTCGGGATATGGTAGAATACAGCATGAGATTGGAGCAAAAAATGCTGCTGCATTGAGAATCGATCAAGGGTGTAATGCACAAATTATTTCATTGGAATACGCATGTGCAAAGATTAAATCAAACCCGTTTGTTAACAATGTATTGATTGTTTCAGCAGATGTTTTTAAGGAACCAATTGTAAATAGATGGACAACCCACAATGGAAGTTTCTTTGGAGACGGTGCCAGTGCTGCAATTGTTAAAAGGGGAATAACATCAAATAGAATACTTGGTATTAACAATATAACCAATGGGAAATTGAATCACCTATGGGGGGTACCCGTTGGTGGAACTGCTAGACCTTTAGAAAGCAGTCATATAAGTCAAGGTCTATTTAATATAGACATACATAGGTCTTCATCGAAGTATTTAAAGAATGAGGATGAAAGAAAAAAAGTAGTTAGCTTAATTGTTGCTACTAACTTAAAGACTTTAGAGAGTCTATTTAGTAAAATCAACAGAAAAAGAGATGACATAGATAAAATGGTGATGTATAACGTTGGAAGGCACATAATACAAGATATTTGCTCAGATATGGAGGTAGGAATAGATCAAACATCCTGGAATATTGGAAAAAAATATGGACATATGGGGCCAGCAGATATATTTTTTAATCTAGATAAAATGATGGATGAAGGAAGTATTAAAGCAGGGGAGTTAGTAATTTTATTTAGTGCCGGAACAGGTTTTAGTACCGCAAGTGCTGCTATTGAGTTTTAAGGAAGGGGGAAAGTGAATGGACCCAATTGGCATTAGAGCCACAGGACGGTATTTACCAAAGGATTTTATTTTAACCAAGGATATAATAGGGAAAGAAGGCCTTACAGCCGAAGAAGTTGAGTCAATTTCAACCCATAGGGTTTTTACGGCTAAAGATGAAGAACCGACGGATATGGCAATAAAGGCAGCAAAGAAAGCAATAGATAAAGCTGATATAAGTCCAGAGGAAATAGATGTGGTAGTATACTCTGGTGTATTTACTGACTATATTAGATGGTCAGATGCAGCCAGGGTACAATATGAGATAGGGGCAAAGAACTCCTATGCCTTTAAATTTGAACAGGGCTGTAGTGGTGCTATGGTATCAATAGATTATGGATTTAGTAGATTGAAAACCGATTATGATATAAACAATATATTAGTTGTTTCTGGTGATAAATTTGAAAAACCTATTATAAATAGATGGAAGGCTGCATCTGCCAACTATTATGGTGATGGGGCAAGTGCCGGTATATTAAGCAGAGAAAATGTAAGATTTAATATTTTAGGCAGCCATTCTATAGCCGATGGAAGGTTTAATCATCTATGGAAAATACCTATAGGGGGAGTTGCTGAACCAGCAACAGAAGAAAATGTTTTAGCAGGTGAATTTAGTATAGATTGTAAAAAGACGGCTTCAGAGTATCTGAGTGATGATATTAAAAGGGAACAATTATATAACACCTTAGTGAATAATAATAAAAAGGTTATGTTAGATTTATTGGAAAGGCTTAATTACTCTATCGAAGATGTAGATAAGGTTGTTCTATACAATTTAGGTAAACATGTACTAGATAAGATAATTCCAATCCTTGGAATAGACGAGGATAAAACATCAACATATATTTCCTATCAACATGGGCATATGGGATGCACTGATATATTGTTCAATTTAGATAAGATGCTTGAGGATGGTAAGTTTGAGGATAATGATAAAATTATGTTATTCAGTGCAGGTGCAGGATTTACGTGGTCAAGTACTCTGCTTGAATATAGGAGAGGGTAAGATGCATAATTTAGACACTATTTGTGGAATAGTTGGCTTTGGATTGTACATACCCTCAAATCGTATAAGTGCAAAGGAATTGGAAAATATATGGGGAATTCCAGAAAGAATTATTAGGGATAAGATAGGTATAAAGCAAAAAGTTGTTGGGTCAAAGGATGACCATTGTGTGGCTATGGCAATTAAGGCAGCGAGGGATTGCCTTAGTAATACAAAGGTGGACCCAAGGGAAATCGATTTAGTAATATTTAATGGAGAGGAATATAAGGAGTATATATGCTGGACAGCAGGACCAAAAATACAGAAGGAAATAGGTGCAACTAATGCATGGAGCTTCGATATATCCTTTAGGTGTGCAGCTACTCCTTTAGCTTTAAAAATAGCTAAGGATATGATGAAAACTAATAAAGCTATAAATACAGTCCTGATAACTGGAGGAAACACTATATCCTATCTCGTCGATTGGACAGACAAAGAATCTTCTTTTTTGATGCCCTTAGCTCCAGGAGCCGGTGCTATCCTTTTAAAGAAAAACTATAAATACAATAATGTTTTAGAAACCAGTGTTATTACAGAGCCGGTCTTTGCCGATGATGTCATTGCCTCCCACAACGGGACAGATGATCCTAGAAATCCCATTGGGAGCTCCCATAATGGTGGGTTGTGGAAATTAAAGCTACCTGATTTTAAAAGATTTAAAAATGATTTAAGGGAAAAGTCCCTTCCCGGTTTTCTAAATGCAGCTAAAAATTCACTAAGGAGCAGCAATATAAAATTAAGTGAGCTTGACTATATTGCCATGGTCCACGTTAAAAAGGCATCCCATAAATATATGCTAGAAAAGCTGGGTGCTGATTTAAGTAAATCTAATTACTTAGATGAGTACGGGCATATAGGACATGTAGACCCGATTTTGTCCTTGAAGCTGGGAATAGATAAGGGTCAAATAAAGGAAGGAAGCAAGGTTTTACTATTAACGGGAGCCCTTGGATACAGCTTCGCAGCAACTGCAATAAAATGGGGTAAGTATACAAGTTAAAGCTATAAAGTAGTTTTTGAGGTTTCTCCCAAGGATGGTAGAACCTTAGAGACTACTTTTTTTAAGCCTTACAGTTTCCTAACTTTTAAGGGAAGGTTAAGCTATAATTTGCAACGGATTTTAAAATATAGGTTTTTTAAGAGAAACTACAAGTAAACATATGAGTCCTATCCATTACCATTTATTGTCTTAATCTAATGTACATAATCCCACATCTATAAGATTGAAGTTTATATAGGTATATGATATTATCTTTTCAAATAGGAAAAAAGGTTCTGATTATTTATATGAGGAGAGAATAATATGAGATATGAAGGGACTGTATATAGACCTCCAAGTGAAGCTTACAGCCTCATAATACAGGTGACAATAGGCTGTTCCCATAATAAATGTACTTTTTGTAGTATGTATAAGGATAAGAAATTTAGAAAAAGGAATATTAATGAAATAATAGAGGATTTAAATGGGGCAAGGAAACACTACACAAATGTAAAGAAAATTTTCCTAGCCGATGGAAATGCTTTGGCTCTGAAAACTGAATATCTAAAGGAAGTTCTATTAAAGATAAAGGAATTATTTCCAGAATGTGAACGGGTTGGGATATATGCTGCTCCCAAGGATATTTTAAGAAAGCCTATGGATGAACTGATGGAGTTAAATAGACTAGGCCTTGGGATAGCATATCTTGGAGTTGAGTCCGGTAGTGATGAAATCTTAAGGACAATTAAAAAGGGAGTAGATTCTAAGGAGATGATAGAAGCGGGTAAGAAGGTTATGGGTTCAGGAATAAAGCTATCTATAACTTTGATATCAGGCCTTGGAGGGAAGGAGAGATTGATGGAACATGCCTTGGAATCAGCTAGGGTAATAAATGAAATAGACCCCCATTATCTAGGTCTTCTCACCCTCTTACTTGATTCTAAAGCTGAGATGTATGGTGAGGTTGAGGCTGGTAAATTAAGGCTGCTCAGTCCAAGGGAAGTAATGGAGGAAACTAGGGAGTTAATAAAGAATTTAAAGCTTAGGGATTGTGTTTTTAGAAGTAATCATGCATCAAACTATTTAGCCCTTGCAGGTAATTTG
>JAKSBP010000242.1 GCA_022361035.1 Clostridia bacterium
ATGATCCGTGTCCGCAGTCATGCTGGAAGATAAATAATCGCACGAGCAGCCCCGCGGCGGGAACGGCGAGAAGAAGCGTCGCCCAGTATGCAGTTTCCGCAGTCGCCACCATTGCACCTAGCAGGGCCAGAAAAGGCGTGAGCGTTGTAATCAACTGCACCATGCTTCTACGCGTGTCGTCGGCGCTGCCGGTTGCAAATTGTTTTGATGCGCTAATCCCTATCGACCGAATATCCAGCGCTTCTGCAGGAAGGCTGGATTTTACCGTGTCAGGCGCAGATTGGCCCATAGTGTTGTTTTCAATGGCGCAACCTGACACATGACTTGTTCGGGGACTGCCTGAATTATCTGGGAACAACGATTTTTCTTTCTTCCGAACAAGAATGTGTGCCGAGCTTTATGACAGTCGGCGCGAAAGCAGCTATCCGACGAGTGTTATTTCCAGTCGCCTGATTTTCTGTAAGCAGATAATGCTAAGGGGTTCCTGATCACATCAATAAATCAGGTCGTCGCGGGTTAAGACCTCGAATAAGGCTGCAAGATTTTTCCTGTGAATTGTGGGGCAATATTATTGCGCCGAGTTGGCCCTCATCTCTGAGAGCCCGTAGGAATGGGCGCTCAATTATCAATACAGGGCGCCTGGAAGGATCCCCCCCTCACAGATACGTCCCGAATACACTATACGGGCCGGGTAACCCAAAACTCAAGCTAATTTGACGCCGTTGGAGCCTAATAGCCTCCTTTTCTGCGCATTGCTGCCGTTCGGGTTTAGAAGCTGAATGTCGCTTTCTGGCGAGAATTTGCTGAATTGAACGCCTAGTTTAACGGCAGCTATGCGCGCAAAAGCGGACATTAGCTCTCAAACGCGTTGAAGGCGTTCGATCGTGTTGCGCCGCCGCCACAAGTCCCGGCGTCTTGAGCTTGCAGGTTGTCTCGGCGCCGAACAAACCCGCCGCCCATTTCCGATAGTTTACGGGATAATCATGTGACGCATTTTTGCTATATATGTATATGATAAATCCCGAACTGTTTATTTTTTGCGACAAGGCTTTATGGACAACTGGAACGAAATTCGCACAGCGGCGTGCGTGGCGCGCATGGGGCAGATCAGCGGCGCGGCCGAGGCGCTAGGCATCCATCGCGCGACTGTGCATCGGCACATTGACATGCTGGAGGCCTCGCTTGGCGCAAAGCTGTTTCTGCGGCATGCGAAAGGGTTCACGCCGACCGAGCTGGGCCTGGAACTCCTTCGGGTCGCTG
>JAKSBP010000339.1 GCA_022361035.1 Clostridia bacterium
GGCTTTTGGAGAGATACCCATATAAAAATTGAAGGTGAAGCTATATACAGTCTTCAAAATACTTTTCTAAAGGATTGGAACTTTGTATCGAATGAGATGATTTTAGACAAAGAATACTATCCCAAATTACAGTACTATGGAGAGCAATTAATACAGATAACATCAAGCGGTCCTGATTCAGACTGGGAATCGATTTTACAGGCTTATTTTACAATGATTTCTACCGCAGAAAGAAGAATATGGATTGAGACTCCCTACTTAGTCCCCGATGAGAGTATACTAATGGCACTAAAGACGGCTTCCCTTAGTGGAATAGACGTTAGAATAATATTACCTAGTAAACCGGACCATTATTTAGTATACTGGGCATCAAGGTCCTACATAGAGGAATTGCTGAGGGCTGGAGTTAAAATATATACCTATGAAAAGGGATTTATACATAGTAAATTGCTATTAGTAGATGGAATTGGCGCATCTATAGGCACGGCAAATCTCGATATTCGGAGCTTTAGTATCAATTTTGAAGTCAATGCCTTTATCTATGATGATGAATTAGTCAAAAGGCTGGAAGATGATTTTATAATGGACATTGGTGACAGCAAAAAAATAATGTTACAGGAGCATATAAAGAGAAAAATATATATAAAATTTAAGGAGGCTTTAGGAAGATTATTCTCACCATTACTTTAAAAGCCTCTAAGTTCAATAGGCACATCCTATAGCTCTAGGGAGATATATGGAAAAAAAGTTGAAGGAAGAAGGTACACTATGTTAGAATTAAGAAGATGTACCTAAAAAACCTGGAGGAAAACATATGATGTATTTCGTAATAGTATTTTTCATAGTTCTATTAGACCAATGGACTAAATATTTAGCCAAGACTTACTTATATCCCATAGAAACATATCCTTTGATTGAAAATGTCTTTCATCTCACATATAGAGAAAATACTGGAGCTGCATTTAGCATACTTAGAGATAAGCAGACCCTATTGATAATAGTGACTTCCATAGTAGTAGTTATCTTGATATTTTATCTTATAAAAATCATGAAAGTAGAAGATTTTTTACTAGTTAAATTACCCCTATCCTTTATTATAGGAGGAGCTATTGGCAATTTAATTGATAGAATAAGATTGAGATACGTTATAGATTTTTTTGATTTTAATTTAATAAACTTTGCAGTTTTCAATGTTGCAGATGTTTTTATAGTAATTGGCTCCATAATCTTAGGTTATGCTGTAATTTTTAAAAATGTGGAGATATAGAAGGCGGTTAAAGGTCTAGGGGTTTTTAGAATAAATTTCTATGATAATAGGAAAAAAATTAGGAGTTATCCCATATAGAAGCACTATCACAATTATTGAACTTCAATAATTGTGATAGTGCTTATTTTGAGTAAATTAATCTTTAATAGGCCCATATTTATATAGATGTGTGATTGAGAATATTAACTTACTTCAGCA
>JAKSBP010000364.1 GCA_022361035.1 Clostridia bacterium
AAAGGAAACCTCAGTGGCTGCTTTCGTTTATTAAATTTGTAAGTCACTCATCTATATGCTTGGTTAAATTATAAACTTATCTAAATTTATCTGTCAATGATATTAGCAAAATTAGTTTGACACAAAACTTTTCTTCAAATATAATTAGTTTTATAACAAACTATTTGTATATATTATTACAAAGGAGAGTATATTAATGCATAAGAAAAACTTTAAGGCCGTGCTGGTTCAAGAAACTGAAAAGAACTGCTTCTCAAGGGAAATTACATACAGAGATATTAATGACCTCCCCGAGGGAGATGTACTGATTAATGTAAAATATTCCTCCCTAAACTATAAGGATGCCCTTTCAGCTACAGGTAACAAGGGTGTAACTAGACATTACCCCCATACTCCTGGTATTGATGGAGCAGGTATTGTTGTTGAAAGCAACAATGAAAGGTTTAAGCCAGGAGATAAAGTTATTGTTACGGGCTACGATTTGGGAATGAATACATCGGGTGGCTATGGCCAATATATAAGGGTGCCATCGGATTGGGTTGTTAATCTTCCCAATAATCTTTCACTAAGGGAAGCTATGATATATGGTACTGCTGGCTTTACTGCTGCCCTTTCAGTATATAGATTAGTAAGCTCTGGTGTTAAACCCGAGGATGGAGATATACTTGTAACTGGTGCTACAGGGGGTGTGGGTAGTACTGCTGTCAGTATTCTAGCCAAGATTGGATACAATGTTGTAGCAGCTACTGGGAAGTCCCATGAAAGAGAAATGCTTATGAATATGGGTGCTAAGGAAATTATTGATAGGAACGAATTAGATGATAAATCAGGGCGGCCCCTGGTAAAGGGAAGATGGTCCGGTGTAATCGATACTGTAGGGGGAAATATCTTAGCTACAGCAATAAAATCCACTCAATACGGAGGCAGCGTAACTTGTTGTGGTAATGTTGCTTCCCATGAATTACCCACATCGGTTTATCCCTTTATATTAAGGGGAATAACCCTATATGGAATAGACTCAGTACAATGCCCTATGGGTTTAAGGTTGGAGGTTTGGAACCTATTATCCAATGAGTGGAAAGCTGATAATTTAGGTGAAAACTCAGAGGAGGTTTCTTTAGAAGAGTTAAATAATAAGATAGACATGATTTTAAAGGGAAATCTTAAGGGGCGAACTATAGTTAATCTAGATATATAGATAAACAACCTTTTAAATTATAATTATAAAATTCCTTTAATTATTAATAATAATTGACAGATAAAGAATAAAAGTATAACATCAAAAGGGTTATACTTTTATTATAGGAATAATGGCTATTGCAAATTATTTCTCAGAGAAATAGTACGAAAAAGAAGATACTTTTTATAATCTAAGTTTTTATTAATAATTTATAATAAAGGAAGATTAAAAATGGCAGAAGAAAATTTTAGTTTTATTGATGAGGTTAGGAGAAGAAGAACCTTTGCAATCATTTCCCATCCCGATGCTGGTAAAACCACATTAACAGAAAAATTTCTCTTATATGGAGGAGCCATTCGTTCAGCAGGCTCAGTAAAATCAAGAAAAGCAAATAAACATGCAGTATCGGATTGGATGGAAATTGAAAAGAAGAGGGGAATATCTGTAACCTCAAGTGTACTTCAGTTTGATTACAATAATTTTTGCATTAACATTCTAGATACACCGGGTCACCAGGATTTTAGTGAGGACACCTATAGAACTCTAATGGCAGCCGATAGTGCTGTTATGGTTATTGACTGTGCAAAGGGTGTTGAAGACCAGACAAAAAAACTGTTTCAAGTTTGTAAAATGAGGGGAATTCCAATTTTTACTTTTATCAACAAACTGGACCGTGCAGGAAAGGACCCCTTTGAGTTAATGGAGGATATTGAAAAGGTCTTGGGTATTCGTTCTTACCCAATGAATTGGCCCATTGGCACCGATGGTAATTTTAAAGGGGTTTTTAACCGCCAAAAAAAGCAAATAGAGGTATTTGATGGTGGTAATCATGGACAAAATATTGCTAAAACAATAACAGGAGATATAACCGATGGGAAGTTTACTGACTTATTAGGAGAAGAGCTTCATGAAGAAATTAAAGGACAAATTGAGCTCTTAGACATTGCAGGTGATGGTTTCGATTTAGAAGAAATATTGGCGGGAAATTTAACACCTCTATTTTTTGGAAGTGCCCTTACTAATTTTGGTGTTGAGCCATTTTTAGAATCCTTCCTGGATATAACTACACCGCCAAGACCCCGTCCAAGCAATTTAGGTGATATCGACCCTGAGTCCAATAATTTTTCTGGTTTCATCTTTAAAATACAAGCTAATATGAATCCTGCCCACAGGGATAGAATAGCTTTTCTAAGAATTTGCTCCGGTAGATTTGAAAAGGGAATGACAGTAAATCATGTGCAGAAGAATAAAAAGATAAAGTTATCGCAGCCCCAACAGTTTTTAGCCCAAGACCGTGTCATAGTAGATACAGCTTATCCCGGTGACATTATAGGAGTCCATGACCCCGGCATCTTTAAAATTGGTGACACATTATGCGAGAATCAGTCAAAGCTGCAATACGCAGGTATACCGCAATTTGCCCCTGAACATTTTTCTAAAATAACTACAAAAAATTCTCTCAAACGAAAGCAATTTTTAAAGGGAATAACCCAGTTGGCAGAAGAGGGTACAATACAGGTATATAAACGGCCCAATATTGGGATGGAAGAATTAATTATTGGTGTAGTGGGTGCCCTTCAATTTGAAGTATTAGAATATCGTCTTAAAAATGAATACGGTGTTGATATTATCAGTGAAAGGCTGCCATTTCGTTATATTCGCTGGGTTAAAATGGATAATTTCGACCCAAATACCTTCTCTATTACGATGGATACAATGATAGTTGAAAATGAAAATAAGGACCCGGTACTTTTATTCCAAAATGAATGGTCTATTAGACATGTAGCCGAGCGAAATAAAAATGTAGTATTAAAAGAAGTCTCTTTGTAGTAATTATAAAATACTAAATATAATAAATAACGCCTATACTCCAGAAATATTATGTATAGACGTTATTTTTATTTTACTCTGCAAATTATATGTGAGCTAAAATAGTCTGTACTTCCTTCTTTACTGGTTTGATTGCAAAATCCTTATTCTCTCTAGGAATTATGCCTTCTATTGGCTTTTCATTTAAATTGTTTTTTTGATTCTAATTATATTTTTCTTGCAACTATTCCATAGGTTTCAGAATTTGAATCAAGAGCATCTCCCTTTAAGTTCTTATAGACCCTTTCAACCTTAAATTTATGATTTTCCAGCAGAGTCTCGATTTCATCTAGACTAAATAATCTATGGTATATTCTTATAACCTTAATTTCACCTCCTCCATTGATAATAGTGTATTGTAATCCTTCGGTTTTTGGCTCTTCATACATGAAGGAATTAAAAATCTCTATATAGGGCTTAGGACTCCAAAAACCGCCATCTATAATTGAAATATTACTAGTTATGGAAGTTTCCTTATATTCTGAAACCACATCCAAAATAAACATACCATCTTTCCTCAAGGCATCGTGAATATTTTTTAGAAGCTGTGATTGCTCATCGGTATTCAATGCACAGAAGTCATAAAAGATAAGGGTGGCAATATCAAAGTAATTTTTGTAATCAATATCTAGATAGTTCATCCTATAGAAGCTAGTATTTTTATACTTTGATTGAATATTTTCTTTAGCAAATTGTATTGACCTATCAGAAATATCTACTCCTCTAACATAGGCCCCAGTTTTAGCAAACTCCTTTACATAAAGTCCAGGACCACAACCAAGGTCAAGTACTGCCTTTTTATTATCCATATCGGTAGTTTTGATGATAAAATTAGTTTCTGCCTCGATGGTATCCTTTGTTTTGCTGGCAGCCTCTATGTCAGGATTTAAATGAAAGCCTAACATCTGCTCAGATACATGCTCATCATCCCAAAATTTATCTGTACTTTTTTCAAAAATCTTAGGTTTACTGATAGCCTTCTTTAATGTTTGTAAATCCATTTTATTGTTATTAATTATTTTCATGGTCTAAAACTCTCCTTTAAATAATTATTCTTTTATTCTTTTTGATTGATAAGATAAAATTAGTTAGTACAAAATGGGGTTTCCCATTATGTCTTGCTCTCAAAAATACATTCCTATCACTAAGAAAATTTTTGAAAGCATTAAAAAAACGCCTCAGAATTCTGAGACGTTAAAAATCATAGACTACTCAGAATACTTAAAACAACATATCACAAATAAACCATATAAAAATGGCTTAGTTGGATTATTAAAAACGTTGTTTTAAATATTCGACTCCAATCCATTCAATTATTACAATGAATCGGATAAATCATCTCCTTTAATTTTACCTTATCATATATATTTTAACACATATTCTATACTAATTAAAGATGGTGACCCCATAAATTTTCTTTTAGAGTATTTTATATAGTTTTTTTAATGAGGGCTATAAAGAAAGTATTTAAAAATTACTTATTTAATATTTTTTTCATGAATATTTCTTACATTTAGACTGTACATCTTTATATGTAAATTGACAAAATTTATTGGTCATAGTATACTTGCCCCACTATAGTTAAATAGGTACTGACATTTTTATTTTACCCATATAAAAAATAAAGTGTTAAGGAGGTTCAGAATTGACAAATAAAAAAATTAGAAACTAGGGGAAAAAGTAAACTTTACTAATATTAAATAAAGGGGGATTATTATGAAGGTATTGGGAATAAGCGGTAGTCCACGTAAAAATGGTACAACTGCCAAATTGGTAAAGGAAATATTAAATGCTACAGGTTTAGAAACAGAATTTATTTCCTTGGCAGGCAAGGATGTAAGACCTTGTATTGCCTGTTTAGCTTGTGCTAAGGATAATATATGTAAGGTTGAGGATTATGTAGGAGAAATTTACGATAAAATAGTAGGGGCAGATGCATTTGTAATAGGAGGTTCTAACATATACTCTATGCTCAACGGATTAACACACAATTTTTTAGAAAGATTTTATCAATTCCATCATGATGATAAAAGTCCTATTGCAGGAAAGCCAGGGGTTGCCGTTGGAGTAGGTGGCAAAAATGGCGAACCAGTGTCACAGGGAATTAATCACTTCTTTAGTCGTATTAATATAAGGTCCTTGGGTACAATTACGACAAAAGGTGCTCTTCCCTGTTTTTCCTGTGGAATTGGCCATACTTGTAAAATTAGTAATGTAAGAAATTTATTAGATAAAAATGGAGAAATTGATATGAGCTTTAAGCCCAGTTTAGAGAAACAGAAACCTATTCTAAAGGAAGCCAAGGAATTAGGGATAAAAATTAGATTAGATTTAGAAGAATCATAAATATAAACTATTACTCATAAAGAAATATTTAATTCATCAATTAGAAGAACATTTTCATAAAGTATCAATAATGACAGGCTCACTCCATGTCAATAAGATTGATAAAAGGACTTTTCAAGGTCTATTGAAACTGTATCTTTAAAATTTAAAAATCCGCCAAGGTATGATTTATTAGTAGATTTCAACCTTGGCGGATTTTAAGTTGTAATATTTAAAATATCTATTTTATTCTTTAAATCATACAATTACTCTTCTCATATATGTAAAATATCCATAAGTTTTGATAAATTAATGTCAGTAGTTTGACCCCTTGCATGCCAATGGTTCTTACATCCACAATAATCCAATATAACGCATTGAGGGACAAATCCCAAATCCTTTGCCTTCCAGCCTCCTGATATAAGATTGAGAACACAGGCAACTCCAATTATTCCTATTTTATTCCTTTCAACCTTTTCACCTGTAAAGGCAGCAGATTCATGGGGAATAACCAATACCTTGACTCCATACTTCTTACCCCGCTGAGTTAAATGATTTACCCTACATTCGTTATTACATCCCCTACATATATATCCTTCTTTAGACTTGATGGCTTTACAATTCTTCTGATAAAGGAACCTCATACATATGGGTAAAAGCAGTCTTTTTTCCTCGGTCTTTAAAAAATCATCTCTAAAGGCTTTATTCATTATCTCTGCTCCAACCATATTTAAGTGATACTCAACTCTCTTACGTCCACAATAAATGTTATCCTCTTTCCATTTATGTCTAGGATAGCTTTCTTCTAAAAACTTATCTACATTTTTAGTGAAACATCCAAGTACATCTTTACTGCGAGAGTCAAACCACTCTGCTAAATCTACAGCTATTGAAATAACCCTTGAAGCCTCTTTTACAGATTTATCAGACAAATAATTATACCACTGCTTCAAACGTTTTACTTCTTGATTGAATTCACCGGAGGCACCTAACCATTCTAATAACTTGTTCATGGTATGGAGTGTCCTATCAATGCCATTTATCCTATTTTTTTCTTTTACCAGCCATAACCCTCCTGAGAATCCCTTCATATAGTCAACTATTACTTTTACAATCCTACCCTTTTCTCTCAGTGCAACAAGTTTAGTAAGAAATGCCTTAGGAATTTCTCCTAACGTAAGGGCTTCATGGGCATATGTTCTCCATAAAACCCCTAATACTAATAGCTCAAAGCCATATTCATCTTTACTTCTTAGGTCTTCCAATTGGCTTTTAGATATAAAGATTTGAAAATCTCTTACTGGCCCTTCAGTAGATTTATTGATTTTATATAATACTTCATTGGTAAAGCTTCCCACTTTCATATAATACTCATCTGATGTGGGATTGCATAGCTTTAATGAATAGGTTATAATATCCTTCATTTTAATTTACCTCTACTTATTAGAATAAAAGACTAGCATATTTCTAATAAATCATGCCCTCTCTATTTAATTATAACATTATCAATAAATCTTAAATCTACTTCATAAATAATTTAACAATTTTTTAAATCTATTCCTTTCTCATAATCTGCCATCTTATATCCTAGGATAAGTTTTTTAGCCTAATAATCGTATGGTGAAGTCACTACTTTTCTATATAATTAACCTCAATCGTAAATTTTATTTATACAGTAAAATAAGTCCCTATTTTTAGGGACTTATAGATTGTAGACAAATTCTACAAGCCGTCAGGCTTCAGGGACTTCATTAGACTTTTTTATTTGTAAAAATCTTTTTTCTTAAAAATCGATCTTAGGAGTAGAATCCATCCCCAGGAAATGGATAGGGATGGTATAGCTGCCGTTATTACTGCTTCCAATGGGTGAATTTGTGAGAACTTTAATGGAGTAAAGAAAATTATAAATGTAATTGTTAACATTATAAATAAAGTAATCCTCTCAAACATCGTTGAAGGTGGTGTGAAAAATATCTTCATAACATCCATTTTCACTTTCATACTTACTCCAGTCCTCCAATCTTGTCCTCTACTAATTCTATAAGACTTTCTAAATGTATCATATCCCTCAAGGTATTTATATGGGGATAAAGGTACATGTCCTCCTCCATTATAGGAACAGTTTTAGAAATTTCATTTAAAACTGCCCTTGAAGCGGTTCCTGGTAGAATACTATCCTCTATATATTGATGTGCTTGGAATATAGATAGAAGCTCTATTGCTAGGATATACTCAAGGTTTTCTACAATTTTTCGTGCTTTTTTAGAAGCATTATAGCCCATAGAAACATAGTCCTCTTGATTACCGCAGGTAGGGATACCGTCCACTGTAGCTGGATGGGATAAGATTTTCATATCGTTTAATAGACCGGCTTGGGTATACTGTGGTATCATTAGCCCAGAATTAATCCCAGGTTTTTTTATAAGAAACCATGGATATTCTGAAAGATTTCCATCTATAAGCCGATTATTTCTTCGTTCCGACATCTTTCCTAGCATTGTTGCTGCAATACACGCTGAATCCATCTCGATACCTACGTAGGAGGAGTCCGGATTTCCTCCGGAAATAGCCTCTCCGTCATCTCCTTCAGACCAAATTATTGGGTTATCACAGCACGAATTTATTTCTATCTCAATAGTTTTAAGGGCATCCCTTAATGTTTTCTTTGCTGCACCATGTAACTGAGGTATACAGCGAAGGGATAATGCATCTTGTACTCGATAATCTTCATATTTTTGGCATATTTTAGAGTCCTTTAATATCCTTTTTATATTTTCTGCGGTATCTCGCTGTTCTCTATGGGACCTCACACTCATTAAAGAATCAACAAAGGCCTTAGTAGTTCCCCTCATGACCTCAAGGGACATGGCACCAATAATATCTGCTGACTTTGCTGACTTTAACATATCATATATTGTTATCGCTCCAATAGCAGTAACACTAGTAGTACCAGAAACCAATATAAGTCCTTCCTTCGATGAAAGGTCTGTAGGTTTAAGTCCCGCCCTATCCAATGCTATTTGAGATGGTAACAGTTCTCCACGGAAATATGCTTTTCCATCTCCAATTAATGCTAAGGCCATATGGGCTTCCGGTGTTAGATAACCTACCGATCCTTCTCTAGGTGCAAAGGGAGTAAGGCCAAGATTCAAGAACTGCCTATACATTTCAAGGGTTTCAATTCTAACTCCACTAAAGCCTTGACCTGCGTTTTGCAAGACCATCAGCATAGTTCCTCTTACTTCTTCAATGGATAGGGGTTCACCTAGGGAAGTAGCATGGGATAATACAATATTTTTCTGCAACTGTGCTGTCTCTTCCTCTGATATAACTCGATTACATAGTGCTCCAAATCCTGTAGTTATACCGTACATGATTCGTCCTTCATCAATCCATTTCTCTACTAGACTTCGGGATTTTATAACTCGATTATAGTATTTTTTAGAAAACTCTACTTTAGCATTAAAACGTGCAACAGCAATGAATTCTTCTATACCTATTTCTTCTCCTAAGATAACTCTTTCAATTTTTTCAGCCTTCAAACCTGCTACCACCAATATTGCCTCCTTATCAAAGGAAAGGAGAAATATAAACTCTCCTTTCCTTTAGACCTTATATTTAAAAATTTACTCTACTATTTCATCAATAAAGAACATTTTTATGGCCGATACTACCTGTAATACAAATACAAATAGTACCATGGTTCCTCCTGCTGCAGCCAGATATTTTACTCCATCAACACCTTGAACTCCACCAGAATAGGCCACCATTACAAAGGCTATTATTCCTATTGAAAGACCCCAAAGTAGTTTTTGCCACTTAGGAGGCTCTTGGTCGTGGGCAATATTGGAAGTACATAAGGAAGCAATTGTTCTAGTCATAGAATCTGCTGCCGTTGAAAATGACAATATCAGAGTTATCATTACTATTGGTATAAATAGAACTCCCATGGGTAGATTCCCTAAAAATGCCCACAATCCCGCTACAGCACCGCTATCGTTAATAGTACTGACCAAATCCAATGTTCCCTCCTGCTGCCAATAAAGTGCCGTTCCACCAAATGCTCCAAACCAAATAATACTAAAAACAGATGGAAGTATCCAGTTGATTATCATAAATTCACGGATAGTTCTTCCATAGGATATGATAGCTAGGAAAATTCCCATAAGCGGAGCATATGCTATCCATATAGCCCAATCATAGAGAGTCCACCACATAACTAATGCTTCCCCACCTATATCAATTGGGTCAAGGCCCCATCCCCAGAAATTTTGTAGCCAATAGGCCATCCCAGCTGTAGAAGTTCTAAATATATACAGAGTTGGCCCTAAAATAAATAGTAGGGCTAAAAGAATGTAAAATACCTTAGAGTTTATATCTGATAACCATCTAATTCCCTTATCTAATCCAAGTAATGAGGAAAAAGTAAAGGTTGCAGTTATTACTATAGCTAAAACTAACCAAACCATTACCCCTTGTTTAATTCCATAGGCAATCTCTATTCCTGAGCCTACTAATGCCAATCCGGCACCCAGTGAAGATGCTAATCCTAAAGCTATAGCTAGAAGGGATAGGGTATCGATAATATTTGCCCAAATCCCCTTAGTAACCTTGTCTCCAAATAGGGGTGTTAAGGTAGATGTTACAGATAA
This sequence comes from Clostridia bacterium, assembly GCA_022361035.1. Classification (GTDB taxonomy): domain Bacteria; phylum Bacillota; class Clostridia; order Peptostreptococcales; family Caminicellaceae; genus JAKSBP01. Next base: position 10,027 of record JAKSBP010000364.1, read on the forward strand.
TGCCTTCTTTTTGTTAAAGTACATATATGCTACTATAAGTCCGCATAATGAATACATAGCATAGGGAATAAAGGTCCAATTATAAAAGCAACGTGCTACAGCATAAATTGCAGCCATAGGGGTATTTGGGTCTACTCCAGTTTGGGCCATTTCTCCATATATATTTCCAAAATAAATTATAGGTTCATTTACACCATAGGTCACAACCCCAGTAGCAATACCACCAGTCAAAGCCATGGCAAACCAAGTTAAAAATGAAAACTTGGGTTTCGCATCAGAGCCGCCAAAACGTATTTTACCAAGTTTAGAAAAAGTAACTATGATTACAACAATCAATGACACAATTGATATTATCTGATATAACCACCCGAAACTTCTAAGGGACCACATAAAAGTATTCATAGTTACTTCAGATAACATTTTATTATTTAAGATACCTATTATTGCTGATCCACCAACAACTAGGAAAGCTGGCCAAAATACACCGCTCCGTATTTGCATTAAGCTGTTTTGTTTTAACATTTCCTTTGCCATTTAACTTCCTCCTAACCTATTTATTACCAATCATTGAAACCCTATTATGGTAAGTTGCTTTTTTCACCTCCATTAAGATTGTCATAATAATTTTTATATATGAAAACGTTATCTAGATTGCAATATATAGCAATCTCCATGCCAAAATTTAAATAATTTTTTAATTATTAAAAAAAATCTGAAAGGCTCTAGTTTGACTCTGTATCATCAAAAAACTAACAATATTACACATTTAATTTTTGTAATTTTCTTACAATTCACTAGCTTTAATGCAAATTTATTTTGCACTTAAATTAATAGAAATTAAAATTACAAATAAATAACGCCAAAATATTTGGCGTTATGGCAAAATTATTCTGCATTATTTAATTTTAATCCCTAACTTTCTCATTCTATATTGAAGGCTTTGTCTGCTAATTCCTAATATTTTAGCACTATGGGTTACATTGCAATCATTATTCATAAAAACATCAGATATCAATTCCTTTTCTAATATCTCCATTCGCTCTTTAAATGTTCTTGTATCAGAATTTATATTATATGCCTTGTGTTTTTTATGGGTAACACTATCTGTTGATTTTATATATTTAGGAAGATAGGCAACTTGAAGAACTTCCGAAGCCTCTGGAGCAAAATTAAAGGCATACTCAATCACATGCTGCAATTCTCTTATGTTCCCTCCCCAATCATATTGAACTAATTTTTCAATAACCCCATGGGATAAAGTCAAATTATGTCTATTGTATTGTCTACATAATATATTCAAAAAATGCTGTGCTAAAACTGGAATGTCTTCTTTTCTTTCTTTTAAGGATGGAAGCTCAACTTTTATGGTGGCTATTCTATAGTAAAAGTCCCTCCGTATTTTCTTTTCCTCCATAAGCTCAAGTAAATCTTCATTTGATGCAGCAATTATTCTGACATCACATTTAATATATTTGTTACCTCCAATCCTTTGGAAGCGCCTTTCTTGGAGTACTCTTAACAGCTTTGCTTGCATCTCTATACTAATTGAATTAATTTCATCTAAAAATAGGGTTCCCCCATTGGCCATTTCAAAAAAACCCTTTTTATTCATACTACCTGTAAAGGCGCCCTTTTCCGTTCCAAAAAACATACTTTCAAAAAGATTTCCAGGTATGGCACTACAATTTACATCAATAAAGGGTCTATGTCTCCTAGGACTAAAGGAATGTATACTTTGAGCCATTAACTCCTTTCCTGTCCCCGTATCTCCAGATATGAGAATACTAGAATTAGTTAATGATACCTTTTTAGCAAAATGAATCGTTTCTTTCATACTTTCCGACCTATGTATGATATCGTCAAAGACATATAGTGAATCCTCATTTACGCAATCTCTACTCTCTACATAGGCTTCTAAATTTAAAGTGCGATTTCTAATATGCTTTAATATAGAAAAGTCACTTTCAAAGACAACAGCCCCATATAAGTCATCATTTATAGTTAATGGATAGCCGGAGTTAATTGTAGTTAGTGACTTTCCATTGGAAGTTTTAAAACGATCACATCGATTTCCAATGGCTTTTTGCGTTCTTAAAACCGTTAATACTGTGCTATACTCTTCTTCCAAATCGTAAAGGTCTAACAAATGTCTACCTTCAAAATCTTCCTTGCGATAATTTTCTAATTTTTCACTGGCAGGATTGGAATATATAAAATATCCATTACGATCAAAAATCTGAATACCCTCTGATACGTGACTAATAGCTTGCTCATAGAAATCAAGAAGCACTGTGCCATGACTCAAATATATAGTTCCTCCTCCATCCTTTTCTACCCATTGATACTTAAAAAATTTATTTTCAATTTCCACTATGCCGCCCTCAGGTTTGATGGAGGTATTTAGTAAATGTTCAATGTCATGACCAATGTAGTCAAATAAAGTACTATCTTGAAACCATTTTCTAAACTTTCCAATACATAACACTTCTTTTATACACCTTGTAGAATCCATTTCAACTATTAAGTCTACAATACCCATTTTCTGCCTCCATTTTGCCTTATTTGTAAATAAGATTATAGCATAAAACTAAATATTAATATAATGAAATAATTTCCTTTATTCAGAATATTCATTATTCAGATAGTCATATACAGAATAACAGCTTGTAGTAATTTTTTTCAATACATAGTTAAAATAGAAAAAGAACTGTCTTTTAAATCTCCATTCTAAGACAGTCCTTTTCAAATATCTTTTTAAGCAAGTATTTCTATAGTCCCTGCTTCACCATTTACCCTCACTAGTTGACCATTCTTCAATAATTCTGTGACCGATGGAATACCTACAACTGCTGGTATACCGTACTCCCTTGCTACTATACCACCATGGCTAAGGGGTCCACCGTACTCCATAATAAGAGCTTTAGCTGTCATAAAGAGGGGAGTCCAAGCAGGATTTGTACTTTCTGTTACTAAAATTTCTCCCTCCTTAAGTTCAGAGAGGTTGGGGTCAAAGACCACTCTAACTGGTCCTTCATAAATTCCTCTAGATAATGCTATCCCTTGAAGAACCCTACTCTTTGGGTCAAACTTCTGAGCTGAGTAAAAGGTTTCACCTGTGTTGAGGACAATTCTCGGTATACTGTTTCTTCTCATTTCCTTTTTGTAGACTTCTTTATTCCTACGAACAGTCTCATTTAAAATCTTACCATCTAAAATATCTTTCTTTGTTAGGAAGAAAATATCTTCTGCTTCATCAAGGAGGCCCCTTTGTTGATAAGACTTACCCTGATACAACATTACTTTCCTTGCTACATCTAAAGCTTGAACAATATTGAACTTAGGATATTCCCTCATACCGGCAGCCCTTCTAAAGTCTACCATCAGCTTCTTGATTTTTTCAGCACTTCTATGCCCTTTTTTTACCTTAACAGCTTCATAAATTTCCTCAATCAAAGTATTGGCCTTTTTAGCCCTTTCATATACCTCTAATGTATTTCTTTCGTACATCTTATCTACCATGTAGGATCTAATTTGATTCAATAAATACTCAGGGTCCTCTCTCCATCTCTTATATCCAAAATCAAGTTCTACAGTACTTCTATGGCCGAATTTCTGAAGAAAAGCTTTCATTTTTGGATGGTCTGCCCTTGGCTTTAAACCATTTTCATCGAAATACTTAGCCAGTCTATTGAGTTCTAAACCAAGCTCTACCGTAATACAGTCAGGTAAGGAGTAGGATAGTATATCTAGATTAAACCTATCTCCAAACATCTTCTTCACAGTTTTTTCTATTTTTGAAAGATTATTAACTTCTACGGCATACCAAGCTTGTTTTTGAGTCAGTTTAAATACTTTAAGCATTACGTCGGAACAGAATTTCAATCTATCCTCTACTGTTTTTAGATTTTTAGATTCCTCTAAAATATCTTGATAAAATTTTTCTCCTAATGCTCTCACAGCATCATATCTATGGTCGGGCTCAAGTTTTCTTGCTGCCCTTATATCTCTTAGGGATTTTAAACCATATTTAAGAATACCCCAAGGGATTTTAAATTTTATTCTTTGATTTGTAAAGGTTTTTCCATGTTTTTCTATGACGTAATCCATGGTTCCTTTTAAAGGCAAATCGTTGCCAGAAAAGGCCTTTGCAAACTGTTTTGCTACAAACTTGCTGGACATGAGATAGGTTATATCTACAAAAATCCTACCTCCAGCATATTTCACAAAATTATCTGATAAAGGCTTCTTTCTCATGGTCATAACGTTAATTAGGGAAGGGAACATCCCTCCATATACATCGGCTCCTAAGGGAGTAAAAGCCTCTTTCATCCCTAGCATCACTGAACTGGCAGCTAAATAAGCCCTCAGCTTCCCATCCTGGTCAAAGGTTTCGATTGGAAATAGTGTTGTAATGTCCCTTGACTGTACAATATAGAATTCATCCCTATTATCAATAGCAAACTCTATATCTTGAGGAATTCCAAAATAATCCTGAACCCTTTCTACTTCCTTCACAATGGCTTCTATATGATTTGATTTTAGGGAACTCTTTTCCTGTAATGCAAAGTCAACTTTTACATACTCAATACCTTCTTTACCATACTGACATAGAATATACTTTTTTGAGATTTCTTCATTTAAAAGCCTGCCGCTCCTGTGGTCAATGGTATACTGGTCAGGATTTACCTTTCCACTGACAATAGCTTCTCCTAGGCCATAGGCGGAATTGACAAGGATTTCAGAGCGAATCCCGGAAATCGGGTTAGCAGTAAAGATTACACCAGAAACCCTGGCCTCAATCATCTCTTGTACTACTACTCCCTGGGAAAATTCACCCTTTATATCGTACTTGTTTCTATAATCGATTGCCCTTTCATTCCAAAGAGACCTCCAACACTTAATCACCTTTTCAATCAAATCTTCACTAGTTACATTTAAATAGCTGTTGTACTGTCCAGCAAAACTCATACCTGGTAAATCCTCCACAGTGGAACTACTTCGGACAGCTGCTCTGTAACTACTTAACTTTTTAAAGGCCCCTTTTAACTGATTAATGAAATCCTCTGCCATTCTATCTCTTACAAATAAAGCTTTTATTGCTTGTGATTTTTCTAAACTGCTTATGCTCTGAATGAGAATTCCAGTAATCTTAGATTGCAAATTATTTCTCTCCACGTAGGTGTCATAGGCTTCTGAAGTAACGATAAAACCCCTTGGTACCTTCAAACCATAATTATACATTTTGCTTAGGTTATAACCCTTACCACCTACTAATTCAAAATCTGACTCTTTTACATCGCCAAACCATTTAATCATTTGACTCCCCCATCTCTAAAGCGATTTGCCCTCTAGTATACTCAATATAATCCAAAATTGGAAACTTCACTTTTATGACATTATCTTCTAAACCTAGTTCTCTATTTATCATATCCTCAGTAAATTCTAGGTAGTCCATGAAATCCTTAGACCTAGCTTTACAATCTTTGTAGAATTCCTTTTGAGCTATGCGATTTATGTGTAGAACCTCCCTAGTCCAAAGTCCAGCCAATGCTTGGGGATACTTAACAGTAAATTCACCCTTCTCCACCCCTTCTTTAATAATCCTGGTATAGACCTCCGTAGTAAGCTTCTCAAAATCTTTAGCAATTTTTAATATAATTACATGATTTCCACTAAAGGAAAAAATCTTTTGCAGCTTAGGCCAATCTTTTATTTGTCCCATTTTATATTCATGAAATATAGAAAAAATCTTATTGAATAATTCACTATATGAACCTATATGTTCCTCAGTAGCCTTATTGTAAAGTCTAGATAATTTATCTATATATTCATCTGTAATTGCTCTTAAAACTTCTTCCTTTGAATCAAAGTGGTGATAAAATCCACCTCGGGAACTACCTGTCATTTTTATAATGTCTGAAACTGTGGTCTCATCATAACCTTTACTAGCAAATAGTTCATGGGATACTTCCAATATTTTATCTTTTAAACCCACATCTCATCACCTCCCTACCGACACAGTGTCGGTCATGTCTCTTTATCATACATCAAAATTAAATTTTAGTCAAATTTAATTCTTTATTAATAAAAAAATGATTTTATTCTCACCCCTAACAAGCTCTTTACATAGTTTAGGATATCTAAATATAAAGCTTTAATGTCTTATTCCTATTATTAGAAAGTATAACAAGGGATAGAGTACATACAAAAGGGGAGACTTAAAAACTGGATAAAGAATAAAGGTGTAACCT
>JAKSBP010000199.1 GCA_022361035.1 Clostridia bacterium
AAAGGAAACCTCAGAGCCTGCTTTCGTTTATTAAGTTTGTATTTCACTCTTCTATATAAGCTGCCTATTGTGGTAAAAGCAGAATCTATATTTTATTAGGATAAGGGACTAACTTACTATTTTTCTTTACTCTTAATGTGGGCTTCTATTTTTTCTATAACCTTATCTGCTTTCTTTACAAGATCACTTATTCCAACTCTAACTACTGTCTTCCCATTAAATCTTTCTGTTTCCTTCAATCCAATATCCTTAGTTAAGATGACCACATCTGAATCCTTTATATCATCTATGGTCAGCCTATTCTCAATTCCTATAGAACCCTGGGTTTCCACCTTAATATAGATTCCTTTAGCCTTTGCAGCCCTTTCTAAGGCTTCGGCCGACATATAGGTATGGGCTACCCCTGAGGGGCATGCCGTTACTGCAGCTATCTTCATATTACTTCCTCCAGTCAAAATCAATTTACTTGATTATTATTAATAATATTTTAACCTCTACTCAAAAGATAGCTCGATATCATCTCCCCCTGTATTCGTCTCTTCTATAGTTCTGTCTGCTACGGATTTTTTTAGTAGGTTTACCATTAGTGCAGTAACCACTGAACCAATAATTATGGAAATTATATATCCTATTTTACCCGTAACTGCCGGTAATACTATAAGGCCTCCCCAAGCTACCATATTTTCTGCACCAAACAATGCCCCTGAGGCACAGCCCGCTGCCGCCCCAACCATTAGTGATGGAATAACCTTTAGTGGATCTGCTGCCGCAAAGGGAATAGCCCCTTCGGTAATACCTACAAAACCCATTAAAATCGAAGCTTTACCTGCTTCCTTCTCTGCATTACTATATTTATTTGGTGCTAAAAAAGTAGCTATTCCCATGCCTATTGGAGGAACACAAAAACCTATTGCGTTAATACCAGCTATGCTATAAATTCCCTCTGAAACTGCCATAATGGTAAATGCATATACAACCTTATTTACAGGGCCCCCCATATCAAAGGCAGCCATCATACCCATGATAATTGCCAATAAAACAATACTTCCACTTTGAAGACCCTCTAGCCATCTAGTTAATCCTTCGGTTAACAGTGCTATAGGTGCTCCAATGACCCACTGCATTAGTCCTGCTGTAATAAATGTACCAACTATTGGTATGACAAATATGGGCATTATTGATCTAAAAACAGGAGGAACTTTAATTTTCTTTAGGTAATAAACAACTATACCACCCAATAAACCAGCTATTATCGCCCCAAAAAATCCTGCTCCCATTTCGTTACCTACATATGCAGCTATGGCCGCTGGCGCAATCCCAGGTCTTTCTGAAATAGAGTAGGCTATAAAGCCAGCTAATATGGGTATCATCAACTGAAAACCCCTAACACCTATGAAGAATAAATCATGAATCCATGTTCCCTCTGGAGGAACAGCACCCTGTCCATATAGTACTACGGATAATGCCAATAGAATACCCCCAGAAACTACAAAGGGAATCATATATGAAACTCCAGTCATAAGATGTTGTCTTGTATTTTTTAAAATTACTTTTAAATCCTTCATCCTTTTACCTCCTTAAGTTATAGTGAATGGCTAATATTGAAACCCTCTTTCTTTTGTATACTTCTTTTCATCCACCGGTGGTTTTATAAAATCTACTTTAATCTAAAGTTATAAAAGAAAATAATTATACAGCTTTCTCAAAGGATAAAATATTTAATATTTCTTCAATGCTTTCAGTTTTCTCAAGCTTTTCTCTGAACTCTTTTTTCATAATATTTCTCGACAGTTGAGCTAATATATGAAGGTGCTTATTTCCAGCCTCCTTTTCCGATACCCCAATTAAAAATACATATTTGACTTCCTCTTCCTCACTCCATTTAACTTTGTCCTTTAGCCTTGCAAATGCCAAGGCCGCTTTTTTCACCGAGTCACATTTACCGTGGGGAATGGCCACATCAAAGCCTATGGAAGTTGGTAATGCTTCTTCTCTTTTATTTACCTGGTCTATAAAATCCTTTAGCTCCATTAGTCTACCTTGCCCTTCAATAACCCTAGAGAGTTTTTCAATAACCTCTTCCTTATTCCTTGCTTCCAAATCTAGTATAATCATGTCCTTTGTAATCAAATCATTCATTACAAATCCCTCCATCAATGAAAATTTCCATAATATCCGATACGTTATCTGATTTCACAATCCTTTTAACTAACTCCCCATTATCTAATATAGAATAAAAATTTTTAAAAAACCTTTTAGTCCTATATATATCATTAAATTTTAATGCTAAGATAATGATTAAATTCAACCTATCCCTATTCCATAAAACTGGATTCTTAAGCTTTATAATACAAATCTTAGATTTTTTTACAAACTCCTGTTCAGCATGGGGTATTGCAATTCCCTTCCCTATGGTTGTAGAGCCCTTCTTCTCCCTTTCTAACACATTCTGACAAAAGCCTTCTTTAACGAAGCCCCTTTTTTCCATAATCCTTCCATAGTAATTAATAATCTCTGTAAAATCCCTATTATCATCATCAATAAAACATAATTCCTTATCAATTACATCGAGTTTTAAGGCTCCCAAGTCCTTTTTATCAATCTTTTCCTTTTCCCATGACCTTGTGGCTAGTATGTCGATTGACCTCTTGATTTTTAATATATCTCCTTCACTAAGCAGGGTGTTAACGTAAATAGCCCTAGGGGCATTTCTAATCCCCTGTACCGTTGATATAATTAAATCTGCCCTATCAATCAGTTCTTCACTAAGGCAATTCAAGGGCAAACAATCAATAATGTCTAGTTCATTGAATCTCTTTTCCAGCCTTGTCTTAATTAACTGTGAGGTGCCAATTCCACTTGAACAGATAATTAGAGTTTTGATTATATTACTTTGCCTTCCAACTGCTACAGCCAGATGCATAGCTATATACCCTACTTCATCTTCATTTATGGATACCCCAAGCTTTTTTTCAAAGATACTGCTGCACGCCCAGGCTGCCCCAAAGATACTTGTATATTCATTTTTTATCCTCTTAAGTATTGGATTCCTCAATTTTAAATCGTGCTTCAATCTTATAATTGTGGGCCTTAAATGCAATACTAAGGCTGTAAGTAACAGCGTATCCTTTGATAAGTCAACTCCCAGTATTTCTCCAGCAAGGCCGATTATTTCCTTTGCAATCTCTACATGCTCTTCATTTTGGGCATTTAACAGGTCATCATAATTATTATCATGGATATTTTCCTGTATTTTAGCTCCAAGCATATGTAGGGAAATATAGCCAACTTCATCCTGGGGGAAATCTAGGTTGAATATCTCCCTAAGCCTACTGATAACCCACTTTGCAACTTGGAATTCATATTGCTCCATAAGGGGAGTAAGATGTTTTTTGTTCATTTTTATTTCCCTATTATTTTTTACTCTTTCTATGGTAATGGCTATATGGGTTATTAAGTTTATAAAGGCTTGGTCAGTAAAAAAATATCCCAGTTTTTCCTCGGCTTGCTGAATAATATTTTGTATGCTAAACAAATTAATTCTGGGAAATAGCTGCTTTATCTTCTTATAGTTAATAAAATCGATTCTATAATCCAGATTCTCCACTTCATCCTCATCTCTTTGAAGCTTATTCTCCTTTATTTCAAAGAATAAATCCATCATGGCCCTTCTATAGTCCCTTTCATTTCCTTCTATCCAAAGCCCTTGATTTTGCTTTCTTTTTAATATTAATCCCCTATCTTCTATCCATTTTTGAACATAGGTTAAGTCATTGACAATTGTACTTTTGCTGCAATATAAATCATCGGCAAAAAGTTGTATAGTGTAGGTATATTTATTTTTAAATAAAGTCTTTAGTATATAACTTTGCCTGTATTCCGGAGAATGGTTCTGTATCCCCTTATCATAATCTGTTAAATCTTCCATCAATACTTTTCTTTTATCATCGGTGACATCTAGATATACACCTACATTTGGCTTTTTTATAAGTTCTATGCCTCTTTGACTTAGCTCATGCTGTAACTCTTTTAAATAGTTCCTAACAGTTTTACCCGACATGGAAATATCTCTTGCAATTTCAGATATAATAGTTGGACCCTTTTTGCTAATCAATATCGATAGAATTTGGTTTTTGATACCTTCCCTATTTCCTATTTTTATCACTCCCAATATTGGCTAATAAATGGTTTTATAGATGTGTGAAGTTACAAACTTAATAAACGAAAGCAGCCTCTGAGGTTTCCTTTTGAGCGATTTTTATAAATCTGTTTTACCTTCTATTACCTATCTAAAAACAGATTTATTGCATGAGCCTAAAGGATTCTCTGTGGTTGCTGAAGTAAGTTAATATTCTCAATCACACATCTATATTATTTCATATCGTTTTATCTGATTTCATGTTACCATTTTTTTACTCCTATTTCTACTGGCCAATATTCAGGTTTATTTCCACAATAATAGGGAATATTCATCATATTAAATCATGAATATTCCCAAAATTCCTCTAAGATTACAAACAGTATTAAATTATATTTACATTCATTTCCTCTAATGTATTACAGATTTTCTCATTGGGTTTTTCATCTAAAATAATTCCATCTACATCATAGATATCTGCAAACTTATAGGTTCCGTCAAAGTAAAATTTCTTGCTATCCACCACTAAATATACTTTTTTACCCGATTGAATAATTGCTTTTTTTGTATTACCATCCTCAACATGGAAGGTTGTAAGGCTCTTATCAAATAAATTGATACCGCAGCTACCTATAAAGGCCCTGTCTACTTTATACTTACCTATGGCTTCTATGGTGGTTGAGCCTACGAATCCATTTAGCTCCTTGTTAAATACTCCCCCAGTTCCTATTACTTCTACAAAATCACTATAGGAAAATGGCCTAATAATGTCTATCATATTTGTTATAACTGTAATTCTTTTTTTACTATTTGCAATTTTTTCAGCTATAACTATATTTGTGGTTGATATATCTAAAAAAATCGTTTCTCCAGGTCTGATAATACTAAGTACCTTTTCAGCTATTTTCCTTTTAGCTTCTATGTTGATACTTTTCCTATTACTAATATTACTATTTTGTGCAGCTATTCTCTTAAGCACAGCTCCCCCATAGGTTCTTTTGATTATTCCCTGTTTTTCTAAGTTTTTTAAATCCTTCCTTATGCAATCCTCAGTCACATTAAACCTTTTACTTAGCTCCTTTACAATAATCTTTCCGTTTTGATTTAATGATTCTATTATTTTCTCCAATCTTTCTTCTGCAAACAAATAGAGACACCTCCATTATCCTATTATCCCTAATTAAATCACAGCTATTAACCTTCTCGTCACAATTTCTCAAAGCCTTCGGTGATTCTAGTCTATTATATATAAATTGTAAAAACATGACATTTTATACTTGAATTTTTCTTAATCCAATTATACAATAATATTAAACAATAAACAATAATAATTAACAATTTAAAACAATAACGGATTAGGTCTTATAAAGGGGGTAGGAATAGGTTGACATTTGAGAGAATTGAATTATTAAGAAAACAACTTTTTGAAAATAAGAGGGAGGTTTCCATTGAGAGGGCATTTTTATATACAGAAAGCCATCAGAAAACCGAAGAATATCCCAATATTATAAGAAGGGCAAAGGCTACTGCCCATATACTGGATAATGTGAAAATTTCCATAAGGGATGGAGAGCTTATAGCTGGTAATAGAACAATAAAGCCTAGGGCAGGAATCATATCTCCTGAAATGGACCCTTACTGGATTTACGATGAACTGGAGACTTTAGAAAGTAGAGACCAGGATAGGTTTTTTATATCAGAGGAAGATAAGAGGACATATAGGGAAATCCTCTACCCCTATTGGAAGGGAAAATCCTTAAAGGATTTTATTAATAATAAGTTAACTACTGAAGTAAAAGAGCCCATCGAATTAAATATCTTTAAGCTAAACCAGACCGACAAGGGTCAGGGACATATTATTGCTAACTTTGAAGACCTATTAAGTAATGGACTCGGAGAAATCATCGATAGAGTTTCCCTATTATCACAAAAATATGGAGATAATAATTTTTATAGGTCAGCTTTAATTGTCCTTAAGGCTTCTAGGAGGCATATTTTAAGATATTCAGAGCTGGCAAAATCCTATGCCCAAGACGAATCAAATGAAAAAAGAAGGTCTGAGCTCCTTGAAATTGCAAGAATTTCAAGGAAAATTTCTAGGGAAAGACCCACATCTTTCTATGAAGCTTGTCAGCTATTATGGTATCTATGTGTTATTCTCCAATATGAATCTAATGCTAGTTCCCTATCATTAGGTGCTTTTGACAAATATATGTATCCATTTTACAAACATGATATGGAAAGAAATATACCTGCAAAAAGGCTTAGGGAAATTCTATTGTGCTTATGGATTAAAACAAATGATGTGGTTTTAATCAGAAGTAGTAATAGCACCAAGTACTTCGCCGGCTTTCCAACGGGATATACCATAACCCTCGGGGGACTTACAGATAATGGTCGTTCTTCAGTTAATCAGTTATCCTACCTTGTTCTAGATACACATCAAGATATGCCTTTACCTCAACCTAACCTAGGGGTAAGGATAAACGACCTTATGGACAGGCCCTTTTTAAATAAAGCAGCTGAAACTATAGGGTTAGGTACAGGGATGCCCCAAGTATTTAATGATGAAGTGATTATTCCCGGGTTTTTAAATAGGGGCGTTAGCTTAGAGGATGCTAGGGCCTATTCCGTTGTTGGCTGCGTTGAACTTTCGATACCGGGTAAAACCTATGGTCTTCACGATATAGCATTGTTTAATCTATTAAAGGTTATGGAGATTACTTTAAAGGAAAATCAAGATAATAGGGATGTTACATTTGACCTTATAATCAATAAAATTAAAGAGAAAATAGATAGGTATGTAAAGCTCATGGTAAAGGGTTGTAATATTGTGGATATGGGCCATAGGGAATTTGCCCCTGTTCCCCTATTATCCTGCTTTATCGATAACTGCTTAGAAAAGGGTAAGGATATAACTTATGGAGGTGCTAAGTATAATTTTTCCGGTGTCCAAGGTATTGGTATAGCGAATTTAAGCGACTCCCTATATGCCCTTAAGAAAATTGTATTTGAGGAAAAAAAGATTTCTTTTAGGAAATTAGTAATGGCCTTGGAAAGTAATTTTGAAGGTGAGGAATACGAAAGGTTAAGGATTAGATTGATTAACAAGTATGTCAAATATGGAAATGATAAGGATGATGTAGATAACATAGGCTCCCATATTCTTAGATATTATTCAAAGGCTGTAGAAAAATATAGGAACCCCAGGGGTGGAATCTTTATCCCAGGCTCCTATACTGTTTCAGCCCATATTCCCCTTGGTGAAGCCCTTGGAGCGACTCCAGATGGAAGGAAGGCTAGGGAGCAGCTTGCAGATGGAGGCCTCTCCCCCATGGTTAGTAGGGATATCCTTGGACCCACTGCCATATTGAAAAGTGTGAGCAAGCTTGACAACTACTTGACAACAAACGGCAGTCTATTAAATATTAAATTTAATCCCAAAACCCTTGAAGGCAATCAAGGTATCCATAAGTTTTCTGATTTTCTTTTAGCATTCATGAAACTGAAAATACAGCATGTGCAGTTCAACGTAATTTCTGGAGACACCCTAAGAAAAGCTCAGAATAATCCAAATGAATATAGGGGCTTGGTAGTGAGAGTAGCAGGCTATAGTGCTTTCTTTACAGAACTAAACAGGGCAATTCAAAATGATATCATAGAAAGAACTGAACACAATCTATAGGAAGTTACTAGATGAATCGGTACAAAAGGTAAAGGATTTATAGATGAGTGATTGAGAATGTTAACTTACTTCAGCAGCCACTGAGGATCCTTTAGGCTCATGCTATAAATCTGTTTATGGATAGATAATAGAAGGTAAAACAGATTTATAAAAGAGTCTCTGATGAAGATTTATAAGGAAGACTCTTTTGAAACACATATACGAAAATTATATATATCTATATATTTAAAAGGTCTATAATTTCCTATGTGTTATAAAAATCGCTCAAAAGGAAACCTCAGAGTCTGCTTTCGTTTATTAAGTTTGTAA
>JAKSBP010000010.1 GCA_022361035.1 Clostridia bacterium
TCTATCACTCTTCTATAGCAAGGCTTTGGGGAGTGATGTCTAAAGCCTTAAGTTTATGTGGTATAATATATTAGGTAAAATCATACTTTTTCGATGGAGGAATATATATGACAAATCAAAGAAGATTAATAGCTGCTTTATTTATTACAGTGCTAATTTCCTTGACTTTCTTGGGGTGTTCAAATAATATGTATAAAATGAATAATGAACCCCTTTCAAAGACAGAATTTCTTTTAGGTACGGTGGTAACTATTAAGATTTATGATAATGGCTCTCAGGAAATTTTAAATAGGGCATTCAATAAGCTTAAAGAGATAGAGGGTAAAATGACTATTAATAGTGAAAATAGTGAGGTAATAGAAATTAATTCAAAGGCAGGAAAAGATTTTGTTAAGGTATCCGATGATACATTTCATGTAATAAGCAGGGGTAAATATTTTTCTGAGCTATCAAGGGGGAGGTTTGATATTTCCATTGGTCCCCTAGTTAAGCTTTGGAATATAGGAGGAGAAGATGTGAAGGTGCCTACTGTGGAGGAGATTGAGGATAGAAAAAAGCTAGTAGATTTCAATAATGTTATTTTAGATGAAGAGGAAAAAAGTGTTATGTTGAAGGAAGAGGGAATGATACTAGATTTAGGTGGAATAGCTAAGGGATATGGAGCGGATGAAGTTGTAAGCGTCCTTAAAGACGAAGAGGTAGGCTATGCAATTATTAATATTGGAGGAAATGTATTTGCCTATGGCAATAAGCCCGATGGCACTCCATGGAAGGTAGGAATCCAAAATCCACAGTTGCCTGGTAAGGGAGATTATATTGGAATAGTAAAGTTAGTTAATCAATCTATTGTTACCTCAGGAATATATGAAAGGTATATTGAAGAAAAGGGAAAGAGATATCATCACATCTTAGACCCTGAAAGTGGATATCCTGTTGAAAATAACCTTGTTGGTGTATCTGTAGTAGCTGATAGCTCAATAGATGCCGATTCATTATCAACATCAGTTTTTGCCCTAGGTCTTAATGAAGGTATGGAGCTCATTGAAGGATTAGAAAATGTAGAGGGCCTATTTATAACTATGGATTCCCAAGTCCATGTTTCATCGGGACTTAGAGAAAGGTTTAAATTAACGGATTCTAAATTTCAATTGGTTCCATAATAAAATTGAGTGACTTGTGTCTAGGAGTCTGAAAAGTTAACTTAAGAGAATAAAAAAGACCTTAAAAAGGGCTAATAAAACCTCAATTCAAAGGTATAGTCCCAGGTCTTTTTCTATTTGAGTAAAATAATTGAATAAATAGGAATAATCAAGATACTCAGAACTGTTGTAAATCCTACCATAAAAGATACGTCCTCAGAGTTTGCTCCATAAAATTCTGATACTAATGCTACTTGAGTCATTATTGGCATAGTCGCTTCTAGGACAAAAACGTTATTTAGAAGCTGCGGTAATTCAAATAATTTCAGACACACAAACATTATTAAGGGGGCTACTAAGAACTTTCCAATCAGTACGAAATAAGTAGGTATGTCTAATCTAATATCTCTAAAATTGATGGAATATATTACAATTCCAATAAAGAACATTGACAAGGGAGTAGTCAAGTTTCCTATATATTTTAATGAGTCCACTATAAAAGGAGGCAATTTTATTTCAAGAAATACTAAAGCGAGTCCAACTATGAAGCCAATAAATGGAGGAGAAAAGATTTTTTTAAGGAAGTTGATTTTGGACAGTTCCATAGTGACATCTGAACTATACTTTCTTATATTATATACTCCCACTGTCCAGAATAAGCTTGTATTTGCAAGGTAAAAGAGAAAAACGTAGGTTGCACTTTCTTCCCCAAATAGGGAAAGATTTATAGGGAGTCCAATAAATATAGAATTGGAGAAGGTAAACATTGCATAAAATACCCCTCTTTTATCCCTATCTATCTTTAAAATATAGGCTATAGCTATTGCGATAATGTAGGTTAGTAATATACTTAAAAAAGCTACAATTATTCCATTTAGGGAACTAAAGAGCTTTTCTTTACTAAATCTCATAGGAATACTTACAATCATCATAAAGGGTAATGATATATTTAGGACAAGTTTAGAAAAGAGTTTGCCGGTTTCTTTGTTAAAGAATCCCCTTTTTGCCATAATAAAGCCTGTACCAATCATCATAAAAATAGTTAAAACACTGTTTAAGCCATTGAGCATATATATATACCTCCAGTTTTTAGTATGGGTGTGTGATTGGAAATCCTAATATTAAATATAAAATTAATCCATTGTGCCAGTTCCACTAGCTGGTAGTTATGATATATTTTATCTAGTAAAGATTATATCATATGAAAACTGGAAAAGTGTAAGTAAATATGAAAGTTATAATTTTTCAAAAACATTTATAACTAGAGTACTTCCATCCCATGTGATTTTATCTATTAGTATTTTAATAAGCCCTTTCTTTTCTTGAAAATCCAGTTTATCGATATTATTATTAAAGTTATTTATTAAAGATAGAATTCTGTCTGAAATTTCTTTTAAACTTAAATCAATTTCTTTACTTTCATCAAAGCTTTTAAGCTTGTACCTTAGTCTTGAGACTTCCCTATCAAATTCTTCTATTTGTTTAACAATATACTTTGCAGCATTAGTATTTTGATTTTTTCCAAGCTGAAGGGTGAGGTTGTTTATAGAAGTTTCACAATTTAATATTAAACTTTGAAGTTTTACTTTTTCTGACTTAGGGTTATTACATATGACTTTTAAGTTTCTTGTTACATCCCTAAGATGTCTATCCATGTTAAATTTTTCTAAATCAATCCTACTGATCTCCTTCATTACCAGCTTATCTGTGATTTTTCCATTAAGATTGGCTATGTTACATTCAGTACCTTTAGATTTTTCCTTCCTTAAACATTTATAATAATAATAAACTCCGCTGCTTCTTCGATATACTGTTACTCTCATTTTAGACCCACAGTTTTTACAGTTAAGTAGATTAGTAAGGAGTCCAAATTTACCAGTACCAGTTCTAGGTCCTCTTTTTCCATTTTCTTGTAATAAGCTTTGTACCCTTATCCAGAATTGAGATGGTACAATACCCCTATGTAATCCAACAGCAACTATCCATTCCGATTCATCCTTTTTTATGGTTCTATTTTTCTTTTCATCATGTCTATTGTAAACCATTAGCCCCTGTATTCCATCGAATGAGTTTTTGCTAGAGGCAATTTGTGAATTATAACAGGAGAAGTAGTCATGCATTGCTTTATCTGCAATTGCATAAACAGGGTTTGAAAGTATAAATCTTAATCCACTTTTATCAAATACTTTCTTATTCCTTGTTTTAATGTTATTTTTTAAGGTCCAGGCTTGAAGCCCGCTAAGAGAACCTAGTTCAAGATATTTATCATATAAAAGTTTAACTACTTCTAGTTCTTCTTGATTCTCATATAGTCTGTACATCTTTTTTTTATTATTAGTACTGTCATAATATTCGATTTGTCGGCTAGTAAATCCCATAGGAGTTTTACCTCCTAGCCATCTACCCATTTTTGCCAAGCTGTACATATTATCTCTTACTCTTTCCGATATAGTTTCTCTTTCTAATTGGGAGAAAACCGATGCAATAAACATCATGGCACGCCCCATAGGTGTGGAAGTATCGAAGTTTTCCCTTATAGATATAAAACCTATATTGTTTTTATTAAGTAGATCAACTAGGTATGTAAAATCAGTAATATTTCTGCTTATACGGTCTAAACGATAGCATATTAACATATCAAATTTATGATTTATAGCATCTTGAAGCATTTTTTTGTATCTAGGGCGGTTTGTATTACCCCCAGAGTAACCCTCATCCTCAAATATCAGAAAGTCTTCTACTTGAAAATTTACCTTGGCATAGGCTTTACATAGGTCAATCTGGCTTTGTACTGACTCTCCTTTGCCTGTGAATTTTGATTTGCGTGAATATATAGCTATAATATGAATAGCCTATCACCCCTTTAACTCCTAAATAAAAGATAAAAAACCTCTATTTAATAATACAGCTTTGGGGTATAAGTTATTACTTAAAATAGAGGAATAAAAAATTTATAGTGAGCGATACCAACTCTCGAAATTCCAATAGGATTTCTATTATCTTTAAGGAAGAAAAGTAAAATTTCCCATCTGAAAGATGAAAAGTCTTAAAAAATGATAAAAATTGAAAATTTTTACAACGAAACCTATCAAATTCGACAAAATTTCATAAGGAAAAGTTATAAAATAATATAAAGCGATAAGAAAATTTTGGTATAAAGATGCACTATAGTTTTGGGGGTGTTAAATTATAGTAGACAGAGTAAACTTTTTATGTCAATGATAGGATTTGTGAGAATAATTAATTAAGGGGGAATTCAAAGGTGAAGTATAGTTTAGAAGATCTAATAGATATTAAGAAATTCCAAAGACTTATGAAGGAATTTTATTATATAACCGAAATTCCCCATGGGCTCATTGATGCTGAAGGGAATATTTTGAGCGGTATAGGTTGGCAGGATGTATGTATTAAATTTCATAGAATGAATCCAAGAAGTGCTTTTAGATGTAAAGAGAGTGATTTAACTGTTAGTAACACCTTGGACTCTAATAAAAAGTTTGAACTTTATAGATGTAAAAATGGGCTGATGGAAGCAGCCGTTCCAATAGTTGTTGAAAACAAATATATGGGAATATTGGGTTTGGGACAATTTCTTTTTCAGGAGCCAGATATTACATTTTTCCGAAAACAAGCCGAGGAGTTTGGATATGATATAGATAGATACATAGAAGCAGTAAAACGTATCCCCATTTTTACTAGGGAAAAAGTTCAGGCAAGCATGGACTATTTTTTCCATTTGGCAGAAATGCTTTCAAATATGGGATTAAACTCTCTAAAGCAAAAAGAGACAGAAAATCTACTTCTAAAAGCAAATGAAGAGTTGGAGGAGAAAGTTAGTGAACGTACAGCAAAATTAGCTATAGTAAATAAACAATTAAAAAAAGATATAAAGGAACGTAAAATCATACAAAGAAAGCTTGAAGAAAGCGAAGAAAGATATAAAAAACTAATTGAGATAATACCCGATAGTATTGTGGTTCATGATAAGGGAAAGATTTACTTTGTTAATCCTGCATTTGCTCAGGCTGTGGGGATAGAAAATTGTGAAGAGCTCATTGGAAGAAAAATATTTGAATTTATACACCCACATGATCACATATTGTTGGAATGCTGTACAAATTATATAACAAAGGGAAATATATTACCTTTAACAGAAAAGAGGTTAATTGATGTAGAGGGTAATTTAATCGATATTGAAGCAACGGGGAGACTCTTTAATTATAAGGGAGAAAAGGCGGTTCTAACTGTTGCCCGTGATATATCGGAGAGAAAGAGAATCAAAAAATTGCAAAAGAAAATAAAGGAAGAACAGAGGTTGTTAAAAGAATCTAAGGAGTACGAAAAATTAAAAAAAGAGTTTTTTGCAAATTTATCCCATGAGTTTAGAACTCCACTAAATATAATTTATGGCTCTATACAGCTTTTGGAACATGACTTGAAGGACATTTTAAAAATAAAGAAATGCCGCTCTATTAATAAGCGTATAAAAGTTTTAAAGCGAAATACCTATAGGCTTTTAAGGTTGTATAATAATCTGTTGGATATTACGAGGATTGACTCGGGATATTTTGAACTTGAATTAAAGAATTGCAATATAGTAAGCCTTGTTGAAAATATTACTATGTCCGTTGCAGAATACACAAAGAGCAACAATATCAAAGTTCTATTTGATACGGACAAAGAGGAAAATATTATAGCCGTCGATTGTAGAGCTATTGAAAGGATTATGCTTAATTTATTATCAAATGCAGTAAAATTTTCTAAATCAGGTGGAGAAATTTTCGTAAAGCTGTACTCTACAGATAAGGATGTTTTTATTTCTGTAAAGGATACTGGAATAGGTATTCCTGAGGATAAGCAGCAAATAATATTTAATCCCTTTAGACAGGTGAATAAATCTCTTACTAGAGACCATGAAGGAAGTGGTATAGGGCTATCATTGGTTGAAGCACTAGTTAATTTACATAATGGTGAAATAAAAGTTAACAGTGAGTATAAACAGAGTAGTGAGTTTATAATTAGATTTCCTATAACACAGATAAAAAATGGAGAGAAAGTAGATATTGATTACGATATGAACCACAACAATAGAAATAATATCAACTTAATAGACATTGAGTTCTCAGACATATATTTATTAAACAGACTTATCAAATAGAATTATATCGGCTGCTAAGCATAGACAAACCTGCATAATAATAGGATTTAATAATATATATAGAAGAGGGACTAACAAACCTAATAAACGAAAGCAGCCACTGAGGTTTTCTTCCCAGCGATTTTTATGAACCTGTTTAGCCTCTATTTATTATATTCAAAACAGGTTTATATCATGAGTCAAAAGGATTCTCAGTGGCTACTTGAGTAAGCTTATCTTTACAAGTTTATATCTATAGAGATAA
>JAKSBP010000343.1 GCA_022361035.1 Clostridia bacterium
CAACAAGGGAGCAGCATGTAAAGGATGACTTAATGGGAAGGGTAGATGCCATAATATGTGGAGGAGATACAGCAGTTGGGTTGGAATCAACGGTACTAGATATTACTTCCAATCCTCCTATTATATTAAGGCCTGGGGGAGTAACAAGGGAAGCGCTTGAGAAGATTATAGGAAAGGTAGATACTGACCCTGCTGTGGAAGGAATCAAAGATAGTAGATTGATACCAAAGTCACCGGGCATGAAATATACCCACTATTCCCCAGATGCAGATTTGATTTTGATAGGGGGAAGCATAGAGAATATGGTTAGTAACATAGAGAGGATAAGAGAAGAGAAGGAAGGGAAAGGATATAGGGTTGGGATTATGGCCACCAATGAAACTAAGGATAGCTATAAAGGAGGTACAGTAATTTCCCTTGGAAGCAGAGGAGAACTTGAGTCTATTGGTACTAATCTTTTTAGAGTTTTAAGAGCCTTTGATGAAAAAAAGATAGATATTATATTGTCAGAAACCTTTGAAGAAAAGGGACTAGGACAAGCAATAATGAACAGGCTAATGAAGGCAGCGGCATATAAGATATTGAGAGTATAACTAAAGGATTAAGTTAGGAGGATTAATCATGAAGACTATCCTGTTCGTATGTACTGGAAATACTTGTAGAAGCAGCATGGCAGAAGCTATTTTTAGGAAGCTAATCAAGGAAATAGGTGAGGATGGGAATACAAAAATATTGTCAGCAGGAACCTGGGCGGTTGTGGGACAAAAGGCTTCCAAAAATGCAATAGAAGTTTTAAAGGAGATGAAAATTGATTTAGATAACCATATTTCACGGCCTTTGACTAAGGAGATGGTTGAAGAGGCAGATTTAGTATTGACCATGACGAGGAACCATAAGGAACAAATCCTACAGTTATTGCCTAGTGCTAAGGAAAAGGTATATACCCTGAAGGAATTTTACAATGAAGATAATAATGATTGGGATATATGTGATCCCTATGGTCAGGATATGGAAGTCTATAAAAAATGTGCCTATGAAATAGAAGAGGCTTTAAAAAGGGTAATTAATAAGTATCATAAAATATAAGTAATTTAGTTGTGGAGTTTTTTAAAGATAAAAAATAAATAAAGATATATTAGAATTTATGGTTAATTGGATATAAGCAAAAAAATAATTAAAGAAACCTAAAGGAATAACTCGAAAACTTAGGAGTTACGACTTATAATTAAATAAGGAGGTATTTAGCTTGAAGATAGCTATAGGTAGTGACCATGGAGGATATAATTTAAAGGAAGCTATTAAAAAACATTTAGAGAAAAAGGGCATTGAATATAGAGATTTTGGGACTAATGGCCTAGAATCTGTAGACTATCCAGAATTTGCCATGAAAGTAGGAGAAGCAGTTAAATCTGAAGAGTATGAGAGAGGAATACTATGTTGTGGTACTGGTATAGGGATATCAATATCGGCTAACAAAGTTCCCGGTATAAGATGTGCTGCTGTATCCGATGCTTTTTCAGCAGAAATGTCTAGGGCCCATAATAATGCCAATATTCTAGCGTTAGGTGAAAGAGTTACTGGACAAGGATTAGCTCTTAAGATTGTTGATATATGGATTGAAACAGGATTTGAAGGAGGAAGGCACGGAACAAGAGTAGAAAAGATTGGTGACATAGAAGTTAAATATTCTAAATAGATTTAATCATTAGTATTGAGGCTGCCTTGATGGCAGTTAGAAGCCAAGTAGTCTGAAAGGGGATATTAATTATGAAGAAAGTTTTTATAATGGACCACCCGCTATTACAGCATAAGTTGACATTAATCAGGGATAAAAATACTGGAACAAAGGAATTTAAAGAATTAGTTAAGGAAGTTTCCACTTTAATGGCCTATGAAGTCACAAGGAATTTACCCCTGGAAGAGGTAGAAATAGAAACTCCGGTTTGTAAGACTAAGGCCAAGGTTATTGCCGGTAGAAAATTGGCAATTGTCCCAATCTTAAGGGCAGGGCTTGGCATGGTAGATGGATTTTTAAATCTTCTTCCGGCCGCTAAAGTAGGACATGTTGGATTATACAGGGACCCAGAAACCTTAGAACCCGTAGAGTATTATTGCAAGCTACCTACCGATGTTCATGAGAGAGAGCTTATAATTGTTGATCCCATGCTGGCTACGGGAGGGTCGGCAAGGGCGGCCATAAGATTCCTTAAAGAGAGAGGTGCTACAAATATTAAGCTGGTATGTTTAATTTCTGCACCGGAGGGAATAGAAGCAGTACATAAAGAACATTCAGATGTAGATATCTATGCGGCGGCTGTGGATGAATGCCTAGATGACCATGCATATATAGTCCCAGGATTAGGGGATGCGGGAGACAGATTGTTCGGAACGAAATAGGAGTAAAGGTATCACTTTAAAAAGTCCACACTTTGGTGTGGTTTTTTTATTGTTGGAATAAAAAGGTACAAAGTTTCAAGTATTATTTAGAAATATTTTAAAGGAGATGTGAATAAAATGTAGAAGGTATTAATATAATTAATATTTGCATTGCTGTATTTTTGTAGAATTAAAGGGCTATAGGCTCTAAGAAAAAATATTTTAAATAACAATTTGATTATTTATAAAATCTATAAACGTCAAGATAAAACTTGTAATTTGGAACAATGAAATCTATAACCAACAAGGGTTGTCAGAGGTTTTTGTTTCAGTTAGGAGGAAATTAGATGAGGCCAAATTGGGATGAATATTTTATGGAAATGGCTGAGGTAGTAAAGAATAGGTCTACTTGCTTAAGGCGAAGGGTGGGTGCAGTTATAGTTAAAGATAAAAGAATACTTACAACGGGATATAATGGAGCCCCCTCTAATACAGCCCATTGTTTAGATATAGGATGTTACAGGGAGAAAATGAATATTCCTTCGGGAGAAAGGGCAGAACTTTGTAGAGGAACCCATGCTGAACAAAATGCTATTATTCAAGCAGCGTACCACGGAGTAAGTATAAAGGATTCAGTACTATATGTGACACTTCAACCATGTGTTTTATGTGCAAAAATGGTAATTAATGCAGGAATAAAAACCATATACTTTAAGGGAAACTATCCAGATGAGCTGTCTTTAAAAATACTTGAGGAAGCAGGTGTTGAACTTATAAAATACGATTAAAGGTTACTAAAAATACGACTTTCCATAGTACTTATTTTTTCATTCATTAGACATCATCATCTATGCTGATAAGCTTAAAAATTTATTACAAATATAAAGATTCCTTTACATTAAAAGGGATTTGATATAAAATTAGTTGATGAGAAGGCTTGTATATTTTGTTAAACCTAGAATCTTCCATAAATCCTTTACATTTTCATTTTTTAAATATCTTTAAAATATTAGTATTTTAAAAATTAAAATATGAATGTGTAAATAGATTCTATGTAAGTATTTTAAACGTTTTATACATGCTAAGCAGAAATTTTCAAGTGTGATTTAATCCAAAGGAATGGTCTTAAAATATAAAATTTGAAATAATTTATGCCCATTTACTTATCCTAAAGATAGGAGGATAATTTTCAATCTTAACATGATGGAAATTGACTTAAAGATATATCAAGGAGTGTGAAATATGACTAAGTTTATTTTACCTGCAGTCATAGGTGCTGCAATAAGCTTCCTATCAACTCCTCTAGTAAAAAAATTAGCTTTCAAATTAGGGGCTATAGATATACCCAAGGATGATAGAAGAGTACATAAAAATCCTATTCCAAGGCTTGGTGGCTTGGCTATATTTTTAGGATTTATAATAAGTTCGATAGTGTTGTTAAAAATTAATGACTTGAGTTTTAATAATGAAATGTTGGGAATGTTATTGGGAGCATCAATTATATTGGTAATGGGTATGATTGATGATATAAAACCATTACCGGCTAAGGTGAAATTGTTAACACAAATAGTAGCGGCTCTCATACTTATTAAATTTGGAATGAGAATCGAATACGTCACTAATTTCTTTAAAGTCGATGGAATTAGTTTTCTTAGCAATAATACAATTGCCTTTGGAATTTTAAGCATACCTATAACGATATTTTGGGTTGTAGGAATTACTAATACCGTTAATTTAATCGATGGCTTAGATGGTTTGGCAGCGGGAATATCAGCAATTGCAGCTTTGACGTTAGCCTATGTTGCCTATGCTAATCCACAGCTGAATAATAATCAACAAACGGTAATGATGACATTGGCATTAGCCGGTAGTTGTATAGGGTTCTTACCGTATAATTTTAATCCTGCTAAGATATTTATGGGGGATACAGGTTCCTTATTTTTAGGCTATATATTAGCCGCAATATCTATAAATGGATTTATTAAGGGTGCTACTGCCCTTGCTATGGTTGTACCTGTCCTTGCATTAGGGCTTCCCATATTTGATACTACCTTTGCAATATTAAGAAGGGCCTTTAATGGAAGACCAATTATGGAAGCTGATAAAGGTCATTTGCACCACAGGCTTCTTTCTATAGGATTAGGTCAAAAAAGAGCTGTTCTTATACTATATGCAGTAAGCTTTTTATTAGGGACCAGTGCTGCCTTTTTACTTAAGCAAAAATATACTAATAGTTTCATTATGCTGGTAATCACAGCTACAATTGTAGCTATTCCTATAAATCAAACATGGATAGAAAAACAAAAAACTTCAGGTAATAAAGAGTAAAAGAAAGCCAGGTTATCCTGGCTTCATCTTGTTAACAAAGTTAACAAGATGATAGGCTTTTGAGAAATACGAAGTTCGAGGCGCGTTGAAACAGAGAGGCCGCAGCGTATAAAAAAGAGGAACTCTATTTGCTTTTAGCAAATACCATAAAATTTCCCACGAACTTATCAGTTCGTTCTAAAATTTTATTGACTACGTAAGGGTTCTCGGTTTCAGCAGCA
>JAKSBP010000053.1 GCA_022361035.1 Clostridia bacterium
AGGACCCCTTCCCCCTTACTTTTTGAATATAGCCATTTTGTGCCAACAGATTTAATGCCTTTCTTATTGTATCCCTCGATACATTGTATTGATTCATCAACTCATTTTCAGATGAAAGCTTTGTACCAGACTTAAGTTTACCATTTTCTATGGCAGTTACAATTTCATTATAAATCCTTAAGTATTTGCTATTCATATTTTATCACCATAAATATTCTATCATCTTAAATATTATTTCTCAAGGTAATAAACAATGGATTCATAGGGTCTTAATTTTATATTATGAAATTTCTCTGGGGCATCATTATAGTTAGAAACTAATATTTTACTTTTATATTCATGAAGCTCCAATTCATAAGGCAGCTTAAATATGGTTTCTCTTCCATAAAAATTACTTATTACTAGCAGCTTTTCATATTTATAGCTTCTTATGTATGCAAATAGGTCTTCATGGTCCTTTAATATTATCTGAAAATCTCCAGAGCTTATAATCTCCAGTTCCTTCCTCAATCTAATTAGTTCCTGATAGTGATAAAAGATAGAATCCTTATCTTCTAATTCCCTATCAACGTTAATCTCCCCATAGTTTGGTGCGGCATTAATCCAAGGCGTTCCAGTGGTAAATCCAGCATGTTTCTTTGAATTCCACTGCATTGGAGTTCGGGAATTATCCCTTGATTTTTTCTTGATAATATCTATTATCGATTCTTCATCCATTCCTTGACTTTTTTTAGCCTCAAAAATATTTAGCGCCTCAACATCCCTATAATCATCAATGTTATCAAAGTTGGGATTCGTCATCCCTATTTCTTCCCCTTGATAAATATATGGTGTTCCCTGCATCATATGGATTGTGGTGGCAAGCATTTTAGCCGATTCTTTATGATAATATTTATCATCCCCAAATCTACTTACAATCCTCGGCTGGTCATGATTACACCAGAAAAGGGCATTCCAACCCCCTCCTCTATACATCTCTACCTGCCATTTTGATAGGATATCCTTTAGCTGTCTGAGGTCAAAATCCATTAAAGTCCACTTTTCTCCATCTCTATAATCTACCTTTAGATGGTGAAAATTAAAGACCATTGATAGCTCATTTTCCTGGGGATTTGAGTATTTAATACAATTCTCTATGGTTGTCGATGACATCTCTCCAACTGTAATAATATCCTTGTGCTTTTCAAAGGTCTCCCTATTTAGCTCCTTTAGATATTGATGAATACGGGGACCATCTGTATAGAAACGGCGGCCATCGCCCTTATAATCATCTTCATAGTGCTCGGGCTTAGAAATTAAGTTGATAACGTCTAACCGAAATCCCTTTACTCCCTTTTCCATCCAAAAGTTTATAACTTTATAAATTTCTCTTCTCACTTCTTTACTTTCCCAATTTAAATCGGCCTGGGTCACATCAAATAGGTGAAGGTAATATTCATCAAATTCCTCTACATACTTCCAAGCCGACCCTCCAAATTTAGATATCCAATTTGTCGGTTCCCTACCCTCTTTACCTTTTTTGAAAATATAGTAATCCTTATACTTCTTATCTCCCTTAATGGCATTTTTAAACCATTCATGTTCTGTGGATGTATGGTTAAATACCATGTCTAGCATAATGTCTATACCTCTTTTATTGGCCTCAACCACCATTTCTTGAAAATCTTCCATAGTCCCAAAGCGTGGGTCAATATTGTAATAATCTGCAACATCGTATCCATTATCTCTTTGGGGGGAAATATAAAAGGGAGTCAACCATATATAATCTACACCCAATGTCTTTAAATAATCTAATTTTTCAATAACCCCTCTCAAATCTCCAAATCCGTCTCTATTGGAATCCTTAAAGGATTTGGGATATATCTGGTAGATTACACTCTTTTTAAAGTCCTTCAAAAAATCAACTCCCTTTGAATAAATATACCCTTGTCATCAAAATGGGGCTGTCTTATAAAACCATCTTATAAATTCAGCCCCGGGGTGTTTCAGAATGAATGAAGCTTATGGTTTTGAAGTTACAGGGGTTTGGCTAGTACTGACCTATGTGCCAATTCCCTGTAATTTCAGACAACACAGAAATTCGTCATTCTGAGACACCACCTACTTTATATAGTTGTTTTATTTTTTACTGCCATCTTCCTTTTGGCAAAGATTATCGTCAATACAAATGGTACTACAATGGCAATAATCATTGCTCCAGCAAATGTCACAATATATTGGGGTTGAATTGATAGTATTCCAGGTAGTCCTCCAACTCCAATGGAGTTGGCCATAACTCCTAAGCCTACTGATACTACTGCTGCAATTCCAGAGCCAATCATGGCTGCTAGAAATGGAAATACATATTTTAAGTTAATACCAAACATAGCAGGTTCAGTTACACCTAGATAGCATGAAATAGCAGCGGGAATGGATACCTGCTTCTCTTCTTCATTTTCTCTATTTAGATAAATCATTGCCAGTACCGCAGAACCTTGTGCAATATTGGATAATGCAATCATTGGCCATAGATTAGTTCCCCCAAATTCACTCATTAGCTGTAGGTCAATGGCATTAGTCATATGGTGTAAGCCCGTAATTACCAATGGTGCATAAGTAAACCCAAATAGTGCTGCAAATAACCATCCAAATGTGGATGTTAAGCCTGTATATACGATATTGGATATGTATGAACCTATGGTCCAGCCTATTGGACCTAATACAACATGGGCTAACAATACAGTGGGTACTAATGCAAAGAAGGGCACCAGAATCATTGAGATATAGCTTGGTATAATTCTACGTAATTTAAGCTCTAAATGGGCAAATAAAAATCCTGCTAGCATGGCTGGAATAACCTGAGCCTGATAGCCAATCATCTTAATTTGCATAAATCCAAAGTTCCACACCGGAGCTTCTGCACCACCTGCTACTCCATAGGCATTTAACAATTGTGGTGACACTAAGGTAATACCTAATATAATTCCTAATATCTGAGTTGCTCCCATTTTCTTAGAAATAGACCATGTAATCCCTACTGGTAGGAAGAAGAAAACAGCTTCACCAATCAACCATAAAAAATGATGGGTTCCAGCCCAAAATTGAGAAACCTCTGTTAAAGATTTAGTACCCTCTTCCAATAATTTAATATCTCCAATTACATTACGAAAACCTAATATCAATCCTCCAACTACTATAGCCGGAATCAAGGGTGCAAAGATTTCAGCCAAATGGGATATAAATACTTGAAGTATATTCATATTTTGCCTTGCTTTCTTCTTAGCAGTATCCTTACTTACACCGGATACATCGGCTATCTTTGTGAAGTCATTGTAGAAGGTCGATACTTCATTTCCAATTATTACTTGAAATTGACCGGCCTGTGTAAAGGTTCCCTTTATAGCCTTTATTCCCTCGATTTTCTTAATATCCGCCCTATCATTATCTCTTAGGACAAAACGCATACGGGTTGCACAGTGGGATACTGCAACGATATTCTCCTTTCCACCGACATACTCTAATAATTCTTGTACCTCCTTGGAAAACTTATCACCATATGTAGTTTCCCCCTTAGCCATATATATAGCCTCCTTTTAAAAATTTTATTGTAGATTATTTCTTCAAAAAAATTTGATAAAAACAAGAACCCAGTTTTTTTGAGTTCTTCTTTGAAAAGACCTCTTTAACTTGCGTATTTATCAAGTTAATATATATACATACTCTTTGTATTTTTATAGAAACGTTTTCTTTTATATCAAAACTTGTACGTACATGTAGCTTTCTAGATTCATTATATCTTGTACGTACAAGTTTGTCAATAAATTTTATTATTTTATATGGCTGTGTCTAAGGGTAGGCTTTTAGGTAGAGGCTTTAAATTAAGATATATCTAACCTTAATTCCCACAAGCTTTTTTAGTATATTAAAACTAAAAAAACTCCCCAAGGTTAAACTAAGCTGACAAATCAAACCTTGAGGAGCTTTTAAGTTTTAAGAAATATATTAGTTAACAGATTTATTGAAGTTACCAAAGGTTAAATCGGAAAATTAAATATCCTGCTGCTTTTTCAAAAAATCAGTCCTTGTTTTTCAAACTCGTTCTTTATCTTATCAAAGGCTTCCTTTGAGCTAATTTCTAGCCTCTCATCCTTTCCTCTTACAACAAACTCTACTGTATCCTCATTTGCTTTTTTTCCTACAGTAATCCTAATTGGTATTCCTATTAGCTCTGCATCTTTAAACTTTACCCCTGCCCTTTCATTCCTATCATCTAAAATAACTTCAATACCCCTAGAATTTAATTCCTTGTATAATCTTTCTCCCAGCTGAATCTGTTCTTCCTTCTTGGTATTAACTACGGTTATTATTACGTGATATGGTGCCACAGAAAGTGGCCATATAATACCATTATCATCATGGTATTGTTCTATTATAGCTGCTACGGTTCTAGATACACCAACTCCGTGGGAACCCATAAACATAATTTGTTCCTTACCATTTTCGTCAAGGTAGGTTGCGTTTAATGCCTGACTATATTTTGTGCCAAGCTGGAATATATTCCCTACTTCATTTCCTCTATCCATCTTCAGTATACTATCACATTTTGGGCATTTATCGCCCTCCTGTACTAATAGAAGGTCCTCTACAACTTCACCCTTAAAATCCCTTCCATAGTTTGCATTCTTTATATGATAATCGGTTTCATTGGCTCCAATTACGAAGTTTTTCATCCTAGTTACTCTAGAATCAACTAGTAATCTAACCTTCTCCCTCAAGGCCATTGGCCCTGCAAAGCCTACATTAGCTCCAGTAGCTTCTTTTATAATGGTCTCATCTGCAAGCTCCAGTTCATGCTCTGGCACCCCAAGAATTTTAACTAGCTTTACTTCATTAAGCTCCCTATTTCCTGGTATACATACAGCTACCACTTCATCCTTAACCTTAAATATTAGGGTTTTAACAAATTTATCTGGTCCTATGTCAAAAAACTCTACGAGGTTATCTATAGTTTTTATCGATGGAGTATGAACCCTTTCCTTTTCTAGCTCTTCTCCAATTTCTTCATGGATATCATAACTACATACTGCCTTTTCGTCTGTGGCTGCATAGTCACATTTTGGGCAGTAGGCTATTTGGGTTTCTCCAACCTCAGACATAGCTATAAATTCATGGGAATCACTTCCTCCCATAGCTCCCGAGTCACCTTCAACCACTTTAAAATCAAGGCCGCATCTTGTAAATATCTTCTCATATGCCTTCCACATTTCAAAGTAGGCCCTTTCCATTCCTTCCTCATCTCTATCAAAGGTATAGGCGTCCTTCATAATAAATTCTCTACATCTCATCAAACCAAATCTAGGCCTTTTCTCATCCCTATACTTAGTTTGTATTTGATAAAGACTCAGGGGAAGCTGCTTATATGACTTTACCTCATGCCTTATAATGTCGGTAAAGATTTCTTCATGGGTAGGCCCTAAGCAAAACTCACGGTCATTTCTGTCCCTCAATCTGAACATCTCAGGCCCAAAATCCTGCCATCTACCACTTTGCTTCCAAAGCTCTGAAGGCTGAATAGCTGACATCAATAATTCCTGAGAATCTACGTTATTCATCTCTTCCCTCACTATGTTTTCAACCTTCCTTATTACCCTGTATCCTAGGGGTAAATATGAATATATCCCTGATACTAACTTTCTTATCATCCCCGCCCTTAAGAGCAGCTTATGACTTGGCAGCTCTGCCTCGGAAGGCACTTCCCTTAAAGTTGGCATATATAGCTTTGACATTCTCATAAATTTCTCTCCTTCCTCTCTTTTTTTACATATAAAAACCTTCGCCCCCCTTGCAAGGGACGAAGGTTATCCGCGTTACCACCCTAATAGACTATTAAGTTTTAATAGTCCTCTCATTTTTATAACGGCAAAAACCGCCTAGGCATACTGAATTCAACCTAGAAGCTCTGGGACTGGTTCAATATTAAGGAAGTCAGAAATCTCTCAGCCAAGGATTTCCTCTCTAGGGACTATTAATATCTACTATTTCCCTTCACTGCATTTACTATATAGCTTTAAATTATAGATATACGCTCGTAAAGATTAACTTACTTAAGTAGTCGGGAGTGATTATATTTCCTTCTACATTAAAGTTACACATTTATATATAAATTATACAGATTGAAAATTTATTATTCTTGCTTTATAATACTAAAAAATTTTTCCTTTGTCAATTTTAGCTATTAATTCTTTAGTTAGTTTAATCACATTTTCAACTGTAAATCCATATTTTTCTACTATTATTTTATTTGGTGCACTGGCGCCAAATCTATCAATCGTCAAGGTTCTGCCATCTAAACCGATAAATTGTCCCCATCCAAGGGATGAGCCCATCTCTATTGCTAGGCGGATACGTATATTGCTTGGTAATACCCCTTCACGATATGAATCGGATTGCTCCTTAAAACGCTTAAAGGATGGTAAGGACACAACACGGCTGTCAATCCCTTCTTTTAGCAGCTCCTCTTGAGCCTTCAGGGCAAGATTTACTTCACTGCCCGTTGCAATCAAGATAGCATGGATTTCCTCCTTTTCATAGGAGACTACATAGCCCCCGGCTTTCACACCTTCATAGCTAGTTCCATTAACTGTTTCAACCCCTTGACGGGTTAATACTATTGCTGTGGGGATACTTTTCGATTCCAAGGCTAAACGCCAGGCTGCCACCACCTCATTGGCATCGGCGGGACGAATAACATCTAGGTTTGGAATAGCCCTTAGTCCAGCTAATTGTTCAATCGGCTCATGGGTAGGGCCATCTTCCCCTACGGCTACGGAATCATGGGTGAAGACAAAGACCGAGGGAATATTCATTAATGCTGCCAAGCGAATTGATGGTTTCATGTAATCGCTAAATACAAAAAATGTTCCACCAAATCCCCTTAGTCCATGTAGAGTCATACCATTTACTATAGCACCCATAGCATGTTCACGAACACCGTAATTTATATTCCTCCCCAGGGGATTATCCTTTGTAAAGTCTCCATCGACTCCCTTTGCTTTAGTGGATTTTGTAAGGTCGGCACTTCCACCTACTAGGAAGGGATATACCTTGGATAATTCTTTTAGGACTTTTCCTCCTGTAGCGCGGGTGGCTTCATTGTGGCCTACTTCATAGGTTTCCAATATATTTTCAAAATCAATTTCTAACTTTCCCGATATGAGTCTATCAATTTCATCAGCGGATTCGGGATACTTATTCTTATATTGGTCAAATAGGGATGACCATTGGTTATATAAGTCCTGACCACGCTCCTTAACTACCCTTTCAAAGTGGGAATATATTTCACTGGGAATAAGGAATGGTTCATGGGGCCACCCTAAAGCTTCCCTTGTGGCCTTCGTATTTTCTTCACCAAGGGGTGCTCCGTGGGATGCACTATCACCGACAAGGGGTGAACCGTATCCAATTTCTGTCCTTATTTCAATAAGGGTTGGTTTTTCAATATTTGCCTTTGCCTGGGCGATTGCTTTATCAATATCCCCTACATTTGTACCCTCGGAAACCTTTATATATTGCCAATTTATTGCCTCGTACTTAGCTCTAGTATCTTCACTATTGGCCATGGAAACAGAGCCATCTAATTGAATATCATTGGAATCATATAGGACAATCAATTTACCCAATCCCAGATGACCCGCTAGACTCATTGCTTCTTGAGCCACACCCTCTTGCAGGTCACCATCACCGCACAGCACATAGGAGTAATGGTCGATTATATCCATTCCATCTTTATTAAACCTTGCTCCCAAAAATTTTTCTGCAATTGCTATACCTGTTGCCATTGCTATTCCTTGCCCCAAGGGACCCGTTGTTGCATCTACACCATCTGTATGTCCGAACTCAGGATGACCAGGGGTAAGGGAGTTCCATTGGCGAAATTCCTTTAAATCCTCAATCTTTACATCATATCCCGATAGATGCAGCATTGAATAGAGAAGGGCTGAGCCGTGACCGGCCGATAAGATAAAGCGGTCACGATTAAACCAATTGCTTACCCTTGGATTTACCTTTATATGTCTAGAATATAATGTATATGTCATTGGTGCAGCACCTAAAACTATTCCCGGATGTCCGCTTTTAGCCCTATTTACAGCATCTACCCCTAACATCCTAATTGCATTGATTGCTTGTTGCTCTATTGCTGTCACATATTTCACCTACTTACCTAAATATTTTGTTCTAATTATTTATACCCTTCTATAGCTGTATATATCACAATATATTTCCTAACTCTAAAACATATTTCAATGTTTTATCATCTGAAACAAGGGTATTTATATAACCTCCCCTCAACACGGCCAAAATAGCTTTAGCTTTCTTTCTTCCTCCTGCAACCAAAATTATTTTGTTTTTCTTTATACTTTCCGTTTTAATCCCTATGATATTTCTATTGATGTCCATATCTAGAAAATCTCCCTTTTCATCAAAGAAATGGGCACACAGGAATCCTACTCCACCATTTGCCTTTATCTTCTCCTTCGTATCATTTTCAACATATACGTCCCACAGGGTTTGAGGAATATTTCCATCAATTGAGCCCAATCC
This sequence comes from Clostridia bacterium, assembly GCA_022361035.1. Taxonomy (GTDB): domain Bacteria; phylum Bacillota; class Clostridia; order Peptostreptococcales; family Caminicellaceae; genus JAKSBP01. The sequence goes on from JAKSBP010000053.1 coordinate 8,581, forward strand.
ACTAAGTATCAGGTCACATTTTTCTATCATGCTTAATGCATTTTTTATGATAGGATTATTAATAAGGGTATCCCTAGTAGCTTTGTCCCCAATATAAATTGGTGCTGGAAGGGGGTAAAGTTTCCCATCAATTTTACTAGAGATAGTCCTACCAATACTAAGCATATCAGCATCATCCATATCATAGCTGATGGCACCGAATAACTCAACGATTTTTACGTCCTTAATTTTTTTATACTCAAGCTGTGATACTGTGCTTCTAACGCTCTGTCCCCAAGAAATGCCTATAGTCATACCTTCCTTTATTTCCTCAATTAATAATTTCGCCCCTGCCTTTCCAATTTCTTTCAACGTATCTTGATAATTAGATAGAGTTTTTACTATAATGACGTTTTCTATGTTAAACTTCCTTTTAATCTCACTTTTAAGATTTTCTGTAGCATCACAATTATAGTTTATGTTAATATCAACTATTTTCAGTTCTCTAGCTCTTTTCAGAAGCCTAGATATTTTTGGTCTAGACAAATAAAGCTCCTTAGCTATTTGATTTTGAGTCTTACCTTCTAAATAATACATCACGGAAATTTCTATTAATAGTTGACGTTCATCCTTTTCCATTATATTCACCATCTAACTATTTGATTTTTTAAGTCTGGCCGTAGTATGCCTTTTCCCCATGCTTCCTCAAATAATGCTTGTCAAGTAGGATTCTATCAATGGGGCTAACAAATTGATTCAGCTTTTTAGTTCTAAAGGCTAACTTAGAGATTTCTTCTAGAACCTTGGAATTATGAACTGCCTCCTTAGGAGTTTTACCCCATGTAAAGGGACCATGATTAAAGACAATTATTCCAGGCATCTCTAAAGGTCTATATCCTTTTTCATTTAATGTCTCTATAATAACATTTCCTGTCTCATATTCATATTTATCATTTATTTCATCACTTGTCAATTTCCTTGTACATGGTATATCACCATAAAAGTAGTCAGAGTGTGTAGTTCCATAGCAGGGAATATCACAACCAGCTTGGGCCCAAGATGTAGCCCACTCTGAATGGGTATGGGCAACTCCACCAATTTCCTCAAAGGCTTTATACAAAGCTAAATGGGTAGGTGTATCCGATGAGGGCCTTAAGTTCCCCTCTACAATATTTCCATCTAAATCTATAACTACCATATCATCGGCTTTCATATTATTATAACTCACACCACTGGGTTTAATAACCACTAAACCCCTTTCTCTATCAATTCCACTGACATTTCCCCATGTATATATTACTAGTCCCTGATTTACCAACTCTAAATTCCCGTCAAATACTTCCCTTTTTAACTTATCTAGCATTTTCTCACCCCATTCTTTTTATTAACCATAATCGGGCATTTTTTATATAGTCTATGGATTCTTCCATTGTATGGGACTTTTCATTATCCGCCCACATTTCTACTAAAAAAGGTCCAAAGTAGGATAGCTCCATTAACTTTTTAAATAATTGAGTAAATTTCACAGTTCCCTGACCAAAGGGGACACATTTAAATACCCCAGGTCTAGTATCCTTTAAGTGGATTGCAACAATATGATTAAAACCCCTTTCAAGTTCTAGCTCCGGCCTATCTGTCCATTGTGTTAAGTTTCCTAAATCAGGGTAGATTTGCAACCAAGGTGAGTTTATTTCTTTTATATATTCTAAACATCTAGATATTGTTCCAATGAACTCTGTATCCATTATTTCAATGGACAACATTATGTTAGCCCTTGCAGCCCTTTCAACTGAATATTTCAAGCCCTCCGTAAACCTCTTCTTAGTTTCCTCATCACTGGCTTCGTAATAGACATCATATCCTGCCAACTGGATATTTCTAATACCTAAATCAGTGGCTAAGTCAATGGCCTTATCCATAATTTCATAGGCTCTTTTTCTAATCTTTCCATCTACGCTTCCAAAGGGAAATCTCCTATGACCGCTCAAACACATGGACCTAATATGGAAATCCCTTTCACTTAACAATTCTTTTATTTCCTTCCGTTTATCCTTAGACCAGTCTAGTCTGGATAACCTTTCATCGCTTTCATCTATAGAGATTTCAATAAAATCATACCCCGCTTCCTTGGCAATCTTTATCTTGTCCTCCCATTTAAACCTATTGGGTATGGCCTTTTCATAGATTCCAATAGGGTTTTCTTTAATTTTTATCATAATCTCAACCCCAATATTTATTGATTTCTTCTTTAAAGGCTATTGCTGCATCCCTAGGGTTCTTTGCATCTCGGATACTTCTACCTGCAATAAAGCAATAAATAGGATAGTCTTTAAAGAGTTTAATATCATCAATAGTTAGTCCACCAGTTACAGTTACATCAAATCCCATATCACATAGTTTCCCTATTTTACCTAAATCCTCACTACCCCAACTCTTACCGGCAGCCTGTGCATCTCGAGACCTATGGTAGACTACCTGGGTCAATCCTATCTCCTTCCAGCTCTGGGCCTGCTGCCAAGTCCAATCTCCATATAGCTCAATTTGAACATCTCTACCCTTACCAAATTCCTTCGCTACCTTAAGCATACCAGCCATCGTTGGTATTTCTGCACAACATATAACCGTCATCCAAGTAGCCCCTGCTTCGTAGCATTGCTTTGCAAGGAGGCTTCCGGCATCTGCCCCCTTTATATCTGCAAGAATAATTTTATCTGGATACAAGGCCCTTAAACATCTAACGGGCTCTAGCCCCTCGGCAACGTGTAGAATGGTTCCAACTTCAATAACGTCAATATGATTCCCAATATCTCTAATTGATTTTAACGCCCCACTTAAGGATATATTGTCAAGTGCTACTTGTAATTTTGGCTTCATAATAATACCTCCAATAATAAGTTTTATATTGAGAAACGGTTATTAATTACATATCAATGTAAGAATAACCGTTCTCTTATGATTTTTATAAAGCTAAGGCTTCCGATACTTTTTCACGTATTTCATCCTCAGACAGCAGGTTAACAAGACCTATTACCTTTGTATCTCCAAGATTTGTGAACTCCTTTACAAAGGGCATTGATACTAATACTAAGTCAAATTTCCTCCCTTCACTTTTTGCCTGGCCCACACTAGCATGGTGAATACTGAACTGTATATTCATATCCTTTAATACTTTTTCAATCTTCATTTTAATAATAAGACTTGAGCCCATTCCATTACCACATGCAGCTAATACCTTCAACATAATAATCCCTCCCATATGTATTTCTAAATATTTTTTATAACATTGACTTAAACGGTAGATCAGGCTCGATTGCAAAGGCATCATCAAATCCCCTTGGATAGTGATACTCTAACTGATCTTTGTCATTTGGATAAACAAACTTTCCTCCTACTTGCCATATATAGGGTTTAAATTTATATTTCAATCTATCCTTCTTCATATTCCACAGGGCCATTATCTCCTTTGGGTCAGCCTGAAAATTCGTCCATATATCATGATGGAAGGGGATAATAACCTGAGTCTTTAAACATTCTGCCATTTTTAATATGTCTATGGATGTCATCTTATCAGTCATTCCCCTTGGATTCTCTCCATAGGACCCTAGGGCAACATCAATTTTGTAATCATTTCCATGTTTAGCATAGTAATTTGAGTAATGGGAGTCGCCACTATGATATAGGTTGCCTCCCGGTGTCTTAATCAGATAATTCACTGCCAATCTATCCATATCCTGGGGCATCTTATCCTTTAGGGTTACACCTATAGGTGCCGTTACTAGCTCCGTACGGTCAAAGGAATCGAGGGCTATAATTTCAGTGTCCTTAATTTTTACGGAATCCCCTGGCTTTACTACTATACATCTCTCCTTAGGAACTCCCCAGCTAACCCATAGGTCAACACAGGCCTGGGGTCCAATAAAGGGAACATGGGGCCCACAATTTTGCATAACAGCAGCCGCAACATTTTCATCAATATGGTCCCCATGGTCATGGGTCGATAGAATAGCATCTACTTCTTTTATGGCAAAGGGGTCAATGACAACGGGTACATTTCTCAGGTTGGGCTGTAATTTTAAGCAGCCTATCATACGCTGATGCTGATGCTGCTTTCTCATTAATGGCTCCTTTTTAGTCCTCTTGCCGGACTTTACCCAAAGGTCAATACAAATATTGGCATTTCCCTCGGTTTTAACCCATATTCCCGTACATCCTAACCACCACATGGCAAAGGTCCCAGGTTTAACTTCCTCCTGTTCAATTTCTTCATTTAACCATGTTCCCCATTCGGGAAATGTACTTAAAATCCATTTTTCTCTAGTTATTTCATTTATTTTACTCAAGCTCTATACCTCCTTAAAGTCCTTTATTGGAAATTTACATAATTATATATAGACCCTACTTAGTGAAATATATTTAGTATTTCTTCAGGTGTTTTTGCGTCAAAAATACGGTCATGCTTTTCTTCATCGGATAAGATGGCTACGATGGCTTGTAATATCTGTAAATGGGTTGTAGAGTCTACACAGGATAATGAGATTAATAGTCTCACTTTATGCTCCTCTTGATCAGAGAAAGCAACAGGTTCATCTAACCTTAAAATACTAAAGCCCACCTTCTTAGAACCCGTTTCTGGTCTTGCATGGGGTAATCCAATATTTGGTGCAATAACAATGTATGGACCATGTTCCTTAACGGAATTAATCATTGCATCCACATAGGACTCTTTGATGAATCCCCCTTCAAGTAAGGGCTTAGATGATTTTTTTATTGCCTCTTCCCAGTTAGCAGCCCTATTTTCAAGTTGAATAAAATCCTTAGTCAATTCAAAACCACCTATCATATATATCACCTCCTAAAAAATATACTCTATACTGACATAATAGCTTTCCATTGAAAAATTATTGATTTTAATATAAGCTATATAAAGAAGCTTTTATCATAGAAAAACCTAACTATCTACCGATTAAGTGGGATTTGTTACAGCAATCGAAATAAACTCCCCTATTGATTTGGTAGTTATTTCAGCTTAAATTAACTACTTTTCTGGGCCACTTCTTCCCTCATGGTTGTGAAATAATTCTTACTGTGGCGTCTGTATTGCAGTTGTGGTATCACCAGCATCAAAACTATTAGTCCAATAGGAACAATAACGCCAAAGGCTTTACTAAGTAGGGTAGTCCCTGCCCATAACGTTGCCCAGTCAAACATTCCCATCCATCCAATTACATTTGGGTTTCCCCTTAGGACAGTTAAAACTAAGGCCGACCCAAAGACCTGAATTAAGCCAGATACAAATGGAATAATGGCAGCAGCCCTACGCCCACCTGCTTTGTTTGCAAATACGGCTAATGTCCCGTTATCAAAGAATAAACATATAAATCCTGCAATTATTAAGATTGGTGATTTAAGTAAAATCAGAATTCCGATGGCTAACATCTGTCCAAAGAAACCAAAGATAAATCCATAGGTAGGTGCATTTGGTGCATATCCAAAGATTACTGCACAGTCAACTGCGGGAATTGAACCTTTAAGCAATTTTTGTGAAATACCTTGAAATGATTCTGTTAATTCAGCAACGAACATCCTAACTCCAGTTAAAATAATCGTTATATAGACAGCAAAGTAAGCAGTAGTTTCAAATATATATGTTCCAAACCAATATTTACTGTTACTATACTCAAAGACATCTTTTCCAATAATTATCATGATTGTACCTACAAAGGTCGTCATTAATATGGTGTTAGATACGATATTATCGTTAAAGATTGATAACCATCCAGGCAGCTGTACATTATCAACGTCCTTATCCTTATTTCCAACTAATTTTCCCAATTTATATGCCGCCCAAGCACCGAACATCTGCTGATGGCCAACAGTAAATCCAGCCCCTTCTGTCACTTCCTGGGTGGCTTCAATTATTAGGTTGGACATTACGGACCAATAGGTTCCTATTAAAAATCCGGAAACTACAACTGTTTGCGTTGTAACAGCAAGCCCTGTACCCTCAAGCACCCAATACATAGCCCATAACAGCACTGCTGACTGCTGGTACATGATATGACCGGTAATAAAGAGGGTTCTAATCTTAGTATGCTTTCTTAATGCCACTAATAGGATATTCCAAGCAAAGGCTATTAACATTACGTAGCCAACATATTGCAGGGAGTCTACTGAATCCAGTACCTCCTGGGCTGATGTTTGACCAAAATATGGGTCAATTACAAATGCCTCTATGCCGAATTTAGTAGTTAAGGCATTAATTATAGGTGCAAATGTCCTTACTAATCCTCCCGTACCTACTTGTAATATTTTGAAACCCACGTAGGCTTTGATAAATCCCGTTAAAGCCTCATACCCCTTTTTGCCTAGTAGTAGGTAGCCGATAAATACTACTGTTCCAAGTAGCAGTGGTGCCTGACCTAAGAACTTATTTACAAACTCCTGAAAAAATAAAACTATCTCATTACCCAACATTCAAAACTCCCCTTTCAAATAATTTAAATTAATCTCATGTGCTAGTAAAGGATAGTTATTATTGTATAAGTACTTAAGGATATGTCTAGATTCTTGACCTTACGAACTAGCACACCGGGTGAAAATCAAGTGAAATCAATATTTTTTACTAGAAAACGTTTTCTACTGTTAGAATCATTATATCACCCTCCAGAACATATGTCTATTTAAAAATATTTTTTGAACATTTGTTCAAAATAATATTATCATTTTTGTCTATATGAGCTAACAGCAAAATTAAAAGAATCAATAAAATAGGTCAAGGACCATTCCCTATTAATAGAGAACAGTCCTTGACCCTTCCTTAAATCATCCACTACCTATTGGTAGATAATTAATTTCAACATACTGTATCTAATCTATCCTTATTTCAATATTATCTCCTAAGATTCCCACATGGGCTCCTTTATCTATTAGTAGCTTTCTTGATTGATGGACTAAAAGCCACTTATTCCTCATAAACAATAATTCACCTTCTTTTCCTAAAGCCTCTCTTTGATTATTTAGGGGGGTATTTGTTTCCCTTGGAAGTATGACTATACACTTAAAACCTTCCCTACGGGTTTTACATGGAGCAAAATGTAGGGTGGTCTGATAGACTTCAATAGCTGCTCCCCTTGGAATAAAAAAGGCTTCTACCTTATGGGATTCATAGGTATTATCCTCTATATCCTGTACCCTGCCTAGAAGAAGTATCATGTCGGTAACAGCTACATTTATTTCACTTCCCTTATGGTATTCCATCCCATTCAAGGTAGAATTCTTTCCATTGCAAAATCCTATCTGTATCGGCATTTCTCCATAAAATATCTGGGCTAATTTATCCCTTATCCCATCCCTTTCCATATCTATAACAGAGGCTCTATATAAATTTCCCTCCTCAGGTATTTTTGTATTTCGCTCCATATATTTTATTAGATTTGTAAAATCAAATTCATCTATTATACGTCCATATTTATTAAATTCCCCACTGTCTATATTTTTAATTTCTATGTGGCTGTTAAGACCCTTTAACTTCTCTAACGACATCCCTTTATGCCCCCTCTGACTTTAGTCTATAAATCCCTTACCCTTTATCGGTTTTTAGGCTCTTAAAGAAATAGCTTTAAGCAAAAGTAACCAGCAGCTCAATATAACCCTTTACTAGTATAAATTGATTTACTGGTTACTTCATCTAAGGTACCTTATTTAAATTGCCCCGGCTCTTTTAAACAGTTCTATATATTTAGAGTTCTTTCTATAGAATACTGCTGGCTCTCCCATTGGAACTTCTATTTCATGCTCTCCACCTTCGTACTCCCTTCCACTCCATAGATGTATCCATTCATCCTTTGGAAGGTATACCTTCCAGGTAGTTTTATCCTCCTCATAGACTGGAGCCACTAACATATCCCTTCCAAATAAATATTCATATTTAATGTCGTATGCATACTGGTCATCCTCATAATGCATAAATAGTGGCCTCTGAACTGGAATACCCTTTTCTGCATTTATCTTTACTAGATCCTTAATATATGGTTTTAAGGTAGTATAGACCTTGGTCATTCTTGCCAGATGGGCTATTGCCTCATCATCCTCATAAACTTGAAAGTTATCCATTGGTCTATTTCCTTCGTGGGACCTCATCACCGGTGTAAATGCTCCCATTTCAACCCATCTCATAAATAGCTCCTTTGTGCGAACATTACCATGAAGACTTGTATATCCGCCAATATCGCTATGATGAAGGCCACATCCAGTCATACCCAGGGACA